>NZ_CP154874.1:3207500-3507500 GCF_041729615.1 Pseudomonas alcaligenes | reverse complement strand
CGCCGAGGTACAGTTCGCGCCCATGGGCTATCACGTCATGCTGTTCGGCGTACGCCAGCAGCCCAGGGACGGCGAGCGCTTCCCGCTGACCCTGCGCTTCGAGAAGGCCGGCGACATCGAGGTCGAGGTGGCCGTGCAGAGGGACGCACCCGCCGCCGAGCACCAGCACTGAATCAGGCTGGCTGCGGCAGCACGCCATCCAGCAGGTACAGGTCCAGGGCGAACAGGCGCGGCGTGTCCGGCGCCTGCGCGCTCTTGAACGCCACATAGCCGGCGGTGGTTTCGCACAACCAGGGCTGCAGGTTGCGCGGGCGCTTCTCGCCAAAGGCGGCCGGGGCATAGAGCGCGACGTTGTTGCCGCCCTGCGGGCAGCGCGCCGAGGGGTACTCGAAGGCCTCCACCCCCGCCTCGCGCATGGCGCTGCCCAGGGCCTGGGTGGCGCGGTAATCGCTGCGGTGGGTGAGCGCCTCGCGATGACGATCGAAAGGCGGTAGCTGCAGGCGAATGCCGCGCTCCACCTGATAGCGCGCCTCGAAAGAGGAATGCTCGGAAACAATCCGCCCGCTCGGTGGCGGCTCGACCATGCCGTGCCAGAGCACGAAGCGATAGAAGGCGGTCTCCGCCATGGCCGTTTCCAGCCGGCAGGCGGCATAGAACAGGCTTGGCTCGTGGCGCCGGCCGAAGCGTGAGCCCCAGCGCAGCGGCGGGTAGCGGAACGGCGTGTGCAACAGGTAATGCAGGGGTTCGGCACTGGGCGGCAGTGGTGGCTTGCTGGTCTCCAGCAGTTGCTCGAGCAGCGCCTGCTCCTCCAGGCTTTCCACCAGTTGCAAGGTGGCCACCTGTTCCTGATTCTCCACCAGCCGCACCAGGCGACCGCGCAGGGGAATCATCTGTTCTGCGCCGGCGCAGGCCTGCCAGATATCCATATCGGGACTCGCTCAATCTGCCACGGCGGATAACGGGAAAAGTAGGCTCAGACCTTGCCGCGAATGGCGTCGAGGTACTCCACCACCCGCACCAGCCCCTGCACCTGGCTCATCTGCTGCAATGGCACGCCGGCCAGATGCCGGTTCTCGGTACGCAGGAAGTGGCGCATGTCCTCGAGATTGCCACCGAACAGGGCGAACAGGGCGCGGTAGATGCGGATCAGCAGCAGCGCCAGCTCACCGGTCTTGCTCTGCGGACGCAGGCCACCGCTGTCGCTCCAGCGGCTGATGGCGGAACGATTCACGCCGACGATAGCGGCCAACTCCTGCTGAGTCAGCCCCAGCTGCTCACGGGTATTGAGCAGGGCTTTGAGCAGGACGGCTTCGGCGTCGACACCGGGCTTGCTGAGTGCACTCATGGCGCCCTCCTGATGTTCGTTTGATACAAAAATAGCAAATAAACAGCAAAACAGACACAGAAAACCGCGACAAGCGCATGCACGGCCTCTCCATGACCCGGCAGAAACGCAAAAGCCCCTGAAATCCGAGGATTTCAGGGGCTTTCTATGAATGGCGGGAAGATAGGGATTTGAACCCTATTCTTGCCGTTCCGTTTCGTCGCAAAGCCTCACACTCCGAGGGTGCCATGCAAGCTCAAGGCTGGTTTCGTGCCTTTTCGGCTCTACGATTTCGACACTGCTTCGACACCTATGGCCCGCCCTCCCGGGCTAGGCCAGCCTTCAGCAGAACTCGCCCCATCTCATCCGCCAGCTGTTTGTACCACTCCTGGGGCATGCTTCTCCACACCTCATGAGCCCTCCTCAGCCGGCTGACGCCGGATGCCTGAACTAGCTCGTCATACCCCTGCCACTGATTGAAGAAACGAAGCATGTCATCGCTGATAAAGTAGAACTCGTCATGGTCCAGCCCACTCTCATCAGCCTTATCAGCCAAGAGGCCATACAGAAAGGCCATCTCTTCCTGGTCGTCACCTCCTCGAGCATTGAGCGGCTCATTAGGCAGGGGCCTGCCATTGAACTCGGCATGCAGCAGCCAGTGGCATTTCCTACAAAGTGACACGCCATTCCCCAGCTCGAAGCGCCCCGCGGGGTAGATCGTCTTCCGAAAGACATGGTGAGCCTCCACCCTCTGCATGCCGCCACAGTTCAAACAGCAGCCCCCATCTCGCAAGCGGATGAACCGACTCCAGAGCGTCAGGCACCACCGGTCGGAGCGCTCAGTACTGACAGCAGCAGCAAGACGGGCCTTCGCATGCCTCAGCTCTTGCTCAAATGGAGATGAAAAGCTCACCTTCGCCCCAACTCGGCATGTTGGCTTTTATGAAGTCATTGATGACCATCTCTCCCGATCGACGCCAAATTTCGTATGCCATCCTCAGACGAGTTATCTGCCCTTGCGCCACCGCATCCAAAAAGAACTCATACCCCTGCACTCGGACGAAAAAGAAGAGCATGTGATCTTCGAAGAAGTAGAACTCGTCCTCGCTGAGCCCTTGATCCCTAGCGTCCTCAAGGAGGAGCCAGAATGAGTACGCTACATCGTCCAGGTTGTCCCCACCTTGCGCATCAATCGGCTGATTCAGATCAGGGCGACCGTTGAAGCCCTCGTGGTACATCCAATGACACTCATGGCACAGAGTTATGCCGTTGCCTGGCTGATACCACCCCCACGGGTAAAGTGAACGCCGAAATATGTGATGCGCCTGAATGCGCTCCTTTGACTGGCAGCGCACACACTGATGACGATCCCTTGCTTTGATGTAGCGGCTCCATAAGCGAATGCACCAACGCTCCGATCGCCCACGCACAAGAGCTTGGGACAGGCGTATGAGTGACTCCATCAGCTCCATTTGTCTTGCATCCATTCTCTGCATCCTCCTCGATCTCCAACCTAGACGAGCTGATACTATCAGCGCGCCACTACGACGAACCGCATACCATCAATGCACAACAACACCCCGCCCTTTCAACCGACCTTAAGCAACACCCAGTCGAATCCCGCCTGGAGCCGTGACGAGCTCATTCTTGCCCTAGACCTCTACCTCCGGCATCGTGAATCGCTGCCATCCAAGCATCACCCCGATGTGCAGGAGCTTTCCCAATTCTTGGGCAAGATGGGGCAGGCGCTGGGTATTACCTCATCCGCCAGCTTCCGCAACCCAAACGGCGTCTACATGAAGCTCGGCAACTTCCGGCGCTGGGACCCCGACTACACCAAAGACGGCAAGAAAGGCTTAATCAAAGGCAACAAGGATGAAGAGGTCGTCTGGAACGAATTCGCTTCCTCACCCAAGAAGCTTGCGTCGATAGTCTTCAGCATCCGCGCCGCAGTGAATGCAGACGAGCAACTAGGCCACCAACTGCAGGGTTTGGATGAGCCGGAGATTCACGAAGCTGCTGAAGGCAAGGTGCTTACTCGCCTTCATCGTTTGCGAGAAAGAAGCCGAAAACTCGTGGAAGACAAGAAGAAGGAAGCTCTAGCTAAGCATGGAAAACTGGCTTGTGAGGCGTGTGGATTCGACTTCCAGCAACGCTATGGAACAGCTGGATTAGGGCTGATCGATGTCCATCACATCCGCCCACTCCACACTCTAGAATCCGGTCAAAAAACACGCCTAGCTGACCTAGCTCTTCTCTGTGCTAACTGCCATCGCGTCGTGCATGCAACCCGCCACTGGCTGAGCATTGAGGAGCTCAAAGCGGCTCTCGAAAAAGCTGAAAAGCATGTATAAATTTTCAGTACTCGACCTCGATCTTTCGAGCCGAAGCCGCTAGAATGACCTCCGCTAGGAGGCCATTACCATGCATCAAATAGACGCCGTCGATCTTTTTTGTGGAGCTGGCGGGCTCACCGCGGGCTTGCTCAAGACAGGCATCAGCGTTCGAGCTGGCTATGACATCGATCTCAACTGCGAGTATGCCTATGAGACGAACAATGGCGCCAAGTTCGTTGCAGAGAGCGTAGCGCTGGTCAAAACAGAAGACGTCGCTGCCTGGTATCGTCCAAACCGCATCAAGCTTCTTGCTGGCTGTGCTCCCTGCCAGCCCTTCTCGTCCTACAACCAAGGCCGGGACACCACTACCGACGTCAAGTGGCCCCTTCTCTATTCCTTCGAAAAGCTGATCAAGGCCATCCAGCCCGAATTGGTGACCATGGAGAACGTGCCAGACGTGACCAAGCACAAGGTCTATCACGACTTTGTCGCGGCGTTACGCAAAGAGAATTACGAGATTTGGGCCGACACGGTCAATTGTGTCGACTATGGATTACCGCAGCAGCGCCGACGCCACGTTCTGCTCGCCTCCAAGCTAGGGCCGATTGAGATTATCCCCAAGACTCATGAGCAGCCGGTCAGCGTCGAAAAGGCCATTGGCGACCTACCGAAGCTAGCCGCAGGTCAGTGTGATCCTCGTGACCCACTCCATCGAGCAGCCAGTCTCAACGCCACCAACCTACGGCGAATTCGGGAAGCTAAGCCAGGCGGGACCTGGAAAGACTGGCCAGAAGAGCTAAGAGCTGACTGTCACAAAAAAGCCAGTGGGAAAACTTACCCCAGCGTTTACGGACGCATGGTCGGAAGCGAGCCAAGTCCTACCATGACCACCCTTTGCTATGGCTTTGGGAATGGCCGTTTTGGTCACTACGACACAGAACAAGACCGCGCAATCTCTCTGCGAGAAGCAGCCACCTTGCAGTCCTTTCCTAAGGACTACAAATTCATGCCACCAGAGAAAATTACCTTCAAAGCGGTAGGCCGAATGATTGGAAATGCCGTTCCCGTGAGGCTGGGCGAAATCATTGGCCTGAGCATTCAGCGCCATCTTGAGCAGGTAGAGCAAACGAAGCAGGAAGGCCAAACTCCCGCCTAAGGCGCTCCTCGAGGGCTGTCATATTCCTCGTCTCACACTCCCATACCACTAACACCCTCCAGCCCAACGTTTCTAGTTGGGCTGCCTTTCTTGCATCTCTCTCAACATTAGCTGCGAATTTAGGCAGCCAATACTCTTGTCGAGCTTTCGGCGTTGTCGCATAGCGACAGCCAGAATGACGATGCCAGAAGCAACCGTGCACGAAGATGGCCGTCTTATGCTTGGTTAGAACGATGTCTGGAGTGCCAGGCAAAGGCTTCTTGGCTATGCGGAATCTAAGCCCCGCTACATGAAGGATCTTGCGCACTAGAATTTCAGGCCGCGTGCTTTCCCTTCTTACGGCCTTCATCCTAAGCGTCGCCTTTTCCTCCTCAGAAGGCACTTGTTGCCCCATCCCCTGTCATCAGAAACCTACGGAGTACGTAACTGTCGATTCGCAAGGTTTCCAGGCACTCCCAACCACACGCAGAATGTATGGCATATAAGATTACTTCACACGCGTTGCTAGCCATCATGAAGAACGTTGGAGTGCTCGTAGGAAGCCAGCTGGTTGCCCCAGGTAGATCAACATCTCTTCCACCAATACGAGCTGCTTTGATTGGTTGTACATGAAAGAATGCGTGCTTTTTCCCTCCAGGCCCGTCAAATATATCTGGATGCTCATATCTGAAGCCGAAAGAAAGGCTTTTATTTCCTTCTACTTTCAAGAAGACCACCTCTGCATTTAGGTTGCCATGCCTGGTAACCAAAAGCCTAAATATCTTTATTAACCCATCCGTCGGCTCTAAATCTATCAGTAAATAAGGCGTCTCCATTCCAGCTCTTGGCTCAATGAGCATCGCCTTGATCCTTCCTTGCAATCCATGCCCATCATCAGCAAAAAATATCTCACTATTATATCCTTGGGCATATTTCTGCATGAATCTATTGCAGCTTCCCAGAGCAGGATGATTGGGAAAGTCGCGCCGTTTCTGAGTGTGCAGATTAACAAGAAACTTTGCTAGCTCTTCGGCAGTTGACCTATCCATGTGTCTCCCACCCTACATCAGCAAATATGCTTGTGGCTCATAATTTACTTTTTCACCTCCAGCAAGCAAATCATCCAAAACCCAACGCTCTCTATCGAACGTTTGAAGGTCACTAGGGAAAGACTTGCATTCTCTTTTATCCATGAAGGTGGATGAGTCCTCGCAAAATGCAAGATTGGGAATCCTTGCCATGGAAAAACCTTCAGGCATGCCAACTTCTCGTCTAGCTTGTTTAGCCCAATAAGCAGGACGGCTAGTCAGGCAAGCCGGATAGACTTTATGATCTTCGAGTTCGGGCCTGAGGCCTAGAGCACGATCTAACCTTGCCAAATTTTGCCAAGCATCCTGGTTCTCTGGGCTCTCTAGAAGCCACGGAAACTGATAAGCCAGATGAGGAACATCTGCTATTAGCTCCTGATTAGGAAGGATCAGCCTTTCCATCCAATGACCAAGCACGGCAGCACCAAGTCGAGATAGAACATCCGGGGGCATGTCTTTCACCAGCTCTGCGTCTTTCTCTAGTATATTGAATACACTTATCGCATTGGGTTGGTATTTACCATCCTCTTTCTGAGAACCTACGAGAAGCTGCCTAAAAGTCATGCCATCTTCGCGACTCAACCCCAACCTTGCCAATAGTTCGGGCGAAACGTATCTAGACGAATCGTAGTCGGATAGCTCCAGCCTAAGAACCTCAACAACTGGCTTATCTAGATTCTCCAGAACGAAATTTGACAACTCACTGAATCTAGAAGGCTCACGGCGTAGGTTTGGCCAATGCCAGGGTCTAAAACCCTCGAAACCCTCATCCTTCCAAAGCTCTGGGCTCGTAATATGCTTGCTGCCTAAATCCAAATCTGCGTAGGAAGGAGATGTTCTACGCATTGTTAGATCGAAAGAGTTCGTTCCGTATTGGTTGACTACGACGATTGGCCCGACCTTCGACATCAATCTTGCTGCATATGCAACTTCAGCGCCTGTTGACCAAGCAGAACGTCCCTCGGTATCCAAGCCGAGAAGGTCATAATCGACTATGAGCAAGTCAATTTCGTCAAGTTCGACTACTGTCTGATAATTCCCCTCACGAGCTTTTAGTCTTTTTTGGTGAAGCTCGGAAATTACGCGACTGACATCAGCATTGTCGTAAACTTTTATGCTTGCGTCATCGCCTAAGCTCTTACTTATCTCTAGCTTCCAATCCTCTGCACGCGCTTGATCGTCATCCAATATCAATATGTTCACTGGTCGCTCCATGAAATCTTGAAAGCTGTTTTGAAAGGGGGAGTGGGCTCTACGAATGAAACCTCGCAGCCCAAAGAATCAGCCACCATCTTGACGATGGTTAGCCCAATGCCCATGCCGCCCAAGCCCAAGCTCTTTCTTTCTTCAGGTATCTCGAGGCGACGTACGAATGGTTTGAAAAGTTCGGAACTGTCGTGCAGTCGAACGCCTGCGCCAGTGTCTTGAACGTAAATGGCATGCTCTCCGCCGTCGAATTCACTAGAGCAATGAATTTTTCTAACTTTCGAATCGATCATCGCGTTTACGGCGTTGATCAAAACATTCTGAAAGATCGCATTCCAGCCGGCAAAGGTCGCTTCTGGCAACTGAAGATCGGAAGCAATGTCCACTTCGACGCTCACGTCGCGCATGACGGCTTCGGAATTCTTCACGATCTGGTCAATGACTTTCCTTGCCTTGTATTTATTTCTTTTGTCTCGGTCATACTCGTTCATGAGCGGCGAGAATAATTTTCTTGCCCTTGTCGTTCGCTCCGCCCAGTTATCCAAAGCGTCAATGATCTTGGTCTCGTTCAAAGCACCTCGCTTCGATTTGAGTTGATCCTTGATGTTATACAGAACGACGAGCTCCTTCTGCAGCTCATGCTCCATTGCCAACGCAGCCATACCTGTAGTAGCTAACGCAGCCAGTAGAACGCGCTCTGCATTGATTGCACTCTTTCGCTGATCTTCCAGCTCCCTGAGCTCTCTCAAGTTCTCAGAGACTTTCTCTATCTGCTTGGCTACCTGGGCGGGTGCACTCAAGGATATTTGAAAGAGTTGCTCTTGGATCTCCGTCGACTTGGTCTCCGTTTCGGGGATCTCTAGCCGCTTGGATAGCTTCTCTTTCTGCCTTCTCTCGAAAGAGCGCATTGCATAGAAGTCCAGCGCCCATCTAACTGTATTGACCAGCTGCTTGAAGGCATCGTTATCAATTAGCCTGTCACGAGTGACCTGCACGTTGAGATAGTTGCCTCTCCTAAGCTGAGCTTGAGCAGCAACTTTACGCTCGTGAGAGGTGGAAATTTGTACCAAGCCGAATATCCGGCCGTTGGTTGGTAGGTCATTGAGACCGCTGGCAACTTGAAATTCAGGCGGCAATAACTCAGATCGATTTAGTCGATGGGAGTGATCATACTCAAGACCTAGCCAATCTTGCTCTTCCCCCCCATAGAATGGAAGGCGGAAGTTATTGTCATACACATGAATCCCACCATGCTTCCTGAAATACTTTCGTGCCGCCGTTACCTCAATGCCTCCCGTCTGTTTTCCTGACAATTTGAATACATATATCTTGAAGCGAGCACTATCGAGAAGAGAAGTATTTTGTTTGTACGATGCATTGTACTCATCACCGTTCTTGAAGGTGACTTTTACTTTGCTTCCCCCGCCTTTGCTGCCGTCTTTGAGCTCACCCTCTATAACAGCAATCCAATTCTCGAAAGCTTGATGCATTTGATCGGAAAAGCTTCTTTCCTCATCATCTGCAACACCCTTGAGGGTGATCTTAAATTTGTCTTTTTGGTCGAGTGACTTCAAAAGCATCTCAGGGGGCTGCAAGAACCAAAGATCTCTTGCTAGTTCTCTTAACTCTGCCTTGCCCCATTGCTGCTTCAAGCCTCGAATGGTCACGGAAGTCCCAGTCACGAATCTTCCGCTTATTGGATTTCCTGAATCACTCGGGAATACATATGCACCAGCTTGTATGAGGTCGCCTGCGCCTATATTTTCAGGCCAATCCACTACTGCCTCAAAGTAACGCTCTCCTTTCTTCTTGGATTCCAGTTCTAGCTGCTCGCCCAAGAACTGAACTGATAGGCGTCCGATACCTTTCGATCCAGTAACTATTCGGCCTCGAGGAGTAACTGTATTGGTTTGCTTGTGTATGGTGCCTACACGTAACCAGTGATCGACGAAATCGGATGGACTCATCCCCGTCCCGTTATCCGAAACGGTAATGCTGTCGTCCCCGAAGAGAATCTCGACCTCCGTTGCATCGGCGTCATAGCTGTTCTTCACCAGCTCAGACAAAGCAACGTGGGGTTTGCCTACTAATCGTTCACCAAGCTCTCTCAGGAGAGCGGCATCGACGGTGAATTCTTTGAAGTTTTCTTTTGGCCGATCTTTATCCACAAGTCGCATCGCTTGCACTCTGATAGAGATGGTTCGGTAGAACTGACTCAGCGCCTGAGTCAGAGTCCATGTGCGTGGAAACCATGTATTCCCGTTGAGGCTTCGTCCCTGTCATCAATCTCGCTTCCTGTCTCTACGGGCGTACCAGCGCCTAGCTACTTCTTGAGTAATCGCTATCCCGCGTTTTGACTGCGCAAGTTTGAATTCGCCGTCTCGTACTCAGGACTTACTTGCCCACAATCTGGATGCACATTGCCACTGACGATCCAGAGTGCGAACTGAGGGTAGAGCTTCACTACTGCCTCAATTTCCTCTGCTTTGATCTCTCGTGCCTTCGCCGGATTTTTCAGATTGCTCCAGGTGTACCTACTGATGCCCGTCAGCTCTTCCAGCTGAGGCAGCTTGAGGCCACTGTGCTTTAGCACGGCTATAACGCGTTCTTTTATCATTCCAGATTGATCTAAATAAGCTCTATCCAATTTGACTCTATCTGAATATGATTCGTTTCGACTCTAGTCAAAACGGATAGGGTCAATCCGTATGCAATGACACAGATAGTGACGGAACGAGCATGGAACTGGAAGAGCTGGAGCCCGGCAAGCTCGCTGGGCCACAACAGGATGTAGAACCAATAGAGAAGTGGGCCGAGCGCAACGGAATCAGCTTCGGCACTGCCCGCGCTTGGGTCTATCGCGGCATTCTCCCTTCGGTGAAGCTCGGCAAGCTGCGCATGGTCAATAGCGCTCTGCTGCGCTCCTGGCTGCTGGAACAGGAGTGGACGGCATGAACCATGAACACTCTCGACCGCTATCTGCACCGACCGCACCCCGCCACCTGCGACTGCTCTGTGTGCTGGTCCCGTCGCGTACCGGCGTTCGCTCCCTGCCAGTCCATACCCTGCGACCAATGCCGCCCCGCGTCAGTTACCAAGGTCGATGGAATCTGGAAGGCGACACCGGCTTTTATCTGCGCGAGACATACGCCACCGCCCCGGCCCCCGAAGTACTGGCACGTTATCTACGACTCGGGCAATCCAACGCCCTTCGTGCCGATTCGGGAGCCGTTCGAGTTGGAGGGCTGAGCCGTGTCTGAGCAGCATCGGTTGGAGCAATCGGCCCGCTTCTTTTGGGGCATCTTTCTGCCCGTCGTGCTGTTGGTTGTGGTGCTGTTCGGCTTCCCCTGGATCGGCATGAAGATCACTCACTATCGCGATTCGCTCCAACACAATGGCCAAGCCACCCCAGCAGCCCCCGCTGTTGAAAGTCCATCGCCGCCGGCGTCCGGGACTGGCCCGCCAGTCCCGGGCGACGGTGGCGACACGGGATGACAAGGGCCGTGGCCCTTGGTGTTTGACGCGATAACGGCCCGCGCATTGGCCGAGTTGTAAAACCCCGGCAAACCGAGAAACCCCTCGGGCGAAAAACTGAACAGTTCGCCCGTGTGGACTCGCTCGGCCTGCTGAAAGGCAAACCGCGCAATCAGGCGCACCACTAGCGAGGTAACACACATGGCACGTTCCACTATGGAAGTCGCATTCCTGGGCACCCAAAAAACCGAAATGGAAGGCGCGAAGTACGTGAAGGTCTTCTACGGCGATGAGCCGGACGGCAAGACCGAGCACGGCCTGTCCATCATCGGCATGGCTGTGGCCGATGACCACGCCGACGAGGTGTTCGCCGCTGGCGCTCACTTCGAGCCGCTGGAAATGGTCCGCATCACCTTCGAGGTGGACCGTGGCGGCCAGAACAAGGGCAAGAATCTCGCCCTGCACATCGAGTCGGTGAAGCCCCGCGAGCAGGCCCAGCGCCCGACTCAGCAACCGAACCAGACCGCCAAGCCGGCTGCCCCGGCTGACGCCGCCAAGTCCTGATTAGAGGGCGGCTCCGATGGTGCGCATCTTCTGCAATCACTGCTACGCCTGCGCCCCTGCGCGTGACTGGCAACTGATTCAGGCGTGCCCGCGCTGCCGGAGCCCCCTGTGAATTTCCTCGCGTGTGAGGGCGCCTGGAGCGTCGGTGCCGGTGGTGAACCCATCTGCACCGGAACTCTGGTCAGCCTCACCCAGGAGGAAATGCAGGCCCTCTACGGGACTGCCCTGACCTGGGATGACGTGGCCGAGCTGCAAGGTGAAGCAATCACCCTGTTCGCCCTGGTGTTCGGCTTCCTCGTCCTGAAAAAAGTACTCAAGCAATGAGGTATCACCCATGAAGCAACACCTGCACAACCTGAAACGCACCCTCGGCGCCGCTGCTGCTGTTGGTGTCCTGTCCATCCAGCAGGCTTACGCCGCTGTCCCGGCCAGCGCTACCACCGCCCTGGATACCGCCGGCACTGACGTCGGCACCATCGGCTGGGCCGTGTTCGGCGTACTGGTGGCCGCTGCGGCCTTCAAGTACATGCGTCGCGCCCTGTAAGCCTGCTCGTCACGTCCCGTGCCGGGCAAGAACAACCCCGCTCCGGCGGGGTTTTCTTATCCAGCTGGAACTACTGCCATGTCTCAAGAATGGTTTGTCCTGATCGTCACCATCGCCGCCCTGTGGGCGCTGTTTTTCGGGCGGGTGTAGATATGCGCCGCCTACTGTTTCTTTTCCTTCTGCTGGCCTCTCAATCCGTCCGTGCCGCCCCTACCTGGCAGCTAGAGGTCAACGGTGAGTATTACGACAACGTCCAGGCCGCTTGCGATGCGGCCATCCCCATTGCTCAAGCGTTCGCGAGTAACGGCACCATCACTGCTGCCGCCCCTCAGTCCGGCGGCGCTATTAACCGCGATGTTTGTCTTTTCAGTTTCAAGCGCAATGACGGCCAGATGTTCTATGGCCAGGGGTTTTCATGCACTGCTGGCCGCCCCTGCTTTATCTACCGCACCACCTGCGAGGCCGGCACTACCGACACCCTTACCTGGCCGCTGGGCCGTGAAGAAGTCGCCGTAGGTGATCCGAGCTTTGTAGCCTTCGGCTTTCCTCTGCCGCAGACCTATTGCCTCAGCGGCTGCACCGGCACTGTCAATCCTGGCGGAACCGGTCAAGACCTCTTCGGCCAGCCCGACACCGATCCCAAGTACGAGGTCATTTTCGCCAACGTCACCTATGACCTCGACGGCA
This sequence comes from Pseudomonas alcaligenes, assembly GCF_041729615.1. Taxonomy (NCBI): domain Bacteria; kingdom Pseudomonadati; phylum Pseudomonadota; class Gammaproteobacteria; order Pseudomonadales; family Pseudomonadaceae; genus Aquipseudomonas; species Aquipseudomonas alcaligenes. Next base: position 3,495,142 of record NZ_CP154874.1, on the reverse strand, counting down.
CGGCCTGCACCACGGTCGGCAGAGAGCCGATCCCCGACGTTCCGCCACCCCCGGAGCCTGACCCTTGCGACACCAACCCGCAGGGCGAGGGCTGCTCCACCGATCCCGGCGACGGCAGCGGTGATCCTGGCGATGGTGGCGACACCGGCGGTGGTGATCCCGGCGACGGTGGTGACACTGGGGGCGGGGATACCGGAGGCGGTGACACAGGCGGTGGCGATACCGGTGGTGGAGACACTGGCGGCGGCGATACCGGCGGAACCGGTGCTAGTGGCCTTAATTGCGACACTCCGCTTTCTTGCTCCGGTGATGCCATCGCCTGCGCCCAGCTGCAATTTCAGAAGAACGCCTTTTGCGCTGACGTAGCCGCCAACAACTTCCCTGGCCAGACCGACGAGATCGCCGACTTTCTCGATCAACCGGCCTTTGCTCCCGAGGATGACGAGGAGATCAACCTCGGCGGCATGTTCAGCGAGGGCACCCGCTTCTTGCCCAGCAGCTGCCCGCCCGACAAGACCGTCAGCCTGACCACCAACGGTGGCCGCACCTTCTCCTTCACCTATGAGCCGCTGTGCCAGTTCGCCAGCGACCTGTCCTATCTGATCGTGGCTGCTGCTGGGGTCTTCTTCGCCGTGTATGTCGGCCGCGCTACGGGAGGTGAGTAATGCCTGTCTGGCTATGGGTAGCTCAGCTGGTCTTCATGATGGTCCAGCCTCTGATCAACTTCATCTTTCGTCTCGTCGGCATCGGCTTCGTGTCCTATGTCGGCTACAACGTCCTGCTCGAACAGGTCACCAGCTACGTCGTCAGCCGCATGGGCTCCAGCACCCTGGTGATCCAGCAGATTCTCGGGCTGGCCAAGATCGATGTAGCCATCAACATCTTCCTCGCCGCGGTGACCACGCGGCTGGTGATCGCCGGTCTGAACAAGGCCCAGGATCGCCGTCGTGCCCAGGTCTGGCGCAAGCCGGGCGGCACCTCCATCGAAGCATAAGGAGGCCGCCCCATGCTCTATATCCGCACCGGTAAGCCCGGTCACGGCAAGACCCTGAACACCATCCGCGAAGTGGATGAAAAGGCGTTCAATGAGGGCCGCCCGGTCTACTTCCACAACATCAACGGCCTCAAGCCCGAACTGCTGCGGGCAGCATGGTTCCACTTCGAAGATCCCGAACTCTGGTTCCAGCTGCCGCAAGACTCGATCATCGTCGTGGATGAGGCGCAGGGCTGGTTCGGTGCCCGCGATACCCGAGGCCGGCCACCGGAGCACATCAGCCGCTTCGAGACCATGCGCCATCAGGGCCACGAGGTTCACCTCGTCACCCAGGACCCGCGCTATATCGACGTGCACCTACGCCGCCTGTGCAATGGCCACATTCACTACTGGCGGGTGTTCAAGTCCTCCCAGCTGTTGCGCTTCGAGTCTGACTCGGTAATCGAGAAGGTCGAGGTCAAAAGCAGCTTCAAGGATGCCGACAAGAAAACCGTCCGCCTGGATCGCAAGTTCTTCAGCGTCTACACCAGCAGCAACGCCAGCCATCACTTCCAGACCAAACTGCCGACCAAGTTCCTCTTGGCCGGCGCGGTGATCCTCGGCGCGGTGTTCATGGTCTACCGCGCCTATGAGCGCTATGAGCTGGGCAAGGAGCAACCCCAGCTGGAAGCCAGCGCGCCCGCTGAGGAAAAGGGCCTGGTCGAGCAGGTCAAAGGCCAGGTCGGCTCCCTGATAAACCCGGTCGGCGCCGCCAGCGACAAAGAGCCGATCAGCCCGCAGAAATACGTCGCCCTGCGCACTCCGCGCATCCCCGATATCCCCAGCTCGGCGCCCATCTATGACGAGCTGACCAAGCCCAAGACCTACCCGCGTCTGTCCTGCGTGATGAGTCGTGATGAGGGCTACATAGAGCGCAACCGCAAGCGCTATCGGGTCGTGCGGGCCGGCGACCGGGCCTATATCTGCGAGTGCTTTACCCAGCAGGGCACGTGGCACAAGACCTCGTTTTCCTTCTGCAAGAACACCGTTGAGCACGGCTACTTCGATCCGGCGATCGCCGATCGGGGCAGTGGACGTGACCAGATGCCCGAGCCTCGCCAGGGCCAGCAGCAGGAGGCCGCCCCGCAGCCCCCAGGACAGCCCCAGAAAGGAACCCTTGTGCAGGGTGTGCCGTTTGAGAAAGGGCGCTTCCTATGGTGATCCGCGCCTTCTCCTGGGCGCTTTTGCGCGCCGTCGCGAGGTACGAGCGCGGCGCCAAAAGCGCGCGCGGGACGTCCCTGTAACACGTCAGATAAACCGATTAACCGAGTTTCAATTCGTAGCTATTTGGAGCGAACAGCATGAGCGTTAAGGATCAACTGCGAGTCGATAACGAGTTCAACGAGTCCGCGACCGGACGCCTGTTTTTCGATGACAAAACCGCTGTACTCACTGACCTCTCGAAAGTCCGTCTGCTGCGCTGCGGCGTCGATACGGTCCGCCAGCTGTACCGGGGACTGATCCGCCCCGAGATCATGGCGCTGTTCGAGAAGCCCGGAACCATTGTCGATTTCGCCGGCCAGCGCTGGCACTCCGGTCGCGTCGGGCGTGACTCCGGTTACCAGTACAAGCTGCAGAACGCCGACCTGGGCTTCGTCCTGCTGGTAAAGAACTTCAACGCTAAGCTGGACGTCATCGGCCCCCACCTGAAAATCGAGGTGTCACCCCATGCCCTGGACGCACTGAGTCCCGAGCGTCTGCAAGCCCGTCTCGACTACTACGCCCGCGAAGTCCTCACCCATGTGGAAACCAACCAATGCGCGGTGCATCTAGCGTTGGACCTGCAAGGCTGGCAACCGCCTGCCGATCTGATGGCGCGCATGCACTGCCGCGCGCGCACCCATCGCGACATATCGGGCATCAATGAGATTTCCTGGGCCACTAAAGCCAGCGTCTACGGTCGCGGGGAAACCTCCATGTTCGGCTCTGCCGGTGGCATTCAGCTCTGTATCTACAACAAGACCGAGCAAGCCAGGGCCACGGACAAGCTCGACTATTGGGAAGGCGTCTGGCGTCGTCGTGACAGCTTCGACGAGGGGGACCCGGACAACTACAACCCGGCCCAGGACGTCTGGCGTATCGAGCTGCGCTATCACCATTCCATCATCCAGCAGTTCGCCAGCGGCTCAGTGGACGTGCGCACCGGCGCCCTGATCGACACGCGCACCTTCGCGGCCTTCTCCAGCCACCTCGACGGCCTCTGGCGCTATGGCCTGACTCAGTTCCGCCTGCAATCCCGTCCCGGCAGATATGAGCCGATCTGGACGCTGATTCGTGACGATGTGCGTGTCGATATTGCCGCCGATTCGCTGCTCGAGGACACCCACTACAAGCGCCATTACAAGACCGCTCGCGGCTTTTCCGGGAAGAACGTCGAGCTCTTCCTGGGAAACTTCGTCAGCTTGCTGGCAAGGGAACGGGTGGGCGCAAAAAAGGCGTTTGACCGGCTGAAAGAATGGGAATGCTGGCCGGTCATCCGCGACCACTACGCCGCCAAGGACCTGACCGAGTTCGACATCTACAAGCACATCAAGAATCTGCTCGAAGAGCGGCATGTGCGCTGGGGACGGGCTGTCTGATGGCAATCGAGCAACTACCCAACGGACGCTGGAAGGTCGATATAGAGCCCATCAAGGGAAAGCGCTTCCGCAAGACGGTCAAAACCAAGGCTGAGGCGCTGCGCTTCGAAGCGACCTGCAGGGCCAAGGTGATCGACACCCCGGATTGGTCCCCCAAGCCCAAGGACAAGCGCCGTCTCTCTGAGCTGATCGACCGCTGGGCCACCCTGCACGCCTACACCCTGGCGGATGGGGAAGCACGCCGGCGCTTACTGGATGAGCTGGCTAAGACCCTGGGCGATCCGGTAGCCATCAAGATGACCGGCAATGAATACGCCGAGTATCGCACCCAAGCACTCAAAGCCGGCGCCAATCCGAAAACCCTGAACAACAGGCTCGGCTACCTGCGGTCTGTCTTCAACGTGCTGCATCAGCTCGGGGAAATCGACTACCCCAATCCACTGGCCAGGGTCCGCCCGCTACGCCTTCAGGAAAAGGAGCTGACCTACCTGACCAATGACCAGATCAAGGTTTTGTTTGAGGCCATCCACAAGCGTTGTAAGACACCCCACGTCGCCATGATCGCGGCGATCTGCCTGGCAACAGGAGCACGTTGGGGAGAAGCTCAGGGCCTGACGCCCGAGCGGGTACGCAATCAGCTGATCACCTTCGTTAATACCAAGGGCAAGCGCAGTCGCTCGATACCGATTGCCCAGGAGCTGGAGGCCAGGATTCAGCAGCACTTCAAGGAACACGGCCCCTTCTCGAACTGCATCAACAGCTTCGACAAGACAATGGGCGCATCTGGCTTACCGGTTCCTGCCGGTCAGTCCTCGCATGTGCTTCGGCACACCTTCGCCAGTCATTTCATCATGAACGGCGGGAACATCCTGACCCTGCAGAAAATCCTCGGACATACGTCCCTTGCTATGACCATGCGCTATGCACACTTGGCGCCGGGCCACTTACAAGATGCAGTTGCTTTCAATCCAGTTAGAGAAAACATACTCAAGCTAGTAAATTAGTTCACTCTTACCGGACAGTTCTTAATCACAAACACATAGCCATCGTCCTTATCAGGAATCGCGACCGAGGCCCACTTATAACGTATTTGAGCCACCCAAACGCCCTCTCCCATGTTGCTCAATCCACAAATATCAGGCTTCAGATGATATGAGGAGAAAACTATCAAACTATTTATTAAACGCCCAAACCAAGGAGCCGAGGACATTCTCTCTATTGCCTCAGGAGCGATATACCCATAGACAATACTTCCCAACATTATTGCAGCAAGGCGTATAGTTTTAAGAGCAGCCTGCTTCTTTCTGTGCTTTTTTAATCCAGGGCCGCAAAATCTTGCAGAACTACCCATTCCATCCATATTTTTCCCGATGAGAAGGACAACAGCCGCCAGCACGTATGCAATGATCGCTATAAGCGACAGCGCCAGAACCCATACAAACAAGGTAACGACTATAGAGACAAAGCCCTGGGCAACCGGGAAATTACCTGCCTCAAAACTAACAGCATCAGCTATTTCACCATCAGTAACCGCTCTGGCAACATTATTAACTAAGAGAGCAACCAAAGCAGAGCCCCACCCAACGAGATACTTATTATCCTTAATAAAGCCCCTCATCGCTCGATCTTTAAGCACAATATATACTGCGCCACCACCAAACAAAGAGACAATCAACAGAACCCACTCAGGCTCAAATTTCAGCCCGATATCCGCGCACACACCAAAAGCGAAAAAAAGGATTACCAGTCCAGCGATGATTAGATGAGCCACCTTGTCATCTAGTTTTAACTTTAAAAAGTGATTTTGCAGGCGATCAGAGATAGAAACACCGCCGGATGCCACTAAAACTTGCTCCACAAAGGAGATAGCGAGAAGTGTCAAAGAAAGAAAGACAATCAGAAAGAAGCTGTTAATCACTGCACATCCCTTGCCTTGATATCAAGTCAATCACTCGGTCTTCGACACTTTATCGACAGCAACAGCCCCAGAAAAGCAAAAGCCCCCGAAACTCTAGGAATTTCAGGGGCTTAGGCTTTGGATATGGCGGGAAGATAGGGATTTGAACCCTAGGTGCCATTGCTGACACAACGGATTTCGAATCCGTCCCGTTCGACCACTCCGGCATCTTCCCAAAGCGGTGCGCATGATACCAGCTGAGGGCCTTTAGTCCAGCAATTTTTCTTGGCCGATCAGGCGCTTGCGCCGTGCGTATGAAAAAGGGGAGCCAAGGCTCCCCTTCCTTCACGCGACCACGTCTCACTGGGTCAGGCGGGTCAGCGCCTCGCGGTACTTGTCGGCGGTCTTCTGCGCGACGTCGGCCGGCACGGCCGGAGCCGGCGGCTGCTTGTTCCAGCCGGTGGACTCCAGCCAGTCGCGCACGAACTGCTTGTCGAAGCTCGGCGGGTTGCTGCCTTCGGCGTAGCTGTCGGCCGGCCAGAAGCGGCTGGAGTCGGGGGTCAGCGCCTCGTCCATCAGGGTCAGGGTACCGTCCTCGTCCAGGCCGAACTCGAACTTGGTGTCAGCGATGATGATGCCGCGGGTGGCCGCGTACTCGACCGCCGCGCTGTACAGGGCGATGGCGGTGTCGCGCACCTTGGCCGCCAGCTCGGCGCCGATGATGGCCTCGCACTGGGCGAAGCTGATGTTCTCGTCGTGGTCGCCGACGGCGGCCTTGGTCGAGGGGGTGAAGATCGGTTGCGGCAGCTTGGCCGCCTCCTTCAGGCCGGCCGGCAGCTGGATACCGCAGACGGTGCCGCTCTTCTGGTATTCCTTCCAGCCGGAGCCGACGATATAGCCGCGCACGATGGCCTCCACGGGCACCGGCTTGAGGCGCTTGGCGACCACCGCACGGCCCGCCACCAGCGGCAGCTCGGCGGCCGGCACCACGTCCTCGACCTGGTCGCCGGTGAAGTGGTTGGGCACCAGGTCCTTGAGCTTGTCGAACCAGAAATTGGAGATGGCGGTGAGAATCTTGCCCTTCTCCGGGATCGGCTCCTCGAGGATGACATCGAAGGCCGACAGGCGATCGCTGGCGACCATCAGCATGCGCTTGGCATCGATCTCATAGAGGTCGCGGACCTTGCCGGAGTAGATCTTCTTCAGGCTCAGGGTAGAGGGAGTGGTCATGTCGAGTTTTCCGCCTGGTTCAAACGAAACAGGCGAAACCCACCGGGTTTCGCCTATCGATTCGCTGCATGGCCGGCGCGTGGCCGGCACCGATCAGCCGAGGTTTTCCTGGATCAGGGTCAGCACGCGGCGGGCCACGTCTTCCGGTGCCACGGTGTTGATGTCCTTCTCCACCGAGACCTGCACGTCGCCGCCGGCATTGCTGGTCAGGCGCACCTGGTAGCGCTCGGCGCGGGCGTCGATCTCTTCCTTGGTCGGCTCGCTGCCGAACAGGCCGCTGATGAAGCCCTTCTCTTCTTCCGGCTTCTTGGCGCCCTCGGCCAGGTTGACGTAGTACACGCCGAGGCTGCGGTTGATGTCGTCGACGCGCACATCGGCCAGCTCCAGGGCGCGACCGACACTGGACCAGGCGCGATCGAAGTCGGTGCTGAGGTTGAGCACCGGGTTGCCGGCGCCGTCCTGGGTCAGGCTGACACGGCTCGGCGCATCGTAGTTGCGCGCGGCCAGCAGAGAGACGGAGCCGTGCTCGGCGGTACTGCTCAGGTCGTCGAGCATGCCATCGAGCAGCGAGGCCTCGAGGCTGGCGATGCCGGTGCGCGCCGGGAAGGCCACATCGGCACTACTGCCCTCTTCGCGCTCGACGCTGGCGACGAACACCTCGCTGGTACCACGCACCACGCCCGGTTCGATGCGCACGCGGGCGCGCACCTGGTTGTCGCTGTCGGACAGCAGGCTGCCGACGCGGCGCCCCATGGACGGGGCCAGCTCGGCCGGGGTCTGCCACTCGGTGACGAACTCGCCAGTCTGCGGACGTTCCTCGGCGATGCGGAAGCCGTTGTTCTCGAAGTAGGCGCGGGCCACCGGCCAGACTTCCGCCGGGCTGCGCTGGGCCACCAGCCAGCGCGAGTCGCCGCTCTTCTGCAGGCTGAACTCGCTGGCCGCGCCGCTCACGCCAATGGCCTGCGGGCGCGGCACTTCGAACTCCTGCGGAGTGGCGGTGCTGGTGGCGATGTGCGCGGGCACCGGCAGCAGCGGGTCGATGCGCTTGGCGTCGACATTGGCCGGCATCTGCATGGCCGCGGTCTGGCGCGCTTCCAGGTAGTCGGTGGAGCGGTCACGGAAGTAGCCTTCGTCGCCCCACAGCCAGCCGCAACCGCTGGTGCTGGAGATGATCAGGGCAAGGGCGGAGAGTCCAGCCAGTCGCTTCATGCGTAATGCTTCCTCAATTAAGCCAGGACGCCGGACTGGCGCATGGCCTGACGCAGCGGTTCGTGACAGCGCGGGCTGAGCCAGGTCAGCGGCAGGCGGATGCCGTCCTGCATCATGCCCATCTCGTGCAGGGCCCACTTCACCGGGATCGGGTTGGATTCGATGAACAGGTTCTTGTGCAGCGGCATCAGGCGCTCGTTGATGGCGCGGGCGGTATCGGCATCGCCGCGCATGGCAGCGGCGCACAACTCGGCCATGGCGCGCGGCGCGACGTTGGCGGTCACCGAGATGTTGCCCTTGCCGCCCATCAGCATCAGCTCGACGGCGGTGGCATCGTCACCGGAATAGACCAGGAAGTCGGCGCTGACGCGGTCGAGGATGTCCTGGCCGCGCTGCAGGTCGCCGGTGGCTTCCTTGATGCCGATGATGTTGGCCACCTTGGCCAGGCGCTCGACGGTTTCCGGCAGCATGTCGCAGGCGGTGCGGCCCGGCACGTTGTAGAGGATCTGCGGAATCGCCACCGCCTCGGCGATGTGGCGGAAGTGCTGGTACAGGCCTTCCTGGGTCGGCTTGTTGTAGTAGGGGGTGACCAGCAGGCAGGCGTCGGCGCCGACGCTCTTGGCATTCTGGGTCAGCTCGACGGCTTCGCGGGTGCTGTTGGCGCCGGTACCGGCGATCACCGGGATGCGCCCGGCCACCTGGTCGACCACGCGGCGGATGACTTCCACGTGCTCGTGGACATCCAGGGTGGCGGACTCGCCGGTGGTGCCGACGGCGACAATGGCGTTGGTGCCTTCCTGCAGGTGGAAGTCGACCAGTTTGCTCAGGGCGTCCCAGTCCAGACCGCCTTGTGCGTCCATGGGCGTGACCAGTGCCACCATACTGCCCGAAATCATGCAACCGCTCCTGCCGGAAAAAGAGAGCCGTAATGGTACTGGCGGCTCCGGTGTTGCACAACCGCCGCAGCATTCCCCTGAGCGGCGCTTTTCGCTACCCTTCCCCCTTTGTTTGGCGCCGCGTTGCGCCGGGCGCCCATCGTTTCAGGAAAGCTGCATGTCCACCCCCCAGGTTCGCGAACAATTCCTCGTCATCAGTGCCCTCGGCGCCAACCCCATGGAGCTGACCAGCGTGCTCTGCCGGGCCAGCCAGGAGAACCGCTGTGGTGTCGTCAGCAGCCGCCTGACCCGCCACGGCGAATACAGCGCCCTGGTGCTGCAGGTCAGCGGCAGCTGGGATGCCCTGGCCCGCCTGGAAGGTGCCCTGCCAGCACTGGCCAAGCGCCACGACTTCAATGTCAACATGGTGCGTAGTGGCGCCCTCGACGTGCGCCCCAACGCCCTGCCCTACGTCGCCTACGTCAGCTGCGCCTACCGCCCGGACATCCTCAACGAGCTGTGCCAGTTCTTCAGCGACCACCGCGTCGAGCTGGAGAACATCACCTGCGACACCTACCAGGCACCGCAGACCGGCGGCACCCTGCTCAACGCCACCCTGACCGTGACCCTGCCGCCGGGCACGCAGATCAGCTGGTTGCGCGACCAGTTCCTCGACTTCGCCGACGCTCTCAACCTGGACGCCCTGATCGAACCCTGGCGCCCGCAGAACCCGTAAGGAGCTAACGATGGCCGTCTCCCTCGACCACCCCGTCGCCGACTTCAGCGCCGCCGCCACCAGCGGCCAGCAGGTCTCCCTGAGCGCGCTCAAGGGCCGCCAGGTGGTGATCTATTTCTATCCCAAGGACAGCACCCCGGGCTGCACCACCGAGGGCCAGGGCTTCCGCGACCAGCATGCCGCCTTCCAGGCCGCCAACACGGTGATCTTCGGCGTCTCGCGCGATGGCATGAAGTCCCACGAGAACTTCAAGTGCAAGCAGGATTTCCCCTTCGAGCTGATCAGCGACAAGGACGAGGCGCTCTGCCAGCTGTTCGACGTGATCAAGCCGAAGAAGCTGTACGGCAAGGAATACCTGGGGATCGACCGCAGCACCTTCCTGATCGACGCCGAGGGCGTGCTGCGCCGCGAATGGCGTGGCGTGAAAGTGCCGGGGCACGTGGACGAGGTGCTGGCAGCCGCGCAGGCGCTGCACCAGGGATGACGACAAGGGCCGCAAACGCGGCCCTTGTTCATTGCAGCACCATCAGGCCTTCTGCAACCAGTAGCGGAACACGCCGTCTTCCTCTTCCTCGCGCAGCAGGGCGTGCCCGGCCAGGCGGGCGAAGGCGCGGAAATCGCGCTGCGAGCCGGCATCGGTAGCGATCACCTTGAGCACCGCGCCGCTGGGCAGGCGATTGAGCTCCAGCTTGGCCTTGAGCAGGGGCAGCGGGCAGTTCAGGCCACTGGCATCCAGTTCGGCATCGCAGGTGGGCATCTCGGTCATGGGCATCTCCTCGCAGGCCGGCAAGGATACCGCACAAGCCTGGCCAGCGGCCGGCCTGGCCGGCTAGAGTAACGGCTTTGCCCACGCCAGAGCCTCGTGCATGAATCTTCTGCGCCCCACCCTGCTCGCCCTCGCCTGCCTCGCCCTGCCCGTCGGCGCCAGCGACCTGCCTTCGCTGGGCGACGCCAGCTCCTCGATCTTCTCGCCCGAACAGGAACATCGTCTCGGCCGCGCCTGGCTGAGCATCCTGCGTGGTCAGATCGACCAGCTGTCCGACCCGCAACTCAAGGACTACGTGGAAAGCAGCGTCTATCGCCTGGCCGAAACCAGCCAGCTGGAGGATCGGCGCCTGGAGTTCGTCCTGCTCAACAGCCCGCAGATCAACGCCTTCGCCGCCCCCGGCGGAATAGTCGGGGTCAACGGCGGCCTGCTGCTGCACGCCCAGACCGAAGCCGAGTACGCCTCGGTGATGGCCCACGAACTGGCGCACCTTTCGCAGCGCCACTTCGCCCGCGGGGTCGAAGCGCAGAAGCGCATGCAGGTACCGGTGATGGCTGCCATGCTCGCCGGCATAGTCGCCGCCGCCGCGGGCGCCGGCGATGCCGGCATCGCCACCATCATGGGCGCTCAGGCTGCCGCCATTCAGGAACAGCGGCGCTTCTCCCGGCAGAACGAGCAGGAGGCCGACCGCATCGGCCTGCTTAACCTGGAGCGTGCCGGCTACGATCCACGCGCCATGCCGAGCATGTTCGAGCGCCTGATGCGTCAGTACCGCTACGATTCGAAGCCGCCGGAGTTCCTGCTCACCCACCCGGTGACCGAGTCGCGCGTGGCCGACACCCGCAACCGCGCCGAACAATTCCCCGCCCAGGGCCGCTCGGACAGCCTGGAGTACCAGCTGATGCGCGCCCGCGTACAGCTGATCTTCGAAGAGACCCCGGGTATTGCCGCCAAACGCTTCCGCGCCATGCTCGACAGCAACCAGCAGCTGGACGCCGCGCGCTACGGCCTGGCCATCGCGCAGATCAAGGGCGGCCGACTGGACGAGGCACGCAGCGAACTCAATGCACTGCTGCTCAAGGCGCCCAACGACCTGCACTACAACCTGGCGATGATCGAACTGGATGTCGCCGCCAACCGTACGACCGAGGCCGGCCAGCGCATCGAGCGCCTGCGCGGCCTGTATCCCGAGAACTACCCGCTGGAGCAGGCGCGCATCGACCTGCTGCTCAAGCAGAACCGGCACAAGGACGCCGAGGTCGCCCTCGACGAACTGCTCAAGCAGCGCGGCAACGACCCGGACATCTGGTACCAGGTCGCCGAAGTGCGCGGCCAGACCGGCAATATCATTGGCCTGCACCAGGCGCGCGCCGAGTTCTTCGCCCTGGTCGGTGATTACGACCAGGCTCTGGAGCAGCTCGACCTGGCCAAGCGCAGGGCCAGCAGTAACTTCCCCCTGGCCTCGCGCATCGATGCACGCCAGCAGGAACTCCAGGAAGAGCAGCGCGCCATCGACAAGATGCTGCGCTGATCGCTGCAACGGAAAAGCCCGGCATTCGCCGGGCTTTTTCATGAACGCTCGTGGCTCAGGCGTTGCCGGCCAGCTTCAGCCGCGCCGCCTGGGTGAAATCCAGCATGCGCTTGAGCGGTTTGACCGCGCGCGGAATCAGCGCCGGCTCCACGAGGATCTCGTTGCTGCCCTCTCGCAGGCACTGCAGGGTGCGCTGCAGGGTATTCATCGCCATCCACGGGCAGTGCGCGCAGCTGCGGCAGGCGGCGCCGTTGCCGGCCGTGGGCGCCTCGACGAAGACCTTGTCCGGGCACAGCTGCTGCATCTTGTAGAAGATGCCGCGGTCGGTGGCGACGATGAAGGTCTTGTTCGGCAGGGTCTGCGCCGCCTTGATCAGCTGGCTGGTGGAGCCCACTGCGTCAGCCAGTTCGATCACCGCCTCGGGCGACTCCGGGTGCACCAGCACGGCGGCCTCCGGATACAGCGCCTTCATGTCTTCCAGCTGCTTGGCCTTGAACTCCTCGTGGACGATGCAGGCGCCGTCCCACAGCAGCATGTCGGCACCGGTCTCGCGCTGGATGTAGCGCCCCAGATGCTGGTCCGGCGCCCAGAGGACCTTCTCGCCGTTGTCCATCAGGCTCTCGACGATCTCCAGCGCGCAGCTGGAGGTCACCACCCAGTCGGCGCGCGCCTTCACCGCCGCCGAAGTGTTGGCATAGACCACCACGGTGCGGTCCGGGTGCTGGTCGCAGAAGGCCGAGAACTCGTCCACCGGGCAACCCAGATCGAGCGAACAGGTGGCCTCCAGGGTCGGCATCAGCACGCGCTTCTCCGGATTGAGGATCTTGGCCGTCTCGCCCATGAACTTGACCCCGGCCACCACCACGGTCTGCGCCGCATGCTGGTTGCCGAAACGGGCCATCTCCAGGGAGTCGGACACGCAGCCACCGGTTTCCTCGGCCAGGGCCTGGATCACCGGATCGCAGTAATAGTGGGCCACCAGCACGGCGTTCTGCTTCTTCAGCTCGGCGGCGATCTCGCTGCGGTAGAAGGCCTCCTCCTCGGCGGTCAGCGGCTTGGGCTGCTTGGCGGCGAGGTGGGCCTGAACCAGCAGGCGTTCGGAAATCTGGGTCATGTCATGAAACCTGCGAGCGCTGATACGCGAGCGGCCAGTATACCACCAGGCCCTCTGCCGCCTCTGTCAGCCCTTTTGCGGGCATAAAAAAAGCCAGTCTGAAGACTGGCTTTGACGATATGGTGGGTCGTGTAGGATTCGAACCTACGACCAATTGGTTAAAAGCCAACTGCTCTACCGACTGAGCTAACGACCCAACGCGGTGCGCATGATACTGATTTGATTCAGGAAATCAACACTCCACGAAAAAAACTTACGCGTAGCGGGTCGGGTCGGCCACGCCGGCCGCGGCGAAGCCCGCCGCACGCAGGCGACAGCTGTCGCACTTGCCACAGGCACGACCATCATCATCGGCCTGGTAGCAGGACACGGTCAGGCCGTAGTCGACGCCATGCTGCAAGCCGATCTGCACAATCTGCGCCTTGGACAGATTCTGCAGCGGCGCCTGGATGCGGAAACCGCTGCCCTCAACGCCCTCGCGGGTCGCCAGGTTGGCCACCCGCTCGAAGGCGGCGATGAATTCGGGACGGCAATCCGGATAGCCGGAGTAATCCACCGCATTGACGCCGATGAAGATGTCGTGGGCACCCAGCACCTCGGCCCAGCCCAGCGCCAGGGCCAGGAACACCGTGTTGCGCGCCGGCACGTAGGTAATCGGGATGCCCTCGGTCGGACTCTCCGGCACGGCGATGGAGCTGTCGGTCAGGGCCGAGCCGCCGATGCCGTTGAGGTTGAGACCGATCACCTTGTGCTCGACCACGCCCAGCTGGCGCGCCACCCGCTCGGCCGCCTGCAGCTCGGCACGGTGACGCTGGCCATAATCGAAACTCATGCTGTAGCAGGCGAAGCCGGCCGCCTTGGCCTGGGCCAGGATGGTGGCCGAATCCAGGCCACCGGAGAGCAACACCACGGCTTTCTTGTCGGTCATGTCAGTGCCCCGGCTCGTCGTTCCAGAGGATCTTGTGCAACTGCAGCTGGAAGCGTACCGGCAGGTTGTCGGCAATGATCCAGTCGGCCAGGGCGCGGGCATCCACCTGCTGGTGGCTGGGCGAGAACAGCACCTCGCCGGCACGCTGATCGAGGCGGTACTCGATCAGCTTGGAGACAGCCCAGTCGTAATCCTCGCGCGAGCAGATGACGAACTTCACCTGGTCGTTGCCGGTCAGCTCATCCAGGTTGCTGTAGAGGTTGCGCGCGACCTCCTGCGAGCCCGGGGTCTTCAGATCGAGCACCCGACTGACTCGTCGGTCCGTAGGGGCAATATCCATGGCTCCACTGGTTTCCAGCGACACGCTGTAGCCGGCGTCACACAGCTGCTCGAGCAAAGGGATGCAATTGGGTTGTGCCAGCGGCTCGCCACCGGTGACGCAGACATAACGCGGCCTGAAGGCGGCCACCCGCTCGAGGATGGCCTCCAGGCTCATGATCTCGCCACCATTGAAGGCATAGGCGGTATCGCAGTACTGGCAGCGCAGCGGGCAGCCGGTCAGGCGAACGAATACCGTGGGCAGGCCACTGGTATTGGTCTCGCCCTGCAGCGAGTAGAAAATCTCGGTAATGCGCAGGGTTGTTTGCATATCGGCACCGGGCGTGACGGCGAAACAGGCCATCCGCCTCCGTTGCGGGAAAGTCGGGGCGGCGATTCTAAGCGAAAAAGCGCCCGGGCAACATTTTTCCCGCCGCGCAGGCGACGATCTGGGCGCGTGCCCATGAAAAAGCCCGCGACTAGCGCGGGCTTTTCACAACGCCGAAAGGCTCAAGGCAGACGCTGCAGATCGCGCTGCGCCAGCTGGGCGGCAGAAGAGCCCGGGTACTGGGCAATCAGCTGCTGGAGGATGCCCTTGGCCCGGTCATTGTTACCCAGGCGCCGCTCGACGTCCGCCAGCTTGAACAGCGAATCGGGCACCTTGGCATGGGTCGGGTAGCTGGCGGCGACCTGGGCGAAGGCCTTGCCGGCGCCCTGCAGGTCACCCTTGGCCAGGTTGACCTCACCCAGCCAGTACTGGGCGTTGCCGGCATACTGGCTCTGCGGGAACTTGCGCAGGAAACCTTCGAAGGCCTGGCTGGCCTTGTCGAAGTCCTTGGCCTTGATCAGGTCGAAGGCCGCATCGTAGTAGAGCTTTTCCTTCGCCGGATCGGCCGGCTCGTTGCTGGCTGCCGGGGGCTGCGAGGCTGAGGCAGCGGGGGTACCAGCGGCATTGATCGCGCCGCCGGCCGGGGAATTCTGTGCCGGTGCCTGCTGGGCACCTGCGGCACCGCCTTGCAGGCGGCTGTCGAGATCCTGGTAACGCGCCAGGCTCTCCTGCTTGAGACGCTCGATCTCGTTCTGCTGTTCTTCGACCAGGCCACGGAGCTGGGCGATATCCTGCTGCATCTGCTGCAGCTGCATGAACAGCTCGCCCTGCGCCGAGGTCGGGGCTTGCGCCCCGCCCCCGGCGTAGGCACCACTCGTACCGTAACCCGCCGGCGGATAGCTGCTGCCGTAGCCGGCACTGCTATCGATCACGGGAACCTCGGCCACCGCCGCGAGCGGCAGGGCAAGCACCAGGGAGGTCAGGATACGAGGGCACTTACGCATGGCGAATTACTTGCGCAGTTCGACGCGGCGGTTCTGAGCCCAGGAGGACTCGTCGCTGCTGGTGGCAACCGGACGCTCTTCGCCGTAGGAAACCAGTTCCAGCTGAGCCGGGGAAACGCCCTGCAGCACCAGGTAGCGCTGAACGGCCTTGGCACGACGCTCGCCCAGAGCCATGTTGTACTCGCGGGTGCCGCGCTCGTCGGTGTGGCCTTCCAGAACGACGCGAGCGCCGTTGCCTTTCAGGTCCTTGGCGTGGACGTCCAGAGCGCGCATGGCTTCCGGCTTCAGGTCGGAGCTGTCGTACTCGAAGTAGAAGGTGGTGATGGCGCGCAGAGCGGCTTCTTCGCTCAGGGCACCGTCAACGCCGCTGCCACCGGCGTTGTAGCCAGCGTTCGGATCGACAGCGCCTTCGCCGGAGGCGTCGCCGCCTTTGGACGAGCAACCAACAGCCACGGCCAGGGCCAGGCTCAGAGCGGCAAATTTGCCAAATTTCAGCATTTCCATGGTGGAGCTCCTAATGAGTTCTAGGTGTGTTTACAGCAGAAAAAGAGTCAGTACCGCATCAGTTCAGGTAAGGGGACCAGGACGGTTCCCGTACATCACCTTGCGCGGTGGGAATCGGGAGCCTGACACGCCCGTTGATGGACACGAGCATCAGCACTCCGCGGCCCTGCTGGCGGGTGGCGTAGATTAGCATGGTGCCATTGGGCGCAACAGTGGGCGAGTCGTCCAGACTGGTCTCGGAGAGAATGCGCAGGCGGCTGGTCACCAGGTCCTGGGCGGCCACCTTGAAATTGGTGAACCCGTCCTGGCGATGGATCATCACCAGGGTCTTCTCGTCGGCCGACAGCTTCGGGTTGGCATTGTAGTTGCCGGTAAAGGTCACGCGCTGGGCGGCACCGCCGTAGATGCTCTGCTTGTAGATCTGCGGCTTGCCGGCGCGGTCGCTGGTGAAGTACAGGGTCTGCCCGTCCTTGCCCCAGAACGGCTCGGTCTCGATCGAGCCGGAGTTGGTCACGCGCTGGATCTGGCGACTGCCCAGGTCCATCACATAGATCTCCGGGTTGCCGTCCTTGGACAGCACGAAGGCCAGGCGATTGCCATCCGGCGAGAAGGCCGGCGCGCCGTTGAGGCCCTCGAAGTTGGTCAGCTGCTCGCGGCGACCGGTATCGATGTGCTGCAGGAAGATGCGCGGACGGCGCTGCTCGAAGGACACGTAGGCGATGCGGCGGCCATCCGGCGCGTAGCGCGGCGACAGGATCGGTTCGCGCGACTGCAGCAGGGTCACGCCACGGGCGCCGTCGTAGTCGGAGCGCTGCAGGGTGTAGCGGGTGTTGTTGACACCAAAACGCTCGGCGGTGACGTAAAGCATCTTGGTGGAGAAGGCGCCCTTGATGCCGGTGAGCTTCTCGAAGGCCTGGTCGGCGATATGGTGGGCCATGTCGCGCAGCTGGTCGGTGGTGCCACCGACGGTGCCGGCCACCACCTGCTGCTGGGTCGCCACGTTGAACAGGGCGAACTGCACCTGCAGGCGCGCACCGTTCGGTACGATGCTGCCGACCATCACATACTGGGCGCCCAGGGCCTGCCAGTCGCGGTAGATGATCTCGGCCGCCGAGGTCGGCAGGCTGATCATGTTCTGCCGCGGGATCGGCTCGTACATGCCGCTGTTGCGCAGGTCGTTGCCGATAACGGTGGCCAGGTCCTCGGGCAGCACGGTGCCGCCCTGCCAGCCGAAAGGCACCACGGCGATGGGAATGGCGCGGTCACTGCCGGTCGAGACCACCAAGGGGTCCGCTGCCTGCACGGCACCGGCCAGCAAGGCCAGCCCAAGCAGGGCCATACGAATCAAGCTGTTCACAGAGACAAGTCCTCCGGTTTGAAAATCATCCGCCGCTGACGGTACATGGCATTAAAGGTGGCACTATCGACTTGCTGCATTTCCGGAATACGCACGACGTTCTTCACGGCCGCCACCGCCGAGCTGTCGAAAGGCGCATCGCCGCTGGAGCGGGTGATCGAGGCATTGACGATGGTGCCATCGGGCAGCATCTGGATCAGCACCTCGACACTCATGCCGTTGCGCGCCGACGGCGGACGCTGCCACTGCTCGCTGACCAGCTTGATGATCAGGTCATCGAGACTGCCCGCCACCTGATCGCCCACCTCATCGGCCAGCGCCTGCTGGCGCTCGGTGGTATCCCCCAGCAACTCGGCCAGGGCCTGCGCCTTCTTGTCCTCGGCGGCCTTGCGCGCGGCTTCCTGGGCCTTCTTCTTCGCAGCCTCGGCGGCGGCCTTCTTCTTGGCCTCCTCCGCAGCCTTTTTCTTCGCCTGCTCGGCCGCTTTCTTGCGCGCCTCCTCGGCGGCAGCTTTCTTCTTCTCTTCCTCAGACTTCTTCTTGGCGATCTCGGCCAGCCTCTTCTGTTCGGCCGCCTTCTTCGCTTCTTCGGCCTTCTTCGCTTCGGCCTGCTTCTTCGCCTCAGCCTGTTTGGCCACCGCGACCTTCTTTTGTTCCGCCGCTTCCTGCTTCTGCTGTTCTTCCTTCTTGGTCTCCAGCTGCTCCACCTCGTACTGGCGCGCCTTGGTCTTCTGCGCCTCGCCGGCGATCTTCTGATTGGTCTGGGTGGTCGCCTGGCTCTGCGACTTCAGCTGGTACAGGGTCGCCTGCACGATCGGCCTGGCCGGCGGCAGCTCCGGGGCGAAGTGGAAGCTGACGAACAGCATGGCGAACAGCAGGACGTGAATGGCCACGGCCCAGACCGTTGGCCAGAAATAGCTTTCCGACGAGGAGCGCACGCTCTTCTGCTGCATCAGGGCGCCTCGGTGATCAGCCCGACGTTGCCCACGCCGGCTTCCTGCAGACCGCCCATGACAGCCATGACCGAGCCGTAGTCGACCGACTTGTCGCCGCGCACGAAGACCTGAACTTTCTTACCCTGGGCGGCGTTCTGGTTCATGATCGCGCTCACCGTCTGTACCAGCGCCGGCAGCGCGGTGGCGGTCTCACTGGCCTTGCCCTGGTCCGGGTCGACTTCCTCGCCCATGTTCCAATAGTAGGTCTTGTCGGCCTTGATCGAGATGGTCAGCACACGGGCATTGTTGTCCTGCGGCAGGGCCTCGCTGGAAACCTTGGGCAGGTCGACCTTGACGCCCTGGTTGAGCATGGGCGCGGTCACCATGAAGATCACCAGCAGCACCAGCATCACGTCGATATAAGGCACGACGTTCATCTCGGCGACCGGCTTGCGTCTGTTGCGAATTCTGGCCATGGGCTGAGCCTCAGTCCTCGCTGGTGTGCACTTTGCGGTGCAGGATCGCCTGGAACTCGTCGGCAAAGGTGTAGTAACGGCCAATCAGGCGATCGCCTTGCGCCGAGAAGCGGTTGTAGGCGATCACCGCCGGAATGGCGGCGAACAGGCCGATGGCGGTGGCGATCAGCGCCTCGGCGATGCCCGGCGCCACGGTGGCCAGGGTCGCCTGCTGCACCTGGGCCAGGCCGCGGAAGGAGTTCATGATGCCCCACACGGTACCGAACAGTCCGATGTAGGGGCTGGTGGAGCCGACGGTGGCGAGGAACGGCAGGCTGGTTTCCAGCTTCTCTTCCTCACGCGAGATGGCCACGCGCATGGCGCGGGCCACGCCGTCCATCACCGCATCCGGGTCGACGCCGGACTGCTGGCGCAGGCGGGAGAACTCCTTGAAGCCGGCGCGGAAGATCTGCTCGATGCCGCAATCCGGGTCCGGGTTGCTGCCGGCCTGGCGATACAGCTTGGACAGGTCGATACCGGACCAGAAGCGCTCCTCGAACACCTCCAGCGACTTCTTCGCCGCGCGCAGCATGGTGCTGCGCTGGAAGATCATGATCCAGGACACCACCGAAGCGGCGACCAGGGTCAGCATGACCAGCTGCACCACCAGACTGGCGTTGCTGATCAGGCTCCACATCGACATATGGTCAACGGCGTTGGCTGTTGCTTCCACGCTACTCTCCTGCTGTGACTTGACCCATGCCGGCGAAGGCTGCGCGCAGCGCCTCGGGGATGGCACGGGGTTTCAAATTGTCGGTGCGCACACAGGCCACCACGAACTGCCCCTCGCAGAGCAGCGCCTCATCCGTTACCCGCCGCACCTGTTGACGAAAACGCAGGCTGGCACGGTTTAACTCGATCACCTCGGCGGTGATAAAAAGTTCGTCGTCCAGCCGGGCCGGTGCGTGATAGCGCGCCTCGGCGGAATGCACGACGAACAGCAGATTCTCCCCGGCCAGCTGCGACTGGGCGAAACCCAGACTGCGCAGGCACTCGGTACGAGCCCGCTCCATGAACTTGAGGTAGTTGACGTAGTAGACGATGCCGCCGGCGTCGGTGTCCTCGTAATACACCCGACACCTGAGGGCGAAAGGCTGGGCCTCGTTTTGCGCGCGCATACTCTAGTGTTTACTCCTGGCCTTGCCAATCCGGGCAAGCCTTTGTTTTTCGACTATTCGTTGCCGTCGAACAGGTCCGCGACCGGCGCTTCACCCAGGCGCTTCGGCAGATTCAGGCCGAAGTGCAGGTAGGCATGCCGGGTCACCACCCTGCCGCGCGGCGTACGCATGATGTAGCCCTGCTGGATCAGGTAGGGTTCGAGCACGTCCTCGATGGTGCCGCGCTCCTCGCCGATGGCCGCCGCCAGGTTGTCGATGCCCACCGGGCCGCCGTCGAACTTGTCGATCATGGCCAGCAGTAGACGGCGGTCCTGGTGGTCGAAGCCACGTTCGTCGACGTCCAGCATGTTCAGCGCCTGGTCGGCGATGCTCCGGCTGATCTGCCCGCCGGCGCGCACTTCGGCGAAGTCGCGCACGCGGCGCAGCAGGCGGTTGGCGATACGCGGCGTGCCACGGGCGCGACGGGCGATCTCGAAGGCGCCTTCGGGGTCGATATGCAGACCGAGAATGCCGGCCGAGCGACTGACGATGGTGGCCAGATCCTCGCTGGAATAGAACTCCAGGCGCTGGACGATGCCGAAACGATCACGCAGCGGATTGGTCAGCATGCCGGCGCGGGTGGTGGCGCCGACCAGGGTGAAGGGCGGCAGGTCAAGTTTGATCGAGCGGGCAGCCGGGCCCTCGCCGATCATGATGTCGAGCTGGAAGTCCTCCATGGCCGGATACAGCACTTCCTCGACCACCGGCGACAGGCGATGGATCTCGTCGACGAACAGCACATCGCCGGCCTCCAGATTGGTCAGCAGCGCCGCCAGGTCACCCGGGCGCTCCAGCACCGGGCCCGAGGTGCTCTTGATCGACACGCCCATTTCCTGGGCGATGATGTTGGCCAGGGTGGTCTTGCCCAGGCCGGGAGGGCCGAAGATCAGGGTGTGATCCAAGGCTTCCTGGCGGTTCTTGGCGGCCTGGATGAACAGCTCCATCTGCTCGCGCACCACCGGCTGGCCGATGTATTCGGCCAGCGCCAGGGGGCGGATGGCACGGTCCAGCTGCTCGTCGCGGTCGCGGCTGCTGGCGGTAATGAGACGGTCGGCTTCGATCACTGCTTAGACCATGCCCTTGAGGGCTCGACGGATCATTTCTTCGCTGGACAGACCCTCTTCCTTGATCGCTGCCACGGCCTTGCTGGCTTCCTGCGGCTTGAAGCCGAGGGCGATCAATGCGCTCAAGGCATCGTTCTCCGCGCTTGAGACTGCCACGCCAGCACGAGGTTCCACCACCAGCGTGGCGATGGACGGCATGGTCTCCCAGGCCTTGAAGCGATCCTTGAGCTCCACCAGCAGGCGCTCGGCGGTCTTCTTGCCGACGCCGGGGATCTTCACCAGGGTCGAGGTATCCTGGGCCTGCACGCAGCGCACCAGCTCATCCACCTCCAGCCCGGACATCAGCGCCAGGGCCAGCTTGGGGCCGACGCCATTGAGCCGGATCAGCTCGCGAAACAGCTCGCGTTCACGCTTCTCGAAGAAACCATAGAGCAGGTGGGCATCCTCGCGCACCACCAGGTGGGTGTGCAGGGTCACCGCCTGCCCCACCGCCGGCAGGCGGTAGAGGGTGGTCATCGGCACTTCCAGCTCGTAGCCGACGCCATTCACGTCGAGGATCAAATGCGGCGGCTGCTTTTCCGCCAGGGTGCCCTTGAGGCGTCCGATCACGAATTCGCTTCCTTCTGTTACAGGCGCAGGCGGCCGCTGCGCCGTTTGGCGCCAAGCAGGCCGTGGGGAATCAGGCTCTGCCGGTGATGAGCGTGGCAAAGGGCGATGGCCAGGGCGTCGGATGCGTCGATCTGCGGCTTCTGGGTGAGCCTGAGCAGGTGCATGACCATCATCATCACCTGCTGCTTGTCCGCCCCGCCGGTACCGGCGATGGCCTGCTTGACCTGGCTGGCGGTGTACTCGCTGACATCCAGCCCAGCCTCGATGCCGGCGACTATCGCCGCGCCGCGGGCCTGGCCGAGCTTGAGCGCGGAATCGGCATTCTTGGCCATGAACACCTGCTCGATGCCCATGGTCACCGGCTCGTGCAGGCGAATCACCTCGCTGACGCCGCGAAACACCTTCTGCAGGCGGCTGGCCAGATCGCCCTCGCCGGTGCGGATGCAGCCGGAGGCCACGTATTCACAGCCGCGTCCGGTGTCGCGCACCACGCCGTAGCCGGTGATGCGCGAGCCGGGGTCGATGCCAAGAATCAGGGTCATGCCGGGTTCAGCTCCGCGCACCAAGGCACTGTCTATTTATCCAGCCGCGAGTATACGGAGCGCCGCCGATATAAAAAAGCCGGAAGCGCGCGTGGCGACTTCCGGCCCTGGCCGACGCAAACCGGGATCAGTCGAGCTGCTCCATGATCTCGTCGGAGATTTCCGCGTTGTGGTAGACGTTCTGCACGTCGTCCAGGTCTTCCAGCATGTCGATCAGCTTGAGCACCTTCTTGGCGGTGTCCAGGTCGGTGATCGGCGCCATGGTCGACGGAATCATCGCCACCTCGGCCTCTTCGCCCTTGAAACCGGCAGCGGTCAGCGCCTCGTTGACCGCCAGGAAGTCGGCGAAGCTGGTCGACACCATCGCCGAGCCGTCCTCGCCCATCTCCACATCGTCGGCGCCGGCCTCCAGGGCCGCCTCCATCAGGGCGTCCTCGTTCACGCCGGGGGCAAAGCTGATCTGCCCCTTGCGCTCGAACATGTAGGCCACGGAACCGTCGGTGCCCAGGTTGCCGCCGCACTTGGTGAAGGCATGGCGCACTTCGGCGGCGGTGCGGTTGCGGTTGTCGGTCATGGCTTCGATGATGATGGCCACGCCACTCGGCGCGTAGCCCTCGTAGCTCAGCTCTACCATGTTGTCGGCTTCGGTGTTGCCGGTGCCGCGAGCGATGGCGCGGTCGATCACATCGCGTGACATATTGGCCGTGAGGGCCTTGTCCACTGCCAGGCGCAGACGCGGGTTATCCGCCGGCACGCCGCCGCCATGCTTGGCGGCCACGGTCAGCTCGCGGATCAGCTTGGTGAAGATCTTGCCGCGCTTGGCGTCCTGACGCCCCTTGCGGTGCTTGATGTTGGCCCATTTGGAATGACCGGCCATAACTCACTCCGTCTGTTTCAGATCAGTTTTGCTCTAGCAGAATGCAAGGAGCCTGGCATGCCAGGCTCCTGTTCGACTCACTCGGCCTTGGCCTGTTCGCGCAGGCGGATATGCAGCTCGCGCAGCGCCTTGTTGTCCACCACACCCGGCGCCTGGGTCATGACACAGGCCGCGCTCTGGGTTTTCGGGAAGGCGATCACTTCGCGGATCGAGCTGGCGCCGGTCATCAGCATCACCAGGCGATCCAGGCCGAAGGCCAGGCCACCATGGGGCGGCGCACCGTACTTGAGGGCGTCCAGCAGGAAGCCGAATTTCTCCTGCTGCTCCTCCTCGCTGATGCCCAGCACGCGGAACACGGTCTGCTGCATGGCCTTGTCGTGGATACGGATCGAACCGCCACCCAGCTCGGTACCGTTGAGCACCATGTCGTAGGCGCGCGACAGGGCCGCGGCCGGATTGGCCTCGAGCTCGGCCGGGCTGCACTTGGGCGCGGTGAAGGGGTGGTGCATGGCGGTCAGGCTGCCATCGTCGTTCTCCTCGAACATCGGGAAGTCGACCACCCACAGCGGCGCCCACTCGCAGGTGAGCAGATTGAGGTCGTGACCGACCTTGATGCGCAGGGCACCCAGGGCATCACAGACCACCTTGGCGCGGTCGGCGCCGAAGAACACGATGTCGCCATCGACGGCACCGACGCGGTCGAGGATGACCTTGAGGTTGTCTTCCGGGATGAACTTGACGATCGGCGACTGCAGGCCCTCGACGCCCTTGGCGCGCTCGTTGACCTTGATGTAAGCCAGGCCCTTGGCACCGTAGTTGCCGACGAACTTGGTGTAGTCGTCGATCTGGCTGCGCGGCATGGCAGCGGCGCCCGGCACGCGCAGGGCAGCGACGCGGCCCTTCGGGTCGTTGGCCGGACCGGAGAACACCTTGAACTCGACGTCCTTGAGCTGGTCGGCGACATCCACCAGCTCCAGCGGGATGCGCAGGTCCGGCTTGTCGGAACCGAAGCGGCGCATGGCCTCGGCCAGGGTCATGTGCGGCAGCGGGCCGAACTCGACGCCCAGCACTTCCTTGAACAGGTTGCGGATCATGGTCTCGGTGATGCCCATGATGTCGTTTTCGTCGAGGAAGCTGGTTTCCAGGTCGATCTGGGTGAATTCCGGCTGACGATCGGCACGCAGGTCCTCGTCGCGGAAGCACTTGGCGATCTGGTAGTAGCGGTCGAAGCCGGCCACCATCAACAGTTGCTTGAACAGCTGCGGCGACTGCGGCAGGGCGAAGAAGCTGCCGGCATGGGTACGGCTCGGCACCAGGTAGTCACGCGCGCCTTCCGGGGTGGCGCGGGTCAGGATCGGCGTCTCGACGTCGAGGAAACCGTTGTCGTCCAGGTAGCGACGGATGCTGCTGGTAATGCGCGAACGCAGCTTGAGCTTCTCGGCCATTTCCGGGCGGCGCAGGTCGACGAAGCGATAACGCAGGCGGGTTTCCTCGCCGACGTCGGTGTATTCGTTGAGCGGGAACGGCGGGGTTTCCGCCTCGTTGAGCACGTCCAGCTCGTAGCCCAGCACCTCGATGGCACCGCTGGCCATGTTCGGGTTGACCGCGCCAGCCGGGCGCAGGCGCACCTTGCCGGTGATCTTGACCACGTATTCACTGCGCACGCGGTCGGCCTTGGCGAAGGTCTCGGCGCGATCCGGGTCGAATACCACCTGGGCCAGGCCTTCACGGTCGCGAATGTCGAGGAAGATCACGCCACCATGGTCGCGACGGCGATGGACCCAACCGCAAAGGGTGATTTCCTGGCCGTCCAGGCTCTCGTTCAACTGGCCGCAATAGTGGCTGCGCATCATGATCGTGGTTCGCTTCTCTAATCAGTCTTGAATTCGCGCCCGGGGCAAACCCCGACAGGCAGCAGGCATTTTCTGCAATTCGGAGGGGAAACAGCAGAAACAGGCGACCAATGGCGCCCAGGCGCCGTGATCGGTGCGATTCCGCATCCGCAACAAGGGGCGCGATTATATAGGGTTAATCGCCCAGGCGCAGCCCACCGCCCGCGCGACCATACGGCACCTTCCTATACTGATACTCCCGCCTCGCGGAGACCGCCCATGGCCCTGCCCCGCACCGCCGACATCCCCAGTGAACTGCTGGAGGAGTTCCGCCTCGACACCGCCGAGCAGCTGCCGCGCTGCGAGCAGCTGCTGATCGAGCTGGAACGCTTTCCCGACGACAGCTCGCGCCTGCGCGAACTGTTCCGCCTGGTACACACCATCAAGGGCAGCCTGGGCTATGTCGAGCTGAACCACCTGCTGCCGCTACCACAGGCCATGGAGGACGTGCTCGAGCGTCTGCGCGAGGGCGCCCTGCACTTCGACAGCCTGCTCGGCGACATCCTGCTGCTCAGCCTCGACCAGCTGCGCAGCCTGATCGATGCGGCGCTGGGGCTGGCCGAGCCACCCGATCCGCACAGCATCGCCAGCCAGTGCCAGGCCCTGCGGGCGCTGGCGGCCGCCCCGCCGGCGCAGCAGGACGAGATCCGCCGCACCCTGCTGCAGCACCTGGACCCCAGCACCCGTTTGCAACCGGCCGAGGTCGCCAGCCAGGAACAGATCCGCCAACTGTTAGAACGCCACGCCATCGCCCTGGATGCCGACCTGCAGTTCTTCATCGAACTGATGAGCGCCGGCGAGCATCGCTCGTCCTTCTGGCATGGCCGCGGCCTGCGCCTGCTCGAACTGACGCTGGCCATCAACCACAGCGCCGGAGAACCGGTGGAGCCGGCACAACTGGCCGCCGCGGTATGCCTGCACGACCTCGGCATGGCCTTTCTGCCCCTGGACCTGCTGCACAAGCGGAGCGCACTCAGCCGCGAGGAGCGCCGCCTCATGCAGAGTCACCCGCGCCTGGCCGGTGAACTGCTCAAACACATGCCGGCCTGGGCCAGCGCGCGCGAAATCATCCTGCAGCATCAGGAGCATGCGGACGGCAGCGGCTACCCGAAAGGCCTGCGTGAAGCCGAGATTCACCCCGGCGCCCTGCTGCTGAACATCACCGACACCTTCGACGCCCGCACCCACGAGCGCGCCCACCAGACCCTGAGCAAGCGCCCGCGCCTGCGCGCCATCCTCGAGATCAACAACCTGGCCGGCCAGCAGTTCAGCCGCCACTGGGTCGAGCACTTCAACCGCACCTTGCAGCTCAGACCGGAGCTGGCCCATCTGTGAAAGCGGGCGAGCGCCATAGCCAGCGACCATGAGCCCGATTGACACAAGACAAGCCGAGCGCCGCCCGCCCTGTGATAGGCTGCCGCCATCGAGGGGGGCGTCTGCCCCGGCAACCTGAGAGGAGATAAAGGTATGGAAATCAACATCGGCATCGCCGAACAGGACCGCGCCGCCATTGCCGAAGGACTGTCCCGCCTGCTGGCGGACACCTACACCCTGTACCTGAAGACCCACAACTTTCACTGGAACGTCACCGGTCCGATGTTCAACACCCTGCACCTGATGTTCGAGGCGCAATACACCGAGCTGGCCCTGGCGGTGGACCTGATAGCCGAACGCATCCGCGCCCTGGGCTTCCCGGCACCGGGCACCTATGCCGCCTACGCACGCCTGTCTTCGATCAAGGAAGAGGAAGGCGTACCCTCCGCCGAGGACATGATCAAACTGCTGGTCCAGGGTCAGGAAGCGGTAGTGCGCACCGCCCGCGGCATCTTCCCGCTGCTGGACCGGGTCAGTGACGAACCGACCGCCGACCTGCTGACCCAGCGCATGCAGGTGCATGAGAAGACCGCCTGGATGCTGCGCAGCCTGCTGGCGGCCTGACCACTCGGCGCAGACGAAAGGCCCGGCCAGACCGGGCCTTTTGCGAGGCGATCCGCCCCCAACTACTCTATTCTTTGTCCATTCGCCCCACCCCACAGTGACGTGCATGAGCCAGCCGCCGAAAGCTCCCTCCATCCTCGAGCAATACCCGGAAGAAACCCGCGAGGCCGCGGACTTGCTCAAGCAGGCGGTGCCGCACATGGTGCGCCACGACATCCCGCCGAACCCGGTGCACTACGCCCTCTGGTACACCTACTGCCAGGGCCGGGAGCCCGAGTTGAACCGGCGCCTGGACAAGATCGTCAACGACTTCATCAGCTTCCCCCCGGAAACCGCACTCAAGCTGTTCCGTGAATACGTGATCCATGGCGAGCTGGAGGAGGCGCGCACCGGCCAGCAGCAGGTGATCGAGCTGGTCGACGACATCGAGCACGGCGTGGCGCGCAGCGTCAGCGGCAGCCAGCACTACCAGGCCAGCCTGTCCCAGGGCCTGGCCGCCTTGCAGGAACCGATAGTCGACGACCTGCCCGGCGTACTCAACGAGCTGCAGCTGAGCACCCAGCAGATGCAGGATCAGCAGGAGCAGTTCCTCTATCGCCTGCGTGCCGCCCAGTCGGAGATCCAGAACCTGCGCAGCCAGCTGGAGCGCGCCCAGGCCGCCGCCACCCTGGACAGCCTGACCCACGTCTTCAACCGCCATGCCTTCACCCGCCTGCTGGAACAGGCACTGGCTGGCGACACCAAGGGCCTGGCACTGGTGATGCTGGATATCGACCACTTCAAGCAGTTCAACGACCAGTACGGCCACCCCCTGGGGGACAGAGTACTGCAGCACGTCGGCCAACTGCTGCGCGACCTGCTGCCCGCCCGCGGCGTGGCCGCCCGCTACGGCGGCGAGGAATTCTGTGTGATCCTCCAGGACTGCTTCGACATCGGCACCGCCAGCGACTTCGCTGAACAGCTGCGCCAGAAAATCCAGGCACTGCGGGTCAAGGTGCGCAGCACCGACAAGGTACTGGATACCATCACCGCATCCTTCGGCCTGGCCCTGGCCGAGCCGGGCGACACCTTCGACAGCCTGGTCACCCGGGCCGACGATGCGCTCTACAAGGCCAAGCGCAATGGCCGCAACCAGATCCACCCACCCACCCCGGAAACCGCGCTAAGCGCTTGATTTGAGTGGCCATCCCCTTTGCGGTTAAATACTGCCTGTGCCGCGCCACGGCGGCATAGGCGGACCGTCGCATCCATTCATCGGGTTCACGCCGGCTCCGCTCCTCGATAAGCCATCTCGAACAAGCGAGTTTCTTGACTATGTTGAAGATCGTTCACCTGATCACGGGCTGCGGCGCCCTGCTGCTGTCCCTTGCGCCCAGCCTGCGCAGCGCAACCCTGCCCTACCTGCAACAACCCGACGCGCTCTATCTGGCCCTGTTCGGCCTGACCAACCTGCTCCTGGCTCCGTTGCTGCCGGTACGCCATGTCGGCCTGCGCAACCAGCTGCAGGCCCTGGTATCGGCCCTGCTGGTATTTGCCAGCGTACTGCAGGCACTGATCCTGCTCGCCCCGCTGGCACAGATCGGCAACCAGCCGGCGGTCGCCCTGAGCCTCGCCATACTGCTGACCGCAGTCCTGCTGCATCTGGCCATCAACCTGGGCAAGCGCAGCGCGCGCCCCCAGACCACCCGCCGCGAACTCGACGAGAATCGCGAAACCGGCACGGTGAAGTGGTTCAATACGTCCAAGGGCTTCGGCTTCATTTCCCGCGACCAGGGCGATGACATCTTCGTGCACTTCCGCGCCATCCGCGGCGAGGGCCACCGCATCCTGGTCGAAGGCCAGCGCGTGGAGTTCTCGGTCATGCAGCGCGACAAGGGCCTGCAGGCCGAAGACGTGGTAGTGGCCCTGCCCGGCCAGCGCTGAACGCCTCCCCATGAAAAAGCCCGCAGAACGCGGGCTTTTTCATTTATTCAGTAATGCGGTGGCGGCGCCTCATCCTCGGCGATGCCGAACTGGCCGGCCATTTCCTCCTGACGACGTGCCAGGGCGGCAATCTGCAACTGCAGACGCTCCAGCACACGCTGCTGCCCCACCACCACATCATTGAGCGCCGTGATGGTGTCATCCTGAAAGGCGAGCCGGGTTTCCAGCTCGATGACGCGCTGCTCAAGCTCCATTTCTCAACCCTCGGCAAACTGGAAGTCATTGGTCAGCACCAGCCGCAAGCGCTGCTGCAATGCGGCAATCTCGGCCGCCTCATAGGGACGTGCTGGCAGGCGCCCCCAGACCGGTGCGGGCCACGCAGGGTCGTCTCGGCGCCGGACGATCACATGCATGTGTAGCTGACTGACCACGTTGCCCAGGGTGGCAACGTTCATCTTGTCGGCAACGAAGGCATCCTTGAACGTTTCCGCCAGACGCGTGGTTTCCAGCCATAGCTGCTGCTGATCGGCCTGGTCCAGCTGAAACAGCTCGCTGACCGCCTCGCGCCTCGGCACCAGAATGAACCAGGGATAATTGGCGTCATTCATCAGCAGCAGCCGGCACAAGGGAAAATCTCCGATAGCCAGGGTGTCCTGTTGCAAGCGGGGGTCGAGAGCAAACATCGTATGTCCTTTGAGCGGGTAACCGGCGGGTGAACAGAGTTAGACCTATCCATTCGCGAAAGGCTAACGCCTGCCGCTCACCAGCACCAGACAGCCCCAAAACAATGCACCGCCACTGCAACCCACCGCCTGGCCACGCTACCTCTCCCGCCCACTGCGCCCCAGGAACGAGCAGAGCAGCCCCCAACGCCCACAAATTGAACAGGCGCACAGGAAAAAGCGTTACCAGCGGGTAAATTCCACCAGCGTCAGGTAACGCCTGCGGTTTACTCCCAAGCGGGCAAGGCAGCCGCCATGACTGCATTCAAGCGAACGCAAACCCAGGCCCGGAGCGGCTCGACCACCGCCATCCGGCGATCCGGAAGCCAAGTACGAATATTTTTATGCTGCACCGGCACTTTGTGCATGGAAGTTGCTTTAGCACTGGCACCGTCAGGACCGAGCAACCCTCGAACGGCTCGCGACACTCGCCTAGCCCCTCTAAGCGATTGGATTTGCAGACTTTTCGAAGCAGCCTGGTGCGGGAGCCGCATGCGGCGACAACCTACAGAAAAGCGACACCGCAATTGCAGTTTTGCGACACGCAATTGAATAAAGCGCAGGGAATCAATGATATCTGTCGCCAACTTAAGTCAGCGTGCTATAAGTTAGCGCCGACACAAAAAGAAAGAGCCGCCCATACAACAACACAATGGGTAGCACAACTCTTCTAAACCAAAGGAGCAATCACAATGCAAGTGATGAAGTGGAGCGCACTGGCTCTGGCCGTGACCGCCGGAACCACCCAGCTGGCCTTCGCCAGCGCGCAGTCTGAGTCGAAAGGCTTCGTCGAAGACAGCAGCTTCGACATCTTCAACCGCGCCCTCTACATGAACCGCGATTTCCGCAATGGTGCCAGCAATGGTGCCAGCACCTCCGCCAACCCGGCGGGCTATCGCGAAGAAACCGGCCTGGGCATCCGCCTGCTGTTCGAATCCGGTTTCACTCAGGGCACCGTAGGTGTCGGTGTGGACGCCCACTCCCTCTCCAGCATCAAGCTCGATGGCGGCCGCGGCCGTTACGGCACCGGCCAGTTCGCCCAGACCGACGAAGGTCGCGGTGACGATACCCAGACCGAAGTTGGCGGCGCCATCAAATTCCGCGTTTCCGACACCGTCCTGAAGTACGGCAACCAGTTCGTAGCCAGCCCGGTATTCTCCACCGACGACAGCCGCATCCTGCCGGAAGTCGCTACCGGCACCTACCTGGTCAGCAATGAGATCGAAGGCCTCGAACTGAGCGCCGGCCGCTTCACCGGCCTGAGCAGCCAGGTTCAGACCACTCGTGATGATTTCGAACTGAAATCTGCCAACATCGTTGGCGCCAGCTATGCCTTCACCGACAATTTCAGCGGCGCCATCCACGCTGCCGACGTCGAAGACTACTGGAAGAAGTACTACGGCAACCTGAACTACAACCTGCCGCTGGCAGAAGAGCAGGCCCTGAACTTCGACTTCAACATCTACAAGACCGACTACGACGACGAGTACTCCGCCGACGCATTCGACGACAACACCATCTGGAGCCTGGCAACCGCTTACAGCCTGGGCGCCCACAAGTTCACCCTGGCCTACCAGCGCTCCAGCGGTGACCGTGGCTACGACTACGGTGTAGACGGTGGCGGCACCGTCTGGCTGAACAACTCCGTGCAGTTCTCTGACTTCAACGGCGAAGACGAGAAGTCCTGGCAGGTTCGTTATGACCTGGATATGGCTTCCTACGGCGTACCGGGCCTGAGCTTCATGACCCGCTACCTGACCGGTGACGACATCACCACCAGCTCCGGCGAAGAAGGCAAGGAGCACGAGTGGAACTTCGAAACCAAGTACGTCATTCAGGAAGGCGCCGCGAAGGACCTGTCCTTCCGTCTGCGTCACGCCATCTGGCGTGCCAACGACGCCTACAACGCTGACTACAGCGCTGACCTGAACGACACCCGCCTGATCGTCGAGTACCCGCTGGACGTGCTGTAAGTCCTGCGCTACCGCAATCTGTGCATAAAGAACCCGGCCTAGGCCGGGTTCTTTTTTTGTCCGCTCACCCTTTACAGTGGCAAGGCATAGGTGCCGGTAACATGGGCTACCAGTTCGCCCTCCTCACCCTGCGAGTAAAGCTGCACCTCACACACCGCCTGGCGCCTGGACAAGCGCAGGATGCGCGCCTCGGCGATCAGGTCCAACGGCTTGGGCCTGGCCAGGAAGTTGATGTTCAGGTTGGCGGTCACCGCCATCTCCACCCGCCCCAGACGCCCGAGCACCACCGCGTACATGGCCGCATCGGCCAGTGACATGATGGTCGGCCCCGACAGGGTGCCCCCCGGCCGCACCAGCTTGCCGTGGAAAGGTACCCGCGCCACCGCCAGATCAGCCTCCAGGCGGTCGATCCGCAGATCGATATCCTCGGCCATCGGCACCCCCGCCCGGATCAGGGCCTGCACCTGGCCCGCCGTCAGCTCCGCCATCTTCGACTCCCGCTCCATCCTGTACGCCACATGGCTGGCACCGTACAATGCCGAGTCATTATTTGCCCCCGCAACCGACATAACGGCCAAACATGCGTACCAGTCAGTACCTGCTCTCGACCCTCAAGGAAACCCCCTCCGACGCCGTGGTGATCAGCCACCAGCTGATGCTGCGTGCCGGCCTGATCCGCAAGCTGGCCTCCGGCATGTACACCTGGATGCCGATGGGGCTGCGCGTGCTGCGCAAGGCCGAAGCCATAGTGCGCGAAGAGATGAATGCCGCCGGCGCCCTCGAGGTACTGATGCCGGCCGTGCAGCCGGCCGAGCTGTGGCAGGAGTCCGGCCGCTGGGAGCAGTACGGCCCCGAGCTGCTGCGCATCAAGGATCGTCACGATCGCGATTTCTGCCTGGGCCCGACCCATGAGGAAGTGATCACCGATCTGGCGCGCAACGAACTGAACAGCTACAAGCAGTTGCCGATCAACCTGTACCAGATCCAGACCAAGTTCCGCGACGAGATCCGCCCGCGCTTCGGCCTCATGCGTGGCCGCGAGTTCATCATGAAGGACGCTTACTCCTTCCACCTGGACCAGGCCTCGCTGCAGGAAACCTATGACCGCATGCACCAGGCCTACTGCAATGTGTTCACCCGCCTGGGCCTGAACTTCCGCCCGGTGCAGGCCGACACCGGCTCCATCGGCGGCACCGGCTCCCACGAGTTCCACGTGCTGGCCGAGTCCGGCGAAGACGATATCGCCTTCAGCGACAGCTCCGACTACGCCGCCAACATCGAGAAGGCCGAGGCCATCCCGCGCGAGAAAGAACGCGGCGCGGCCACCGAGGAGCTGCGCCTGGTCGACACCCCCGAGGCCAAGACCATCGACGACCTGGTGGCCCAGTTCGGCCTGGCCATCGAGAAGACCGTCAAGACCCTGGTGGTGCATGCAGCCGAGGAAGGCAAGCTGGTCGCCCTGATCGTGCGCGGCGACCACGAGCTGAACGAGATCAAGGCCGCCAACCACGAGCTGGTCGCCAGCCCCCTGGTGTTCGCCTCCGAAGCCGAGATCCGCGCCGCCATCGGCGCCGGCCCCGGCTCGCTGGGCCCGCTGAACCTGCCGATCCCCTGCGTGATCGACCGCTCGGTGGCCCTGATGAGCGACTTCGGCGCCGGTGCCAACCTCGACGGCAAGCACTACTTCGGCCTCAACTGGGAGCGCGACCTGCCGCTGCCGGCCGTCGCCGACCTGCGCAACGTGGTCGAAGGCGACCCCAGCCCGGACGGCAAGGGCACCCTGGTGATCAAGCGCGGCATCGAAGTCGGCCATATCTTCCAGCTCGGCACCAAGTACAGCGAGGCCATGGGCTGCAAGGTCCTGGGCGAGAGCGGCAAGCCGATCACCCTGACCATGGGCTGCTATGGCATCGGCGTATCGCGCGTGGTGGCCGCGGCCATCGAGCAGAACTGGGACGAGCGCGGCATCCTCTGGACCGACGCCCTGGCGCCCTTCCAGATCGCCCTGGTGCCGATGAAGTACGAGAACGAAGCCGTGCGCGCCGCCACCGACAATCTCTACGCCGAGCTGACCGCCGCCGGCTACGAGGTGCTGCTGGACGATCGCGACAAGAAGACCAGCCCCGGGGTGAAGTTCGCCGACATGGAGCTGATCGGCATCCCGCACCGCATCGTGGTCAGCGAGCGCGGCCTGGCCGAGGGCAACCTCGAATACAAGCACCGCCGCGACAGCGAGAGCCAGCAGATGCCGGCCGCCGAGATCCTGTCGTTCCTCGCCAACCGCATCGCCCGCTGAGTCCGACCGACCAAGAAGCCCGCATGTTCCAGCGAAACACCCTCCGTATCGGCGCCGCCCTGTGCGGCGCCCTCTTCCTCGGCGGCTGCGCCAACCAGCTGCCACAGCGCAGCGAGCACGAGGAACGCTTCGAGCGTCGCCTGCTCGATCACAGCCTGCAGATCGACGTGGGCGAGCCGCGCGTACTGGAACTGCCGCAGCGCCGCGTGCGCGTGCATGAACAGAAGACCTTCGAGGTCACCGAGTTCGAGGTCACTCGCCGCTACGACCGCTACACCCCCTACCAGCCCTGGCGCGAACTCTACGAGGTGCCACTAGGCGCGGTGGCGGTGGTCGCCGGCATCGGTGCCAACGCGCTCAACGTGGTGATGCTCGGCCGCCTGCCGGACAGCGTGACCAAGGACTGGATCAGCTACGGCTTCGCCGGCATGAACCCGGCGATGAACGTCGAATCCAACGGCCGCGCCGAGCAGAACCTGGCCGCCATCGAGGAGCTGCAGCGCGACAAGCGCATGGATTACTCCAGCCTGCCCTGGGCCGAGCGCCCGGTACAGGTCAAGGCCGGCAAGGACAGCTTCGAGCTGACCACCGACAGGTCCGGCGTGCTGCGCCTGAACCTGCTCGACGGACCTTTCGCCGAGCACGACGCCAGCCATATCGGCACCCTGCTGCTGAGCGTGGAAGATCCGCAGGACGGTACGCGCACCGAAGCCACCCTGCTGGTCAGCCGCGACCTGCGCGGCAAGCTGCGCGAGGCCCATGCCCTGATCTACGACGACCTCGAGGATGACGAGGTCGGCCAGTGGGTACACCGGGTCAAGCGCCTGTCCGACCTGGGCCTGGAGGAAGAGGCCAGCGAGCTGGAACAGAGCCTGATCGAACTGACCCGCAACGATCCGGAGCTGCAGGCCGAGTTCCTCGAGGCCCTGCTCAAGGACGCCGGACGCCTGGCAGCCGATCCCGGCGAGGATTGATCAGCGACGCACGACGAAGCCGGTGACGCCCTGCACCGGCTGTTCCTCCAGCTCCACCCGATCGACCTGCGCGCGCTCGGGACCTTGCTCCAGCCAGGCGGCCAGCTCCTGCACCGCGCTCTGCGCGCCCTCAATCAGTACCTCGACCCGCCCATCATTCAGGTTGCGTACCCAGCCATCCAGGTCGAGGCGTTCGGCCTGCTCCGCGGTGCACTGGCGAAAACTCACGCCCTGCACCCTGCCAGTGACGAAACCGTGCATACAGATGCGCATAGCCATTACTCCCGAGCCTGCCAATGAGCCAGCCGTGCCTGCAGGCCGGCAGCGGTCTGTTCGCCGACCAGGCGCTCGCGCAGCTTACCGTCGGCATCGATGATGTAGGTGACCGGCAACACGTCGTTGCGCGGCAGCTGCAGACGCGCGGCGGGATCCTGCGCCAGCACGGTGAAGCGAATAGCGAAGGCCTCGGCAGCCTTGCTCAGCGCCTCGCCCTGCAGGGCATCGAAGTTGACCCCGAGCACCCGCGCCCCCTGGCCCTCCAGCGCCACAGCAAGCCGATTCAGCTCGGGGATCTCGGTGCGGCACGGCTTGCACCACTCGGCCCAGTAATTGATCACCAACCACTGGCCTTCGAGCTGCTCAGCCGCTACCTTTCGTCCATGCTGATCGACGCCCCAGTCCTCGGCGCAACCGGCCAGAAGAAGCCCGGCAATGACACCAATCACCATCTGGAGTGGCCTTCCCATGCAATCGTTCCTCGTGCATACGGGGTTGATATGACGCTGGACGCCCTGCGCCTCGAAGTGCCGGATATCCTCGAGGAGGACGCCACTCCGCTCGCCGACCTCAACGAACGACTCGCCGATGCCCGCCGGCAGGTCTACGAGGACGGCCTGCAACAGGTCCTGGCCCTGTTGCTGCGCCTCAACCGCAGCGCCATGACCTTACTGGAAAGACAGCGCGCCCTGCAAAGCCTCAGCGAGGAATACCGCCACTACTGCGCCCCGCTGGGCCAGGGTGCGGCCCCCTCGCCCCTGTTCGTGCATCTCTGCGACGAGCTGGCCGCCGGCTTCAAGCGCCTGCTGCTGCAGATCCTGCAGGGACGCCAGCCCTCGCGCCCGCACCTGGCTTGGTGCCTGTACATGGCCGAGCACTTCCTCGCCCAGAGCCTGCTGCGTCACTACCAGCTGTACCAGGAACCACCGGCCTCGTTGTGGAGCGACAGCCACCTGCTGTACTGGCTGGGTGAGCACCAGCATTGCCTGGACGAGCCGGTCGCCGCACCTTTCCAGCCGGCCCCCGCCGGCTCGCTGCGCGGCCTCTACCAGCAGATGCTGCTCCTGGCTCTGAGCAATCCATTCCACCTGGCCGAAGGCGAGTGCGTGACCCTGTTCGCCGCCCTGACCCCGCTGTCCGGCCTGGCGCGTCTGCTGCCCTGGGATGACGACGAGGACAGCGAGGCACCGCTGATCGACCTCAGCCAGGCCCTGCCCTGCCTGCCCTATGACGGCCAGGTCAAGGGCTCGGCCGACTACCTGCGACGCCTGGAGCTCGGCGCCCTGCTGGTCGCCCTGCACGAGCCCGCGCCGCTGCAGAGCGCACAGGAAAGGGAACTGCTGGAGCGGGTGCGCCCGCACTGGCAGGGGCGTCAGCAGAGGCGTCACCCGCGGGCCGACTTCAGCGCCGACTGCAGCCTGGTGATCGGCCTGCCGGCCATCCATGCCCAGCTGCTGGAAAAGCGCCCGCCCAGTTGCGCGGCGCAGATGCTCGATGCCAGCCCCGGAGGCGCTCGCCTGCTCTGCCATGCCGACCTCGGCCCGCAGCTGCCGGTGGGCCAGCTGATCCTGGTCTTGCCGCACAGCGGCACCCCGACCCTGGCCCTGGTGCGCTGGCGCCATCTCAACCAGCAAGGCCTGCACCTGGGCCTGCGCTACCTCAAGGGGTTACCACGGGCCGTGTGGTTGCGCCGCGCGCCCAGCGCGCAGACCCACCCGGGCGTCCTGCAGAGCACGCCCGAACCCGGTGCCGGCTGGCACCACGGCCTGTGGCTGCCCTGCGGCCAGTTCGGCGAAGGCGAAAACCTCTGGCTGCAACTGGCCAACGTCAACAACCAGGCCATGCTGCCCCTGCCGGCCGCCAACCTGAGCACGCCCACGGTGGTGCGCCACCCACTGCGCCTGGCCTGACCCAAGGGGCAGGTTCTGCGACGGAAGTCTCAGCCGGCGGGGCCACAGCGCACAGTTTCAGCACCATGCCCCTGCCTATAATCGGCGCATACCTATACCAACGAGTTCTGCCGGAGTTACCCCCATGACCCAAGCCAATGACAGGCTGATCGGCCCCGTTCCCGCCAGCATCGTCAACAGCGCACGTTCCAGCGTGGCCCCCTACGAGGGGCGGGTCGGGGAATACAACGTGGCGGTCTGGCTGCATCTGCCGGGGCTGGCCAATCTGCCGGTATCGTTGATGGTGCGTTACCGCGATGGCAGCCAGGTGCGCGAAGTGGCGGTGGATCATGGCAAGGTCAACGCTCACCACAAGGTGATGCTCTCCGGCATCGCCCGCCTGCCGATGAAGAGCAAGATCGAGGACATGCAGGTCCGCCTGCGCTCGGCCGTACCGGCACAGACCCTGATAGTCGAGGAATTGTTCGTGCAGGCCGTGGAACTGCAGGAAAGCGCGAATCGCCAGGCGCTGGCCTGAACCCGCCGCAGGTTGCCCACCCCCGCTTCGGCGGGGGTTTTGCTTTGGGGCCTCAGAAAACCCCGAAACGCACCACGGAGCTGGGCTTGGGCGGCTCGCTCTCCTCGGCCGCCTGGCGCGCCAGGGCCGCCAGCGACTCGGGCCAACGGGCGAAACGCAGGCCGGTGATGCGGTTCAGGCGCTCCAGTGCATCCTCGGAATCCCGCGGCTGCAGGGGCACCACTTTGTTCTTGCTACTGCTCATCCACACGACATCCCTGAGTCATTCAGGCTGCTGGCCGTCTGCCAGCACATGGCTGGGTAGTTGCCAGAAGCGTGCCAGCCATCCCTGGCCGGTATTGCGGCGCTTCAGCGCCCTTGCAGCCCCGTGGAGCCGGCTGCACCTCGCCCTAAACTGACTTTTTTCGTCACCCTTGGCAAGCCCTCACTCCCTGGCCCGCAGCCACTGCGCCAGGCTGCCGCCGAACAGCGCCGCCTGTTCCTCGTGCAGCATCTCCAGGGCGTTGTGCAAGGCCGGGTACCAGACCTCGTCGAGCCGCTCGGGCAGTTGCGCCGGCCGCGGCAACGGCCAGGGACTCTGACCGAGCAGGCGATGCAGGCTGTAGTGTTCCAGATCGCGGCAAAGCACCCAGCCGCCTCCACTGGCACGGCAGACCAGCTGCTCGCGCTCGAGAAAGTCGACAATCTCCTCCCACTCATCCTCCGGCAACAGCCAGCCCTCGCGCTGCACATCGGCGTGCCGCACCGCCAGGCCACGCTGCTGGCTGTCGTGGAACACCCGCAGTACGCCGAGCAGCACCAGCAGACGCGGCAGCGCGCGGCGGCGCCAGGTGCGCGACGAGGACAGGTTGCACACCAGCTCGGCACCGAACAACACGATCAGCCAGGACAGGTAGACCCAAAGCAGGAACAACGGCACCGTGGCGAAGGCCCCGTAGATCAGCTGGTAGCCGGGGAACAGGCTGACGAACAGGCCGAACAGCGCCTTGGCCACCTCGACCAGCAGGGCGACGAAGGCACCGCCCAGCAGCGCGTGGCGCAGCGGCACCCGGGCGTTGGGCACCGCCGAGTAGATCAGGGTGAAGGCCGCCGTACTGAACAGCAACGGAGCGAAGGCCAGCAGGGTCTTGGCGCCGATCAGCGCATCCGGGCCGGACAGCAGCGACAGCGAGGCGACATAGGTGGTCACGGCGAATCCGGCGCCGAGCAGCAGCGGCCCCAGGCTGAGGATCGCCCAGTACAGCAGGAAGCTGGAAATGCCCCGGCGTGGCTGGCGCACGCGCCAGATGGCATTGAAGGTCTTCTCGATGGTCACCAGCATGAAGAAGGCGGTCACCGCCAGCAGCGCCACGCCGACCCAGGTCAGCTGCCGGGCCTGAGCCGTGAAATCGCGCAGGTACTGTTGCACCGTCTCGCCCGAGGATGGCACGAAGTTGCGAAAGATGAAGTTCTGGATCTGCTCGCCGGTGTCCTGGAAGGCCGGGATGGCCGAGAGCATGGCAAAGGTCACGGTCATCATCGGCACCACGGCGAACAGCGTGGTGTAGGTCAGTGCCGCGGCACTGTTGATGGCGCGATCGGCGAGGAAACGCTGCAGCAGGAAACGCCAGAACTCCACCAGATCATCCAGCCGCTGACGCATGCCCTCTCCTTAGCCCGTTTCGTGCTCGACGCGGCTAGAATAGCGCCCTCATTCGCCGATGGGCACCCGCCATGACCGATCTGACCCTCTACCACAATCCGCGCTGTTCCAAGTCCCGCGGCGCGCTGGAGCTGCTCGAAGCCCGCGGCCTGGCGCTGACCGTCGTGCGCTACCTGGATACCCCGCCCAGCGCCGATCAACTGCGCGCCCTGCTGGACAAGCTCGGCATCGCCCCGCGTGCCCTGCTGCGCACCGGCGAGGACGAGTACAAAGCGCTCAACCTGGCCGACACCGGCCTCAGCGACGAGCAGCTGATCGCCGCCATGGTCGCCCATCCCAAGCTGATCGAG
Source organism: Pseudomonas alcaligenes (assembly GCF_041729615.1). Taxonomy (NCBI): domain Bacteria; kingdom Pseudomonadati; phylum Pseudomonadota; class Gammaproteobacteria; order Pseudomonadales; family Pseudomonadaceae; genus Aquipseudomonas; species Aquipseudomonas alcaligenes. The sequence goes on along the minus strand of NZ_CP154874.1, from coordinate 3,455,624 downwards.
CGCCCCATCCTGGTCGCCGGCGAGCGCGCCGTGATCGGTCGGCCACCGGAGAAGATCCTGGAGCTGCTGGCATGAGCACGCCCTATATCCTGGTGCTGTATTACAGCCGCCATGGCGCCACCGCCGAGATGGCCCGGCAGATCGCCCGTGGCGTGGAGATGGCCGGCCTGGAAGCGCGCCTGCGCAGCGTGCCGGCGGTATCCAGCGAGTGCGAGGCAGTTGCCCCGAGCATTCCCGAAGAAGGCGCGCTCTACGCCGAGCTGGATGACCTGCGCCACTGTGCCGGCCTGGCCCTGGGCAGCCCGACCCGCTTCGGCAACATGGCCGCGCCGCTCAAGTACTTCCTCGACGGCACCAGTAGCCTGTGGCTGACCGGCGAACTGGTCGGCAAGCCGGCCGGGGTGTTCACTTCCACCTCCAGCCTGCACGGCGGCCAGGAAAGCACCCTGCTGTCGATGATGCTGCCGCTGCTGCACCACGGCATGCTGATCACCGGCCTGCCCTACAGCGAAGGCGCCCTACTGGAGACTCGCGGCGGCGGCACCCCCTACGGCCCCAGCCACCATGCCGGCGCCGACGGCAAACGCAAGCTCGACGACCACGAAATCGCCCTGTGCCGCGCCCTCGGCCAGCGCCTGGCGAGCACCGCGCAGCAACTGGAGATCCGCCGTGGCTAAAACGCCCAAGCCCCTGCCCAGTCTGGAATGGCTGGCCCCGCGCCTGAAACTGAGTCGCGCCCTGGCCCTGTTCAGCTTCTTCGCCCTCCTGGCACTGCTGCTGGTGTGGAACCTGGCCTTCGCCGACCTGCACGGCGCGCGCATCTGGGTTGTGCTGAGCATTCAGCTGCTGCCGCTGCTGCTGCTCGCCCCCGGCCTGCTGCTGGGCAACGCCCGCGCCCACGCCTGGGCCTGCTTCGTGGTGAACATCTACTTCATCCAGGGCGTACTGGCCGCCATCGACCCGGCCCGCGCCCTGTTCGGCGCGCTGGAGACGGTGATCAGCCTCGGCCTGTTCTGCAGCGCCCTGCTCTACGTGCGCTGGAAGTTCCAGCACGATCGCAAGCTGGCGGGTGAAAGCTGATGCGCCTGGTGTTGCTGCCGGGCCTCAACGGCAGCAGCAAACTATTTGCTCCCTTGCTGGCGCAACTGCAGGAGATACCCCTACAGATCATTGAACTGCCGGGGCAGGGGCCGCAGGACTACACCAGCCTGGCCAATGCCGTGGCAGAGCAACTGCCGATCGATAATCCCTTCGTGCTACTCGGCGAGTCTTTCTCCGGCCCATTGGCCTATCGTTTGGCACTGCAGAGTCCGAAGGGCCTGAAGGGACTAATCTTCGCGGCCAGCTTCCTGCAATCGCCACACCCGCTGGCAGTGCTGGCGAGCCGTCTGCCAACGCCAAAGATGCTGTTGAGCCATTCCCGGCTGCTGCGATTGCTCTGCATCGGCGATGCGCAGCCGGCAGTTCTGCAAATGCTGCAGACGGAAATCCGCGACATGCCCAGCGCATTGATCAAGGCGCGCCTGAGGAGCCTGGCCGAGTTGAGCAGCCCGGAGCAGAAGGTCGTGATTCCCGCCCTGCACCTGTGGCCCACCTACGACCATCTGGTGAACAATGCCGCAGCCGCCAGCCTTGCCAGTGGCTGTAGCAACCTGCGTCGGGAAGGCATCGAAGGCCCTCACTTCTTACTGCAGAGCCGGCCACAGGCATGCGCTATGGCCATCCGCGATTTCATCGAGCAGCTGAAAGACTGACTACCAGCCCAGGGTTTCCTTGAGGAAGGGAATGGTCAGCTTGCGCTGGGCCTGCAGCGAGGCCTGATCGAGGCGTTCGAGCAGCTCGAACAGTGCGCTCATGCTGCGCTCGCCACGGGTGAGGATGAAGCGCCCCACTTCGTCGGTCAGGTGCAGGCCGCGGCGCGAGGCGCGCAGCTGCAGGGCGCGCAGCTTGTCCTCGTCGGACAGCGCGTGCAGCTGGAACACCAGCGCCAGGGTCAGGCGCGACTGCAGGTCGGGCAGCTGCACCGACAGCTCGCGCGGCGACACGCTGGCCGCCAGCAGCAGGCGCCGGCCGGAGTCGCGCAGGCGGTTGAACAGGTGGAACAGCGCCTCTTCCCAGTCCGCGCGGCCGGCCACGGCCTCCAGATCGTCGAGGCAGACCAGCTCGGACTGGTCCAGGCCATCGAGCAGCTCGGGGCCGTAATCCGCCACCTCGCCCAGCGGCAGATAGACCGCGGCCTCGCCACGCTGCTCGAAGCGCAGGCAGGCCGCCTGCAGCAGGTGGCTGCGCCCCACGCCTTCACCGCCCCAGAGATAGATCAGGCTCTCGGTCCAGCCGGCATCGGCCTCGCACAGCCGCTCGACGTAGCCGAGGGCCGCCGCGTTGGCACCGGGGTAGTAGTTGGCGAAAGTGGCGTCGTCGCGCAGGCGCACGCCAAGGGGCAGCTGGATGGGTTTCATGCAGGCGGCGGCGGCTCTTGCGAGTCGCCGGAAGACTCTCCGTAAAGGTCGGAAAGTTTATAGAAATCATGCGCATGGCGCAGCAAAACCATGATCACCGCAGCCACCGGCAGGGCCAGCAGCACACCGGTGAAGCCGAATAGCTGGCCGCCGGCGAGGATGGCGAAGATCACCGCCACCGGGTGCAGGCCGATACGGTCACCGACCAGCATGGGCGTCAGCAACATGCCTTCGAGCAACTGACCGATGCCGAAGACCACGGCAATGCCGATCAGCGGGTACAGCTCAAAGCCGCTGTACTGGAACAGCGCAGCCACCACGGCGGCACCGAAGCCGACGATGAAGCCCATGTAGGGCACGATGCTGGCCAGGCCGGCGAGCACGCCGATCAGCAGGCCCAGCTCCAGCCCCACCACCATCAGGCCAACCGAATAGATGCCGGCCAGCGCCAGCATCACCAGCAACTGGCCGCGCATGAAGGCGCCGAGCACCTCGTGGCACTCGCCGACCAGCTTCACCACCAGGCTTTCGCGCGCCCGCGGCAGCAGGTTGCGCAGCTTGGCCAGCATCAGGTCCCAGTCGCGCAGCAGGTAGAAGGCCACCACCGGAATCAGCAGCAGGTTGCCCAGCCAACCGAGCAGCGCCAGGCCGGAGGCGGTGGCCTGGGCCAGCAGGCCGCTGACGATGTCGGTGGTCTTGCCCAGATGCCCGGACAGCGCCTGCTTGAGCTGGTCGAAGCGCCAGAAGCCCTCCGCCAGCCCCAGCTGCGCCTGTAGCCAGGGCAGGGCCTGGTGCTGTGCCCAGTCCAGGCCCTGCGGCAGCAGCTCGTAGAGGCGCACCAGCTGGCGACCGAGCATGGGGATCAGCACCAGCAGCATGACCAGCAGCAGCAGGCTGAACAGAGCGAAGACGATGACCACGCCCCAGGTCCGCGAAAGCCCGCGTCGCTCCAGGCGATCCACCATCGGATCGCCCATGTAGGCCAGCAGCATGGCCACCAGGAAAGGCGAGAGGATGGGGGTCAGCAGGTAGATCAGCCAACCACACAGGAACAGGCCGGCCAGCCACAACCAGCGGCGCGAATCGGTCATCTCAGGCACTCCGTCGCTATGGATGGGGGACGCCGCCGGTAGCCGAGCTTACCAGCGGAAACGCATCAGGTTGGCCGGGGCTGGTGCGGGCGCCGCCTGCGGATTGGCGCTGGCGTCCAGCGGCACGGCATCGGCCGGTACTTCCTGCAGGCCGGCCAGGCCCAGCTGGGCACGCAGCTGTTCAGCACTGGCATTGACCTGCCACACCAGCAGATCGCCCTTGGCGCGCAGCAGGCGGGCGGCGAAGGGTTCGAGCAGGCGCTCCAGCTCGGCATAGCGCGCCAGGTTGGCGCCCTGGATTTCCAGGGTCAGGGCGCTGGCGGCACCGGGCTTGACCAGGAAGCGCGGCGCCAGGCGCTGGCTCACGGCCAGCAGCACGGCATCGGCCAGCGCCTTCTGATCGGCGCCCTGGGCCTTGCCCTGCTCGCGGGCGTCGCCCAGCCACAGGCGCCACTCGGCCTGCCACTGACCGCCCTCCTCACGGGCCTGCACGGCCAGCAGGGCATCGGCGCCGTAGCGCTCGGAGGCCGGCTGCAGCGCGTCCGGCTGGCTGGCGCCGAGGTTTTCCGGAGTCGCCACCAGTTGCTCCTGCAGATCGGCCAGCGGCAGGCGCAGCGGCAGACCGCGATGCTGGGCGGCCTGTTGCAGCGGTGCGGCGACTTCCTGACCATCGCCGATCAGGCTGGCACCTTCGGCGCCGCTGTTCAGCCACCAGGCCAGAATGACCGGGCGATTGGCGCCCCACAGCGCCAGGCCGGCCTGGCGCAGCTTGTTCTCGGTGGTCAGCGGGTCAAAGTCCACCACCAGGGTCTCGCCTTCGTAGACGTACTGGCTAACCAGCTGTTGCGGGTCCTGACGCACGCCTTCCAAGGCCGGGCTCTGCACCGCCTTGGCGTCGCCGGTCAGGCGCAGCACCAGGGTTTCCAGGGCGCGATTGAGGGCGGCCGTGCGCTCCTCCGGTTGCTGGCTGGTGACCGGCTCGCGCACCTGGTAGAGGCCGCTGACCGTCTCGGCCAGGGCCGGGAGGCTGAGCAGCGAGAGGCAAAGTGCAAACAGGCGGGCGGACAGGCGCATCGATAGGGTCTCGGTTGGGGAGGATGTGCCCGGGCGGCACACGAAGGGCTATACCTTAAACAGCCGCCTGTCCCCCGGCAACCGTCGCGCCCGGTGGCCGCTGGCGGGCAAGCCTGATAAAATCGCGCGCCTTCGCGGACCGGCCCCTGCATGCGCCGGTCGCCCCGAGCATTCTCCCTTTCTAAAGGCCCGAACCCATGAGCAAGCAACCCTCCATCAGCTACAAGGATGCAGGTGTCGACATCGACGCCGGCGAAGCCCTGGTCGAGCGCATCAAAGGCGTGGCCAAGCGCACCGCACGTCCGGAGGTCATGGGTGGCCTGGGTGGTTTCGGCGCCCTCTGCGAAATCCCGGCCGGCTACAAGCAGCCGGTGCTGGTGTCCGGCACCGACGGCGTCGGCACCAAGCTACGCCTGGCGCTGAACCTGAACAAACACGACAGCATCGGCCAGGACCTGGTCGCCATGTGCGTCAACGACCTGGTGGTGTGCGGCGCCGAGCCGCTGTTCTTCCTCGACTACTACGCCACCGGCAAGCTGAATGTCGACGTGGCCGCCACCGTGGTCACCGGCATCGGCGCCGGTTGCGAACTGGCCGGTTGCTCCCTGGTCGGCGGTGAAACCGCCGAGATGCCGGGCATGTACGAAGGCGAAGACTACGACCTGGCCGGTTTCTGCGTCGGCGTGGTGGAGAAGAGCGAGATCATCGACGGCTCGAAAGTGGTCACCGGCGACGCCCTGATCGCCCTGCCCTCTTCCGGCCCGCACTCCAACGGCTACTCGCTGATCCGCAAGATCCTCGAAGTGTCCGGCACCGACATCGAAGCCACCGAGCTGGGTGGCAAGAAGCTGGCCGACCTGCTGATGGCGCCGACCCGCATCTACGTCAAGCCGCTGCTCAAGCTGATCAAAGAAACCGGCGCGGTGAAGGCCATGGCCCACATCACCGGCGGCGGCCTGCTCGACAACATCCCGCGCGTGCTGCCGCAGGGCGCCCAGGCGATGATCGACGTGGCCAGCTGGACCCGCCCGGCGGTGTTCGACTGGCTGCAGGAAAAGGGCAACGTCGACGAGCACGAGATGCACCGCGTCCTCAACTGCGGTGTCGGCATGGTCATCTGCGTGGCCCAGGACCAGGTCGAGGCCACCCTGGCCAGCCTGCGCGCCTCCGGCGAAGCCCCGTGGGTGATCGGCCAGATCGCCCAGGCCGCCGAAGGCGCCGAGCAGGTCGTGCTGAACAACCTGAAAGCCCACTGATGGCCGACTGCAATGTCGTGGTGCTGATCTCCGGGTCCGGCAGCAACCTGCAGGCCCTGATCGACAGCATCGCCAATGACGGCAACCCGGCGCGCATCGCCGCGGTGATCTCCAACCGCGCCGATGCCTATGGCCTGGTCCGCGCGCAGAACGCCGGCATCCAAACCCGGGTGCTGGACCACAAGCAGTTCGACGGCCGTGAGGCCTTCGATGCCGCACTGGTCGAGGCCATCGACGGCTTCGACCCGCAGCTGGTGGTGCTGGCCGGCTTCATGCGCATCCTCACTGGCGACTTCGTGCGCCACTACGAGGGCCGCCTGCTGAACATCCACCCCTCGCTGCTGCCCAAGCACAAGGGCCTGCACACCCACCAGCGCGCGCTGGAGGCTGGCGACCGCGAGCATGGCTGCAGCGTGCACTTCGTCACCGAGGAACTCGATGGCGGACCACTGGTCGTACAAGCCGTGGTGCCGGTAGAGTCTGGCGACACGCCGGAGAGCCTGGCCCAGCGCGTGCACAGCCAGGAGCACAACATCTATCCCCTGGCCATGCGCTGGTTCGCCGAGGGCCGCCTGAAGCTGGGTAAGACCGGCGCACAACTGGACGGCAAGGACCTGCCGGCCACCGGACACCTGATCCGCACATAGGAGATTCCATGTCCCGCATTCTGCTGATGCTGCTCGCCCTCCTGGCCCTGCCGGTGCAGGCCCTGGAGCTCAAGCCCTTCTCCGCCAGCTACACCGCCGACTGGAAGCAGGTGCCGATCAGCGGCACCGCCGGGCGCAGCCTCAAGGCCCTGGACAACGGCCGCTGGGAACTCAACTTCGAGGCCTCCATGCTGGTCGCCAGCCTCAGCGAGACCAGCACCCTGCGCATGGAAAGCGACGCCTTCCTGCCGCTGACCTACCGCTTCGACCGCAGCGGCCTGGGCAAGGCCAAGCAGATCGAGCTGGACTTCGACTGGACCGAGAAGCAGGTGCTGGGCAACGACCGTGGCGAGCCGGTGCGCTTCCCGCTCAACCGCGGCCTGATGGACAAGTCGACCTACCAACTGGTGCTGCAGCACGATGTCGCCGCCGGCAAGCAGAGCATGAGCTACCAGGTGATCGATGGCGACGAGATCGAGACCTACGACTTTCGCGTGCTCGGCGAGGAGCGCGTGCGCACCAAGGCCGGGCTGATCGACGCGATCAAGGTCGAGCGCGTGCGCGACCCGACCCAGAGCAGCCGCAAGACCGTGCTCTGGTTCGCCAAGGACTGGAACTACCTGCTGGTACGCCTGCACCAGGTGGAAAAGGACGGTAAGGAATACCAGATCATGCTCAAGGACGGCCAGGTCGACGGCCGCACCGTCGAGGGCCTGCGCGAATAGGGCGGAGCCACTCGGGAAAGCCGGGCCATGCCCGGCTTTTTTGTGCCCGCCAATCGGTCTAGGCTGAACCTTCGACATGGAGGAACACGCGATGAGCGATGCCTACCGCCCCCTGGCCTGCGACCTCTACGACTACCTGGAAATCGCCTGCATGCACCGCTACCGCCTGCGCATCGAGCTGGTCGATGGCGGCGAGCTGCAGGCCCAGGCCCTGACCACCCGCACCGAGCCGAGCAAGGAAGAATTCTTCGTGGTACAGAGCGAGGCCGGCGAGCAGCGGCTGCGCCTGGACCAGCTGCTGGCCATCACCCCGCTCGACCCGGGCGCCAGCTTCGGCCGCGTACTGCTCGGCAACCGGCCCTGCTGATGGCGCCAGCCGGGCAGCGGCCCGGCTGCGGCCTTACCACATCAGATCATCGGGGATCTGGTAGGCGGCGTACGGGTCGTCCTCGTCCGGCCCTTCGCTCTGCACGTTGAGCAGGACGATGCGCTGGGCGTCGCGCTCCTGGATCTTCAGCGCCGCCTCGCGCGGGATCACCTCGTAGGCGCCGCCATGGCGGACGATGGCCAGCGAGCCGCGGCTGAGCTTGTCGCGCATCAGGTTGTTCACCGCGATGCGCTTGACCTTCTTGTCGTCGACGAAGTTGTAGTAGTCCTCGCCATTGATCTTGGGCAGGCGGCTGGTCTCGATCAGCTGCTTGATCTGCGCGGCGATGGCCTTCTGCTGGGCCTTCTCCTGCTGCTGGCGGTTCAGTTCCTGGTCGCGCGCGGCCTTCTCGGCCATGGCCTGCAGGGCGGCCTGCTTCTGCGAATCATCGACCTCGACCTGGTTCTTCTTCTCCAGGCGCTGCTGCTTCTGTTTCTGCTTGCCGGCCTGCTTGGCCTGCTTTTCATTGACCAGGCCGGCTTTCAGCAGCTGGTCGCGGAGGGAAAGGCTCATGGGGTTCTCATCACTCAGCAGCCAGGCTGCAGTTTTTCCAGTTTCTTGGCTTCGCCCCACAGGGCATCCAGTTCATCCAGGCTGCAATTCTCGATGGGCCGACCGGCCTCGCGCAATGCCTGTTCGATATGGCGGAAGCGCCGCTCGAACTTGCCGTTGGCCGCGCGCAGGGCAGCTTCCGGGTCGACCTTGAGGTGCCGCGCCAGGTTGGTGACGACGAACAGCAGGTCGCCGATCTCCTCGGCGATGGCCCCGGCATCGTTCTCGCTCATGGCCTCCAGCACTTCGTCGAGTTCCTCGCGCACCTTGTCCACCACCGGCAACGCCTCGGGCCAGTCGAAGCCGACCTGGGCCGCGCGCTTCTGCAGCTTGGCGGCACGCGACAGCGCCGGCAGCGCCGTGGGCACATCGTCGAGCAGCGACAGCTGTTCGGGCGCCGCGGCCTTCTCGGCGCGCTCCTCGGCCTTGAGTTCCTCCCAGCGCTGCTTGACCGCCGCCTCCTCCAGCTTCGCCGCATCCGGCGCGCCATACAGGTCGCCGTCAGGGAACACGTGCGGGTGGCGACGGATCAGCTTGCGGGTGATGCCGTCGACCACCTGGGCGAACTCGAAGCGCCCCTCTTCCCTGGCCAACTGGCTGTAGTAGACGACCTGGAACAGCAGGTCGCCCAGCTCGCCGGGCAGATGGTCGAAGTCGCCGCGCTCGATGGCGTCGGCCACCTCGTAGGCTTCCTCCAGGGTGTAGGGGACTATGGTTGCGTAGCTCTGCTTGAGGTCCCAGGGGCAGCCGTGCCGCGGGTCGCGCAGGCGGGCCATCAGGTGCAGCAGGTCGTCGAGCTGGTACATGGGGCTTCCGTGGGGTCGAGGGCGCCCCGCCGCAGCGGGGAGCGCCCGTTAGGTGCCGGAGCGATTGCGCCGCGCCTCGATGATGTTGGGCAACTGGGAGATGCGCGCGAGCAGGCGCGACAAGGCATCCAGCCCGGGAATCTCGATGGTCAGCAGCATGGAGGCGGTGTTGTCCTCCTTGTTCGAGCGGGTGTTCACCGCCAGCACGTTGATGCGCTCGTTGAGCAGCACCTGGGTCACGTCGCGCAGCAGGCCGGAACGGTCGTAGGCCTTGATCACGATGTCCACCGGGTAGGTCTGCACCGGCACCGGCCCCCAGCTGACCTGGATGATCCGCTCCGGCTCGCGCCCGGCCAGCTGCAGCACCGAGGCGCAGTCCTGGCGGTGGATCGAGACCCCGCGACCGACGGTGATGTAGCCGACGATCGGGTCGCCCGGCAGCGGCTGGCAGCAGCCGGCCATCTGCGTCAGCAGGTTGCCGACGCCCTGGATCTGGATATCGCCGCGCTTGCCCGGGCGCGGCGCACTGGCGCGCCGCGGGATCAGCTCGAGCTGCTCGTTGCCGCGCTCCGGCTCGACCTGCTGCTGGGCCAGGTTGACCGCATGGGCCAGGCGCAGGTCGCCGGCGCCGAGGGCCGCGTACATGTCCTCGACCGTCTTCAGGTTGCACTTCTCCGCCAGCTTGGCGAAGTCCACCGCCGCCAGCGCCAGGCGCGCCAGGTCGCGCTCGAGCATGGCCTTGCCGGCGGCGACGTTCTGCTCGCGGTCCTGCAGCTTGAACCAGTGGACGATCTTCGCCCGCGCCCGGCTGGTGGTGATGTAGCCCAGGTTGGGGTTGAGCCAGTCGCGGCTCGGCGCACCGTTCTTGCTGGTGATGATCTCGACCTGCTCGCCGGTGTGCAGGCTGTAGGTCAGGGGCACGATGCGCCCGTTGATCTTGGCGCCGCGGCAGTTGTGGCCGATCTGGGTGTGCACGCGGTAGGCGAAGTCCAGCGGCGTGGCGCCCTTGGGCAGGTCGATGGCGTGGCCGTCCGGGGTGAACACGTAGACCCGGTCCGGCTCGATGTCGACCTTGAGTTGCTCGGCCAGGCCGCCGATGTCGCCCAGCTCCTCATGCCACTCCAGCACCTGGCGCAGCCAGGCCATCTTCTCCTCGTAGTGGTCGGAGCCGCCCTTGGCGTCGGTGCCCTTGTACTTCCAGTGGGCGCACACGCCCAGCTCGGCCTCCTCGTGCATGGCCTGGGTGCGGATCTGCACCTCCAGCACCTTGCCGTCCGGGCCGATCACCGCGGTGTGCAGGGAGCGGTAGCCGTTCTCCTTGGGGTTGGCGATGTAGTCGTCGAATTCCTTGGGAATGTGCCGCCACAGGCTGTGCACGATGCCGAGGGCGGTGTAGCAGTCGCGCACCTCCGGTACCAGCACGCGCACCGCGCGCACGTCGTAGATCTGGCTGAACTGCAGGCCCTTGCGCTGCATCTTCCGCCAGATCGAATAGATGTGCTTGGCGCGGCCGCTGATGTCGGCCTTGATCCCGGTGGCGGTGAGCTCGGTGCGCAGCTGGTTCATCACGTCGGCGATGTACTGCTCGCGGTCGAGGCGGCGCTCGTGCAGCAGCTTGGCGATCTGCTTGTACTGCTCCGGCTCCAGGTAGCGGAAGGACAGGTCCTCCAGCTCCCACTTGATATGGCCGATGCCCAGGCGATGGGCCAGCGGCGCGTAGATGTCGAAGACCTCGCGTGCCACGCGGTGGCGCTTCTCGTCGTCGGCATGCTTGACCGCGCGGATCGCACAGGTGCGCTCGGCCAGCTTGATCAGCGCCACGCGCACGTCGTCGACCATGGCCACCAGCATCTTGCGCAGGTTCTCCACCTGGGCCTGGGAACCGAGCACCAGGGAGTCGCGCGGATTCAGCGAGGCGCTGATCGCCGCCATGCGCAGCACACCCTCGATCAGCTTGGCCACCACCGAGCCGAACTTCTCCTGCACCGCCTTGAGCGTGGTCTTGCCCTCGCGCACGGCGCGGTAGATCACCGCGGCCACCAGGCTGTCCTGGTCAAGCTTGAGGTCGGCGAGGATCTCGGCGATCTCCAGGCCGGTCTGGAAGCTGGAGTTGCCCTCCGCCCACAGGTTCTGCGCGGCATTGGCCTGCTGCTCGACCTCGCGGGCGAACTCGCAGGCCGCCTTGAGGGCCTCGCGGTCGAGCGCCGGGTCGACGCTCAGCGTATGGTCCAGCCAGGCCTCGAGGTTGATGCTGCCGTCGAGGTTGATCGGCTGGTGTGCTCTGACCTGTACCATCTTCTGCCTTCCCTACGGCGAGTTAAGCCCCGCCGGATTAGCTCTGACCTTCTCTGGGCCAGTCGGATTACAAGGGCTTCCTAGCCCCTCTCGAATAACGCCATCGCCTCCACATGTGCCGTCTGCGGGAACATGTCGAGAATCCCGGCCCGCTTCAGCCGGTAGCCCTGCCGGACCAGCTCGGCGGCATCGCGCGCCAGGGTCGCCGGGTTGCAGGACACATAGACCAGGCGCCGCGCGCCCAGCCGGTGAATCTCCTTGACCACCTCGAACGCGCCGTCACGCGGCGGGTCGAGCAGTATCGCGGCGAAGCCGCGGGCGGCCCAGGGGGCGCCGGCCAGCGGCTTCGACAGGTCGGCCTGGAAAAAGTGCAGATTGCCCAGGCCGTTGGCCGCGGCATTTTCCCGCGCCCGCGCCACCATGGCCTGCACGCCTTCCACCGCCACCACTTCGCCGACCCGCTGCGCCAGCGGCAGGGCGAAGTTGCCCAGGCCGCAGAACAGGTCCAGCACCCGCTCGCCAGTCTGCGGCGCCAACCAGTCTAGCGCCTGTTCGACCATGGCCTGATTGACCGCACCATTGACCTGCACGAAATCGCCCGGGCGGTACTGCAGCTCCAGGTTCCAGGGCTCCAGGCGATAGCCCAGGCGCTGCTCCGGCACATCGGGCTCGGGCTCGCCGGCGCCGTGCAGCCACAGCTGCGCCTGGTGCTCGGCACAGAAGGCGCGCAGGTGCTGCAGATCGGCCTCGCCCAGCGGCGCCGTATGGCGCAGCAGCAGGGCCGCCTGGGTGCCGTGGAACAGCTCGACGTGGCCGAGTGTCTGGGGCTTGTCCAGCGCCCGCAACAGCGCCGGCAGGGCGCGCAGGATCGGCTGCAAGGGCTGTACCAGCACCGGGCAGTCGTCGATGGCGACGATGTCCTGGCTGGCCGCGGCACGGAAGCCGACCTCCAGGCGCTTGCCCTTGACGTCCCAGCGCACGGCGATGCGCGCGCGGCGCCGGTAGCCCAACTCGGGGCCGGTCAGCGGCGCCGCCCACTCATCCGGTTCGACGCCGGCCTGGCGCTGCATCTGTTCGGCCAGGCTGCGCTGTTTCAGGGCAAGCTGCTCGGCATGCGGCAGGTGCTGCAGGGTGCAGCCACCGCAGCGGCCGGCATGCGCGCAGGCCGGCTCGCGGCGCAGCGAAGAAGGGGTCAGCACGCGCTCGCTGCGCGCCTCCACCACCTGGGCGCGGGCGGCCAGCACGCGTGCCTCGACCTCCTCGCCAGCCAGCGCACCGGCGACGAACCAGCTGCGCCCCTCGACGAAGGCGATGCCGCGACCGTCGTTGGCCAGACGCTCGATGGTCAGCTTCTGCTTCTTGCCGACCGGCACCTGGGCCTTGCGCTCGCCGCCGGCGGGCTGGAAGCGCAGCGATCTGTGCTTGCTCATGGTCAGTGGTTGAACAGGCCGGACGACAGGTAGCGGTCGCCGCGGTCGCAGATGATCGCCACCATCACCGCATTCTCGGTCTCGCGCGCCAGCTTGAGCATGGCCGCCACCGCACCACCGGACGACACGCCGCAGAAGATCCCTTCCTCGCGCGCCAGACGGCGCATCATGTCCTCGGCCTCGGCCTGGGAGATGTCCAGGACGCGGTCGACCCGGCTGGCATCGAAGATGCTCGGCAGGTACGCCTGCGGCCAGCGGCGGATGCCGGGGATGGCTGAGCCGTCCTGCGGCTGCAGGCCGATGATCTCCACGGCCGGGTTCTGCTCCTTGAGGTAGCGCGAGGTGCCCATGATGGTGCCGGTGGTGCCCATCGAGCTGATGAAGTGGGTGATGGCGCCCTGGGTCTGGCGCCAGATCTCCGGACCGGTACTGCGGTAGTGCGCCTCGGGGTTGTCGCCGTTGGCGAACTGGTCGAGCACCTTGCCCTTGCCCTCGGCCTGCATGGCCAGGGCGAGGTCGCGCGCCACCTCCATGTTGTCCACCAAGATCAGCTCGGCGCCGTAGGCGCTCATCGCCGCCTTGCGCTCCTCGGTGGAGTTGCCGGGCATGATCAGGATCATCTTGTAACCCTTGATCGCCGCCGCCATCGCCAGGGCGATGCCGGTGTTGCCGCTGGTGGCTTCGATCAGCACATCGCCGGGCTGGATGTCGCCGCGCAGCTCGGCGCGAGTGATCATCGACATGGCCGGGCGATCCTTCACCGAGCCGGCCGGATTATTGCCTTCCAGCTTCACCAGCAGGTGATTGCGCTCGCTGCCGGGCAGACGCTGCAGGCGAACCAGCGGGGTGTTGCCGATGCAGTCGGCGATGGTGGGGAACTGCAGGGTCATGCGAAGCGGCCATCCGTTCGTGAAACAGGTGCCCCATGATAGCGGCAAACCGCCGCCGGCCATATCGCCACGCTGTCCGCCCACCGGCCCAGCCGCTAAACTCGCGGAACATCGGATCGCTGGAGAACCCCGTGTTCAAGGACCTCGGCATCAAGGGCCGCGTGCTGCTGCTCACCCTGCTCCCCACCAGCCTGCTGGCGTTGCTGCTGGGCGGCTATTTCACCTGGATGCAGCTGGCCGACCTGCGCAGCCAGCTGCTGGTGCGCGGCGAGCTGGTGGTGCAGCACCTGGCACCGCTGGCCGCACCAGCCCTGGCCCGCGAGGACAGCGCCCAGCTCAAGCGCCTGGCCGAGGAGACCCTGAACCAGCAGGACGTGCGCGCCGTCGGCTTCCTCTCCACCGAGCGGCGCAGCCTGGCCCAGGCCGGGCCGAGCATGCTCAACGAGCCGCCGCAGCTCACCGTCGAGCCGCTGGCCACCCGCACCAGCCAGGATGCCACGCGCTTCCTGCTGCCGGTGTTCGGCCGCCACCAGAGCCTGGCCGGCCCCAGCGAACCGGACAGCGCCGACCGCCTGCTGGGCTGGGTCGAGCTGGAGCTGTCGCACCATCGCACCCTGCTGCAGGGCTATCGCAGCCTGTTCGCCAGCCTGTTGCTGATTATCGCCGGCCTCTCCGTCACCGCCCTGCTCGCCCTGCGCATGAGCCGCACCATCAACGACCCCCTGCGCCACATCCAGCAGGGCGTCAACCAGCTCAAGGAAGGCCATCTGGAGACCCGCCTGCCACCCCTGGGCAGCCACGAGATGGACGAACTGGCGGCCGGCATCAACCGCATGGCCGAATCGCTGCAGAACGCCCAGGAGGAGCTGCAGCACAGCATCGACCAGGCCACCGAGGACGTGCGGCAGAACCTGGAAACCATCGAGATCCAGAACATCGAGCTGGACCTGGCGCGCAAGGAGGCCCTGGAGGCCAGCCGCATCAAGTCCGAGTTCCTGGCCAACATGAGCCACGAGATCCGCACCCCGCTCAACGGCATCCTCGGCTTCACCGGCCTGCTGCAGAAAAGCGAGCTGACGCCGCGCCAGCAGGACTACCTGGGCACCATCGAGAAGTCCGCCGAGAGCCTGCTGGGGATCATCAACGAGGTCCTCGACTTCTCCAAGATCGAGGCCGGCAAGCTGGTGCTGGAAAGCATTCCGTTCAACCTGCGCGACCTGATCCAGGACTGCCTGACCATCCTCGCCCCCGCCGCCCACGACAAGCGCCTGGAGCTGGTCAGCCTGATCTACCGCGACACCCCGCTGGCCCTGCAGGGCGACCCGCTGCGCCTGAAGCAGGTGCTGACCAACCTGGTGAGCAACGCCATCAAGTTCACCCGCGAGGGCAGCATCGCCGTGCGCGCCATGGTCGAGGACGAGAACGACGAGCGTGCCCAGCTGCGCATCAGCGTGCAGGACACCGGCGTCGGCCTGTCCGACGACGACCTGCGCGCGCTGTTCCAGGCCTTCAGCCAGGCCGACAACTCGCTCTCCCGCCAGGCCGGCGGCACCGGCCTCGGCCTGGTCATCTCCAAGCGCCTGATCGAGCAGATGGGCGGCGAGATCGGCGTCGACAGCAACCCCGGCAGCGGCTCGGAATTCTGGATCAGCCTGACCCTGCCCAAGGCCCGCGACGACGGTGACGACCTGCCGCGCGTGCCGCTCGAGGGCCGTCGCGTGGCCCTGCTGGAGAGCCACGAACTGACCCGCCAGGCCCTGCAGCACCAGCTGGAGGACTGCGGACTGCAGGTGCAGGACTGCACCAGCCTGGACGCGCTGCTGGAACAGGTGGCGCGCCAGCGCCAGGACGGCCGGCCGATCGAGCTGGCGGTGCTCGGCGTGTGCCTGCAGCAACTCCCGCCCGAGCAGCTCGGCCAGCGCATCTGGGACCTCGAGCGGCTCGGCTGCAAGGCTCTGGTGCTCTGCCCCACCACCGAGCAGGCGCGCTACCTGGAGGCGCAGCCGGAAATCCAGGTACAGGCCAAGCCGGCCTGCACGCGCAAGCTGCTGCGCGCCCTGATCGACCTGATCCACCCGCGCCAGCCCAAGGCCGAGACGCCGGCCCCGCTGACCAGCCGCGCGCCGCGCCTGCTGTGCGTCGACGACAACCCGGCCAACCTGCTGCTGGTGCGCACCCTGCTCGGCGACATGGGCGCCGAGGTCACCGCCGTGGACAGCGGCTACGCCGCCATCGAGGCAGTGCAGCAGCAGCCCTTCGACCTGGTGTTCATGGACGTGCAGATGCCCGGCATGGACGGGCGCCAGGCCACCGAGGCGATCCGTCAGTGGGAGCAGGAGCGCGAGCGCAGCCCGTTGCCCATCGTCGCCCTCACCGCCCACGCCCTGGCCAACGAGAAGCGCGCCCTGCTGCAGGGCGGCATGGACGACTACCTGACCAAGCCGATCAACGAACGCCAGCTGGCCCAGGTGGTGCTCAAGTGGACCGGCCTGGCCCTGCGCAACCACGCCGCGCCGAGCGCCCCCGAGGCGCCGCCGTCGACGGCCGCGCTGCGCGTGCTCGACCCCGAGGAGGGCCTGCGCCTGGCCGCCGGCAAGGCCGACCTGGCCGCCGACATGCTGAGCATGCTGCTGGCCGGCCTGCCCGCCGACCGCCAGGCCATCCGCCAGGCCCGCGAGACCGGCGAGCGCGGCGCGCTGATCGAGCGGGTGCACCGCCTGCACGGCGCCACCCGCTACTGCGGGGTGCCGCAACTGCGCGCTGCCTGCCAGCGCAGCGAGACCCTGCTCAAGCAGGACGACCCGGCGGCCCAGACCGCCCTCGACGAACTGGACATGGCTATCACCCGCCTGGCCGAGCAGGCCGCCGTCGGCGCCTGAAGGAGCGACTCCATGCGCATCGTGCTGTTCAGCAGCAAGCCCTACGACCGCGAGAGCTTCCGCGCCCACACACTGCCCACCGACTGGCAGCTGGAATTCCAGGACTGCCTGCTGCGCGCCGACACCGCCGCCCTGGCCGAAGGCTGCGCGGTGGTCTGCGCCTTCATCAACGACGACCTGTCCGCGCCGGTGCTGGAGCGCCTGGCCGCCGGCGGCACGCGCCTGATCGCTCTGCGCTCGGCCGGCTACAACCATGTCGACCTGGTGGCCGCCGAGCGCCTGGGGCTGGCCGTGGCGCGGGTGCCGGCCTATTCGCCGCATGCAGTGGCCGAGCACGCGGTGGCGCTGATCCTGGCGCTGAACCGGCGCATCCACCGCGCCTTCAACCGCACCCGCGAGGGCGATTTCTCGCTGCACGGGCTGACCGGCTTCGACCTGCACGGCAAGACGGTGGGCGTGATAGGCGCCGGCAAGATCGGCCAGGCCTTCGCCGGCATCATGGCCGGCTTCGGCTGCCGGGTGCTGGTCTACGACCCCTATCCGGTGCCTGAACTGGCGAGCTTCGGCGGCCACCAGGTCACCCTCAACCACCTGATCGCGGCAAGCGACATCATCAGCCTGCACTGCCCGCTGAACGAGGGCAGCCGCCACCTGATCGACAGCGCCCGGCTGGCACAGATGAAGCGCGGCGCCATGCTGATCAATACCGGGCGCGGCGCGCTGGTCGACACCCCGGCGCTGATCGGCGCGCTGAAGAGCGGCCAGCTCGGCTACCTGGGCATCGACGTGTATGAGGAAGAGGCCGAACTGTTCTTCGAGGACCGCTCCGACCAGCCGCTGCAGGACGACGTACTGGCGCGCCTGCTGACCTTCCCCAACGTCATCGTCACCGCCCATCAGGCCTTCCTCACCCGCGAGGCGCTGGCCGCCATCGCCACCACCACCCTGGACAACATCGCCGCCTGGGCCGCCGGCACGCCGCTCAACCGGGTGACCGCTGCCGCGTGATAGCATCCCGCGCAGCTCAGGAGGCTGCATGACCACCCACGATTTCCGCTACACCCTGCTCAACCCGCAACACACCCTGACCGAATGCCGCGCCCTGGCGCCGGGCCGCTACCAGGTCACCGGCAACGGTGGCGCCATCCAGGCCGGCGACACCCTGCTGGTGACCCTCAAGGGCAGCCGCGAGCTGTCCATGAGCCTGGCCGTGGAGAAGGTCCGCCACCTGATCAACCCGCCCGGCCAGTGGCTGGCGGTGGCCAGCGGCCCGGTCTTCCGCGAACTGGCGATCCATACTTGGCAGGTCGACTGCGACGGCTGCGGCAAGCGCATCGACCTGGAGTTCGCCGTCGACGCCAGCCTCGGCGCCAAGGCCCAGGCCCCGGCGGCCGAAGCACGGCTGGCCGAACTGGGCTGGGCCAGCCGCGGCGGCAAGCACTTCTGCCCTGCCTGCAAGGAGCAAAGCCTATGAAACACGCCCTGGTTCCCGCGCTGCTCGCCGCCACCCTGGCCGGTTGCGCCAGCGACCCGGTACAGCTGGAAAGCGACAAGACCTATCGAGTGGAATGGATCGGCGAGCGCCCGCTGATCGACCGCAGCCACCTCACCATCACCCTCGGCGAGGATGGCCGCGCCTATGGCAGCGCCGGCTGCAACCACTGGTTCGCCAGCTACCAGCGTGACGGCGAGAAGCTGACCTTCGCCCAGGCTGGCGCCACCCGCAAGCTGTGCGCACCCGCCCTGATGGAACAGGAGCAGCGCTTCCTCGAAGCCCTGGGCCAGGTGCAGCGCTGGGACGTGTCCGGCATCGGCCAGCTGCGCCTGTGGCCGGCGGCGGGCAAGCCGATCCGGCTGTGGCCGGAAGAAGGCTGAACAGTCCTCCGCAGCCTCTTTCCGCGGTAGCCCGGATGCAATCCGGGGGCGAAGTTGCCTGCTTTCCCGGATTTCATCCGGGCTACTCGCCCCCTCTTCCATAGATGAGCGAGAGGGGCCGTAGCACCCTGCCGACATGGATCTCTCCAGCCCCCATCACCTCTCCCGTTTACGGGAGAGGGCTAGGGAGAGGGCCGGCCACATACCCTCTCCCCCGCCCCCTCTCCCACAAGTGGGAGAGGGGAGTCACAGCCAGGCTGTTCGATGTCCTACTCCTCGAACAACTCCAACTGCTCATGCCGGCCACGCAGATCCTGCAGACGCACCCCCACGCCGAGCAGGCGCACCGGCTTGTTGCCACGGGCGAAGGCGGCGCTCAGCAGTAGCTTGTAGCTGTCCAGGTCACGGCGCGCACCGGCCTGCTCCAGGGTGGTCTGGCTGAAGTCGTGGAACTTGATCTTGACGAACGGCTTGTCCGGCCGGTAGCTGGCGTCCAGCCGGGCCATGCGGGTGTCGAGCTGCGCCAGCAGCTCGGGCAGGTGCTCCAGGCAGGCGGCCAGATCCGGCAGGTCATGGTCGTAGGTGGTTTCCACACTCACCGACTGGCGCCGGCTGTCCACCTGCACGGGGCGCTCGTCGATACCGCGTGCCAGGCTCCAAAGGCGCTCGCCGAAGCTGCCGAACTCGCGCGCCAGGGCCAGCTTGCTCCACTCGCGCAGGTCCGCGCAGGTGGCAATCCCCAAGCGCCCCAGCTTGTCCGCGGTGACCTTGCCCACGCCATGCAGCTTGCCCACCGGCAGCTCGGCGACGAACGCCTCGACCTGGTCCGGGGTGATCACGAACAGCCCATTGGGCTTGCGCCAGTCGCTGGCGATCTTGGCCAGGAACTTGTTCGGCGCCACCCCGGCCGACACCGTGATGTGCAACTCCTGGGATACCCGCCGGCGGATGTCCTGGGCGATGCGGGTAGCACTGCCGGCGAAATGCTGGGTGGCGGATACGTCCAGGTAGGCCTCGTCCAGCGACAGCGGCTCGATGATCTCGGTGTAGTCGCGGAAGATCGCGTGGATTTCCCGCGACACCGCCTTGTAGGCATCCATCCGCGGCTTCACCACCAGCAGATCCGGACACAGCTTGAGCGCCTGCCCGGTCGGCATGGCCGAGCGCACGCCCCAGGCCCGCGCCTCGTAGTTGCAGGTGGCGATCACCCCGCGCCGATCCGCCGCGCCGCCGACGGCCAGCGGCTTGCCGGCCAGGCGCGGGTCGTCGCGCATCTCGATGGCGGCGTAGAAGCAGTCGCAGTCGATGTGGATGATCTTGCGCACGGAAGTCCCGAAAGCCCCGCCGGGCATGCCCTGAGAGCCTGCAGTCTACACCTCTGGCACGCTAAGCATCTGACGATAAAACAATTTTCCCAAAACAGAGGTTGACACAAGAGCGCTCCTGAGTAGAATGGCCGCCGCGGGATGGAGCAGTCTGGTAGCTCGTCGGGCTCATAACCCGAAGGTCGTCGGTTCAAATCCGGCTCCCGCAACCAGATTCAAGAAAAGGCCACTCAAACGAGTGGCCTTTTTCGTTCGTCTACGATTTATGTTTTCGATCAAAAGCAATAAATCGATTGACAGAGATGTATTCCTGCGTAGAATGGGCGCCGCGGGATGGAGCAGTCTGGTAGCTCGTCGGGCTCATAACCCGAAGGTCGTCGGTTCAAATCCGGCTCCCGCAACCAAATACCAGAGAGAAACCCCGCAGTGCGCAAGCGCTGCGGGGTTTTCTTTTTGCCCGCCGAAAATCCCCGCCCGCCACCCGCCCCGGCAATCTCTCCTATGCTGCAGCTGACATGCGCGTGTTTGCCGAACATAGGCGCAACTCGGCACGCCCAATAAAGTGCAACTCGTCGGCATAGCCCGAACAATAAGGTTGCACCTAGTTGCACCCAGGTCGATCCTGCGCTTACTCTCTCGGCCACGCGTTATCCGCGCTCCACTGCAGATAGGATTTACCCATGGCGACCACCACCCTTGGCGTGAAACTCGACGACGCCACCCGCGAACGTCTCAAGAAAGCAGCCCAGCAGCTCGACCGTACGCCGCACTGGCTGATCAAGCAGGCGATCTTCAACTATCTGGAGCAGGTCGAGGGTGGCCTGACCCCGGCCGAGCATGCCGGCCTGGCCGCCGCAGCCGGCGAGGAGGCGGTGGAGCAGCTGAACGAGGCGGGCCTGCAGGTATTCCTCGACTTCGCCGAAAGCATCCTGCCGCAGTCGGTGCTGCGCGCCGCCATCACCGCCGCCTACCGCCGCCCGGAAACCGAGGCGCTGCCGATGCTGCTGGAGCAGGCGCGCCTGCCCAAGGAGCTGGCCGAGGCCGCCAACGGCATGGCCCTGGGCATCGCCGAGAAGCTGCGCAACCAGAAGAGCGCCGGTGGCCGCCAGGGCCTGGTGCAGGGCCTGCTGCAGGAGTTCTCGCTGTCGTCCCAGGAAGGCGTGGCGCTGATGTGCCTGGCCGAGGCGCTGCTGCGCATCCCGGACAAGGCCACCCGTGACGCCCTGATCCGCGACAAGATCGCCAACGGCAACTGGAGCCAGCACCTCGGCCAGAGCCCGTCGATGTTCGTCAACGCCGCCAGCTGGGGCCTGCTGATCACCGGCAAGCTGGTGTCGACCCATAATGAAGCCGGCCTCACCTCCTCGCTCAACCGCCTGATCGGCAAGAGCGGCGAGCCGGTGATCCGCAAGGGCGTGGACATGGCCATGCGCCTGATGGGCGAGCAGTTCGTCACCGGCGAGACCATCGGCGAGGCCCTGGCCAACGCCAGCAACATGGAAGCCCGCGGCTTCCGCTACTCCTACGACATGCTCGGCGAGGCCGCGCTGACCGAGGAAGACGCCAAGCGCTACCTGGCCTCCTACGAGCAGGCCATCCACGCCATCGGCAAGGCCTCGCACGGCCGCGGCATCTACGAGGGCCCGGGCATCTCGATCAAGCTGTCGGCCCTGCACCCGCGCTACAGCCGCGCCCAGTACGACCGCGTGATGGACGAGCTGTACCCGATCCTGCTGAACCTGACCAAGCTGGCCAAGCAGTACGACATCGGCATCAACATCGACGCCGAGGAAGCCGACCGCCTGGAAATCTCCCTCGACCTGCTCGAGCGCCTGTGCTTCGCCCCCGAGCTGGCCGGCTGGAACGGTATCGGCTTCGTCATCCAGGCCTATCAGAAGCGCTGCCCGTACGTGATCGACTACGTCATCGACCTGGCCAAGCGCAGCCGCCACCGCCTGATGATCCGCCTGGTGAAAGGCGCCTACTGGGACAGCGAGATCAAGCGTGCCCAGGTCGAGGGCCTGGAGGGCTACCCGGTCTACACCCGCAAGCCCTACACCGACGTCTCCTACATCGCCTGCGCGCGCAAGCTGCTGGCCGTGCCGGAAGCCATCTACCCGCAGTTCGCCACCCACAACGCCCACTCGCTGTCGGCCATCTACCAGCTGGCCGGGCAGAACTACTACCCGGGCCAGTACGAGTTCCAGTGCCTGCATGGCATGGGCGAGCCGCTCTACGAACAGGTGGTCGGCTCGGTCAAGGACGGCAAGTACAACCGTCCGTGCCGCATCTACGCCCCGGTCGGCAGCCACGAAACGCTGCTGGCCTATCTGGTGCGTCGCCTGCTGGAAAACGGCGCCAACACCAGCTTCGTCAACCGCATCGCCGACCACAGCATCTCGCTCAAGGAGCTGGTGCTGGACCCGGTCGAGCAGGTCGAGCAGATGGCCGCCCAGGAAGGCGCAGTCGGCCTGCCGCACCCGCGCATCCCGCTGCCGCGTGACCTGTACGGCGCCGCCCGCGCCAACTCCAGCGGCATCGACCTGGCCAACGAGCACCGCCTGGGCTCGCTCAGCTCGGCGCTGCTGACCTCCACCAACACCAGCTACGTGGCCGGCCCCATGCTCGGCTGCGACACGCCCAACCCGGGCCCGGCCGAGCCGGTGCGCAACCCAGCCGACCACCGCGACCTGGTCGGCCATGTGCACGAGGCCAGCGAGGCCGACGTCAAGAGCGCCATCCTCTGCGCCCAGGCCAGCGGGCAGATCTGGCAGTCGACCCTGCCGGCCGAGCGCGCCGCCGTGCTGGAGCGCGCCGCCGACCTGATGGAGAGCGAGATCCAGCAGCTGATGGGCCTGCTGGTACGCGAGTCGGGCAAGACCTTCGCCAATGCCATCGCCGAGGTGCGCGAGGCGGTGGACTTCCTCCGCTACTACGCAGCCCAGGCACGCAGCTTCGGCAACGACAGCCACCGCCCGCTGGGCCCGGTGGTGTGCATCAGCCCGTGGAACTTCCCGCTGGCGATCTTCACCGGCCAGGTCTGCGCCGCGCTGGCCGCCGGCAACACCGTGCTGGCCAAGCCGGCCGAGCAGACCCCGCTGATCGCCGCCCAGGCCGTGCGCATCCTGCTGGAGGCCGGCGTACCGGCCGGCGCCGTGCAGCTGCTGCCGGGCCGCGGCGAGACCGTCGGCGCCCGCCTGGTGGGCGACGAGCGCGTGCGCGGCGTGATGTTCACCGGCTCCACCGAAGTGGCCGGCATCCTCCAGCGCAACATCGCCGGGCGCCTGGACGCCCAGGGCCGCACCATCCCGCTGATCGCCGAGACCGGCGGCCTCAACGCCATGATCGTCGACTCCTCGGCCCTGGCCGAGCAGGTGGTGATCGACGTGGTCAGCTCCGCCTTCGACAGCGCCGGCCAGCGCTGCTCGGCCCTGCGCGTGCTGTGCGTGCAGGCCGACGTGGCCGACCGCGTGGTGGAAATGCTCAAGGGTGCCATGGCCGAGTACCGCATCGGCTCGCCGGAACGCCTGCACACCGACATCGGCCCGGTGATCGACGCCGAGGCCAAGGCCAATATCGAGCAGCACATCCAGAAGATGCGCGAGAAGGGTCGCAAGGTCTTCCAGGCCGCTCGCGCCGACGCCGAGGAGATCAAGCGCGGTACCTTCGTGCTGCCGACCCTGATCGAGCTGGACAGCTTCGACGAGATGAAGCGCGAGATCTTCGGCCCGGTGCTGCACCTGGTGCGCTACCAGCGCGCCGACCTCGACAACCTGCTGCAGCAGATCAACGACAGCGGCTACGGCCTGACCCTCGGCGTGCACACGCGCATCGACGAGACCATCACCCAGGTGGTGGACAGCGCCAAGGTCGGCAACCTCTACGTCAACCGCAACATCGTCGGCGCCGTGGTCGGCGTGCAGCCGTTCGGCGGTGAAGGCCTGTCCGGCACCGGTCCCAAGGCCGGCGGACCGCTGTACCTGTACCGCCTGCTGTCGACCCGTCCGCAGGAGGCCGTGGCCCAGTACCTCAAGGGCGACAACGTGCAGGCGCTGGCCCTGCCGACCGAGCTGGACAAGGCGCGCGCCGCCTTCGCCGCCTGGGCCGGCAAGCAGGAGCCGGGCATCGCGGCCCTGTTCGAGCAGTACCTCGGCCTGTCGCAGAGCTACACCAGCCACCTGCTGGCCGGCCCCACCGGCGAGCGCAACAGCTACACCCTGCTGCCGCGCGAGCGCGTGCTGAACCTGGCCGAGGAGCGCGCCGACCTGCTCGCCGAGCTGGCCGCGACCCTGGCCGTGGGCAGCCACGCACTGTGGCCGGAAAGCCAGCGCAGCCTGTTCGCCGAGCTGCCCAAGGAGGTGCAGAAGCGCATCGTCCTGGTGGCCGACTGGACCGGTGGCGACGCCGAGTTCGACGCCATCCTGCACCACGGCGACTCCGACCAGCTGCGCGAGGTCAGCCGCCAGGCGGCCCAGCGCAAGGGCGCGATCGTCAGCGTGCACGGCCTGAACAAGGGCGAGACCGACATCCCGCTGGAGCGCCTGCTGATCGAGCACGCCCTGAGCGTCAACACCGCGGCGGCCGGCGGCAACGCCAGCCTGATGACCATCGGCTAAGACCCGAGCATGCCCTCGCCCATCCGCACCGGGTGGACGAGGGCATGAAAGCGGGGTGAAAGCCTGGCGCGGCATGCTTGCGCCGCCAACGCCCCCAGGAAAGCCAGATTCACACCCGGGAGCTCCGCCAGAGCGCCCAAACCGGCCATGCCGCGGCTCGGCCGCGTCGGACGCCACGCGTCGCACACCTGCACAGGGGGTTACCCACCCGGTGCGGCGCGCCTTCCCTACCGGCACCTCGGTGCCATGCGCCAGCCTACCCGGCCGGCGCTGGAACGGGGCCCACGGGCCCCGCGTCCACCCTCCCTTGACCTCCCTCAGCATTCCTTAAGCTTTGCCGGGCTAAGCTTTGCCCGACGCTCCACCCCACGAGGAAACGAGATGAGCTGGAAAAATGACGAGCGGCGCTACGGCAGCCTGTCCATCGCCCTGCACTGGCTGATGCTGGTGATGATTGCCACCGTGTACTTCACCATGGAGTTTCGCGGTCTGTTCCCCAAGGGTTCGGATGGCCGCGAGTTGATGAAGCAGACCCACTTCATCCTCGGCCTGAGCATTTTTTTCCTGGTCTGGTTGCGCCTGCTGGCCAGGCTCATCGCGCCCACGCCGAAGATAGTCCCGGCCATTCCGGCCTGGCAGGCGATCCCGGCCAAACTGATGCACCTGGCACTCTATGGCCTGATGATCTGCACCCCGCTGCTCGGCTGGTTGATCCTCAGCGCCTTTGCCAAACCGATTCCCTTCTTCGGCCTGGAGCTGCCGCCGCTGATGGAACCGAACCACGACCTGGGTGAGCAGCTCGAGCACTGGCATGGACAAATCGCCGAGGCCGGCTACTGGCTGATCGGCCTGCACGCCGCCGCCGGCCTGCTCCATCACTACGTCAGCCGCGACAACACCCTGACGCGCATACTGCCGGGGCGCTGAACAGCGACCGACAGTGCTGGAAAAGCCTCGCGGGCGCCGCTAGAATTGCGCACTTTTTGATCAGAGGCGCCCGCGAGCGCCCGCTCGAGGTTAGCCACCGATGTCCACCGCCACACCGAAAGTCGGATTCGTCTCCCTGGGTTGCCCGAAGGCCACCGTCGACTCCGAACGCATCCTCACCCAGCTGCGCATGGAAGGGTACGAGATCGTCCCGACCTACCAGGATGCCGACGTCGTGGTGGTCAACACCTGCGGCTTCATCGACAGCGCCAAGGCCGAGTCGCTGGACACCATCGGCGAAGCCATCGCCGAGAACGGCAAGGTGATCGTCACCGGCTGCATGGGCGTATCCGAGAACGCCATCCGCGACGTGCACCCGAGTGTGCTGGCCGTCACCGGCCCGCAGCAGTACGAGCAGGTGGTCAACGCCGTGCACGAGGTGATCCCGCCCAAGGCCGACCACAACCCCTACGTCGACCTGGTGCCGCCGCAGGGCATCAAGCTGACCCCGCGCCACTACGCCTACCTGAAGATTTCCGAGGGCTGCAACCACAGCTGCGCCTTCTGCATCATCCCGTCCATGCGCGGCAAGCTGGTCAGCCGCCCGGTCGGCGACGTGCTGTCCGAAGCCCAGCGCCTGGTCAAGGCCGGGGTCAAGGAACTGCTGGTGATCAGCCAGGACACCAGCGCCTACGGCGTCGACCTCAAGTACAAGACCGACTTCTGGGAAGGCCAGCCGGTCAAGACGCGCATGAAGGAGCTGTGCGAGGCGCTCTCCAGCATGGGCGTGTGGGTACGCCTGCACTACGTCTACCCCTACCCCAACGTCGATGACGTGATCCCGCTGATGGCCGCCGGCAAGCTGCTGCCTTACCTGGACATCCCCTTCCAGCACGCCAGCCCGAAAGTGCTCAAGGCCATGAAGCGCCCCGCCTTCGAGGACAAGACCCTGGCGCGCATCAAGAGCTGGCGCGAGATGTGCCCGGAGCTGACCATCCGCTCCACCTTCATCGTCGGCTTCCCCGGCGAGACCGAGGAAGACTTCCAGTACCTGCTGGACTGGCTGACCGAAGCCCAGCTCGACCGCGTCGGCTGCTTCCAGTACAGCCCGGTGGAAGGCGCCCCGGCCAACGACCTGGGCCTGGAGCCGGTACCGGACGAGGTCAAGCAGGAGCGCTGGGACCGCTTCATGGCCCACCAGCAGGCCATCAGCGCCGCCCGCCTGCAGCGCAAGATCGGCACCGAGATCGAAGTGCTGATCGACGAAGTCGACCACGAAGGCGCCGTCGCCCGCTCCTGGGCCGATGCACCGGAAATCGACGGCAGCGTGTTCATCGACTCCACCACAGTGCAACCCGGCGACAAGGTGCGCGTGCGCGTGGTGGATGCCGACGAGTACGACCTCTGGGCCGAGCTGGTCTGACCGTATAGCGCCGCGAAAACAGCCCCGCCAATGCGGGGCTTTTTCATGCCCGGTCGAGCGGGCTCAGCACGCCCAGGCCACCGCGATTGAGCACATGGGTGTAGATCTGCGTGGTCTTCACATCGGCGTGGCCGAGCAACTCCTGCACCGTACGGATGTCCTGCCCGCTCTCCAGCAGATGTGTGGCGAATGAGTGGCGCAGGGTATGAGGCGTGGCAGGCTTGTGCAGGCCGACCCGGCGCACCGCATTGCGAATCGCCCGCTGGATGGTCTTCTCGTGCAAGTGATGACGGAATATGCCGCCGGAACGCGGGTCGGCCGAGCGATTGACCGACGGAAACACGAACTGCCAGCCCCACTCGGCAGCCGCGTTGGGATACTTGCGCGCCAGGGCATGCGGCAAATTGGCCCGGCCATAGCCCTCCTGCAGATCCTGCTCGTGCAGGGCCCGCACCCTTTGCAGATGCAACTCCAGGGGCGCAGCGAGCTTGCGCGGCAGCATGGTCACCCGATCCTTCTGCCCCTTGCCATCGCGGATCAGGATTTCCAGGCGGGCAAACTCCACATCCTTGACCCGCAAACGCAACACTTCCATCAAGCGCATGCCGGAGCCATACAGCAGGCTGGCGATCAACCACAGCGTACCGTCCAGTTGCGCCAGCACGCTCGCCACCTCCTCCCGAGTCAACACCACCGGCAGGCGCTGCGGCCGGCGCGCCCTAATCACGCCATCCATCCACGGCAGTTCGATCTGCAAGACCTGCTTATAAAGGAAGAGAATCGCCGACAACGCCTGGTTCTGCGTCGGAGCCGAAACATCCCGGCGCACCGCCAGATCACTCAGGAAAGCCTCGACTTCCGGGGCTCCCATCTCCTGCGGATGGCGATACTTGTGAAAGCGGATAAAGCGCTTGACCCACTCCAGATAGACAGCTTCGGTGCGAATCGAATAGTGTCGAAGGCGAATTTGCTCGCGTACCTGATCGAGCAGTCTGGGCTTGTCATCCATGTCGCTGTTGCTCCCTGATTCATGTCGCATCTCCTGATGCCAACTGCAGGCTAGACAAGGACTTGCTGGACGACAAGGAACGTTATGCGACACAAGTGGCGGAAAAAATTACGCCACTTGTGTCGTCTACTTATAATTAGATTTACAGGAGCCTCCATGCAACGCAAAAATGCAATAAAACTTCTTGCTATCGGCGGTCTGCTTTTTGTTCTGCCTTTCTTAGTAAAGTTTCCGTCCTCAGAAATTTTACTAGTTGTGGGTATCATAATGATCCCTGTTGGCCTTTTTGGCTTGATCAAAGGGTCAACGACCCCAAACGCAACCTCGACAGAAATACCAACCACAGAACGCAAAACAAACTGGCCCATGATCATCGGGGTAATAATCGCAGCTGGCTTCTTGGGAAACTTAATTAAACCTAACAAACAAGCAGCCCCTACAGCCGCAACAGAGAAAAGTGCCACCAACTCTGACCTTGAAGCAATCTGCGCAAAAGGTGACCCATACAAAGCTTTTACCCAACTTCAAGAAATATCCGTGTGGAACACTGACAAAGAACCGGTACTTGTCCACGTACGCCCAGAACACTGGGCACTTCTAAAAAATAACCCTGACCAAAAACGACAATTTATCGAAGCTGTCGCAAATACGGATGCTTGTGTTGAAGGGAAACCACGTGAAATCCGAATTTTCAGTTCAGACTCAGTATTAATTGGCAGTGCATCCCCATCTAGCGGTATTCGTATTATTCCGTAATGAGTACGTGCGCCAAATCTAACAACTGGTTCAAGTCGCTCGCTTCGCTCACTCGGGACCGGCTAACGCCGGCCCCTTAACCAAACGTCAGGCGCCAAGACAATATTGGTTACTCGGCACCGAGTCAGTGGGGCGCCCCGTCAGCACACCAGCACGCCCCGCGCTCCGCCGCTTCGGCTACCATGCGCAGGTTCCCCGAATAGCGTGTCGTCATGCCCCACTCCGTTACCCCCGTCGGCTACCTGCGCTCCTGCTTCAAGGAGAAGTTCGCCATTCCCCGCCAGCCACAGCTGGCCCCGGCCGCCCGTGGCGTGCTGGAGCTGGTGGCGCCGTTCGATCGTGCCGAGGCGGTGGCGGGGCTGGAGCAGGTCAGCCATGTGTGGCTGCTGTTTCTCTTCCACCAGGCGCTGGAGGACAAGCCCCGACTCAAGGTGCGACCGCCGCGCCTGGGCGGCAACCAGTCGATCGGTGTGTTCGCCAGCCGGGCCACGCACCGGCCCAACGGCATCGGCCAGTCGGTGGTGAAGCTGGAGCGGGTCGAGCCGGGTCGGTTGTGGCTGTCCGGCATCGATCTGCTGGACGGCACGCCGGTGCTGGACATCAAACCCTACGTGCCCTACGCCGACCAGGTACCCGAGGCGTTCAACCGCATTGCCGAGGCGCCGCCACCGCAGGTAGCCCTGGAGTGGCACGAAGCCGCGCTGGCCCAGGCCCACGAGCATGCGCTGCGCCTGGGCGAGCCGCTGGTGGCGCTGATCGAGCAATGCCTGCGCCAGGACCCGCGCCCGGCCTACCAGGTGCCGGAGCCGGAACGCCGCTACGGCGTGCTGCTGTGGGACGTGCAGGTGCGCTGGCACTACCCCGGGCCCGGGCGCATCCGCGTACTGGAAGTGGTACTGGGCTGAGGGCAGCCCCGGA
Source organism: Pseudomonas alcaligenes (assembly GCF_041729615.1). Taxonomy (NCBI): domain Bacteria; kingdom Pseudomonadati; phylum Pseudomonadota; class Gammaproteobacteria; order Pseudomonadales; family Pseudomonadaceae; genus Aquipseudomonas; species Aquipseudomonas alcaligenes. The sequence continues at coordinate 3,426,244 of NZ_CP154874.1, read as the reverse complement.
TTGCATCCGGGCTACGCCAGCCGAGCCCTGGCCAGAAACGACAAACCCGCCGATTGGCGGGTTTGTGTATGCAGCGACTGACGCTTACTTCTCGACGAAGGCGCGCTCGATCAGGTAGTCGCCCGGCTCGCGCATGCGCGGGGAGATCTTCAGGCCGAAGCTGTCGAGCACCTGGCTGGTCTCGTCGAGCATGCTCGGGCTGCCGCAGATCATGGCGCGGTCGTCCTGCGGGTTGATCGGCGGCAGGCCGATGTCGGCGAACAGCTTGCCGCTGCGCATCAGGTCGGTCAGGCGGCCCTGGTTCTCGAAGGGCTCGCGGGTCACGGTCGGGTAGTAGATCAGCTTGTCTTTCAGGGCATCACCGAAGAATTCGTTCTTCGGCAGATGCTCGGTGATGAATTCGCGGTAGGCCACTTCGTTCACGTAGCGCACGCCGTGGACCAGGATGACCTTCTCGAAGCGCTCGTAGGTTTCCGGGTCCTGGATCACGCTCATGAAGGGCGCGAGGCCAGTACCGGTGCTGAGCAGGTACAGGTGCTTGCCAGGGTTGAGGTCATCGAGTACCAGGGTGCCGGTGGGCTTCTTGCTGATGATGATCTCGTCGCCTTCCTTGAGGTGCTGCAGCTGCGAGGTCAGCGGGCCGTCCGGCACCTTGATGCTGAAGAACTCCAGGTGCTCTTCCCAGTTCGGGCTGGCGATGGAGTAGGCGCGCATCAGCGGGCGACCGTTGGGCTGCTGCAGGCCGATCATCACGAACTGGCCGTTCTCGAAGCGCAGGCCCGGATCGCGGGTGCACTTGAAGCTGAACAGGGTGTCGTTCCAGTGATGCACACTCAGTACGCGTTCCGAGTTCATGTTGCTCATGCTGTTTCCTTCGATAGCTTGCTGTGCCGGGGCCGGCAGGATTGCGCGCCATTCTAGGGAGGGCCACAATATCTGTTAAGTGGATTATCAAGATATGGTTTATTGGTTATATAGATATGAAATTCACGCTCAGACAGCTGGAAGTCTTCGTCGCCGTGGCCAAGCAGGAAAGCGTTTCCCGCGCGGCCGAATCCCTTGCCCTGTCGCAGTCCGCGGCCAGCACTTCGCTCAGTGAGCTGGAGCGGCAGTCCGACTGCCAGCTGTTCGACCGTGCCGGCAAGCGCCTGTCGCTCAATGCCCTGGGCCGGCAGCTGCTGCCGGAGGCGGTGGCCCTGCTCGACCAGGCCCGCGAGATCGAGCGCCTGCTCAGCGGCAAGACCGGCTTCGGCTCGCTGGAAGTCGGCGCCACCCTGACCGTGGGCAACTACCTGGCCACCCTGCTGATCGGCAGCTTCATGCAGCGCCACCCGGAATGCCGGGTGAAGCTGCATGTGCACAACACCGCCCATGTGGTGCAGCAGGTGGCGCACTACGACCTGGACCTGGGCCTGATCGAGGGCGACTGCCAGCATCCGGACATCGAGGTGCAGCCCTGGGTGGAGGACGAGCTGGTGGTGTTCTGCGCACCGCGCCATCCGCTGGCCGAACGCGGCAGCGCGAGCATGGCCGAACTGACCCGGGAGGCCTGGATTCTGCGCGAGCAGGGCTCGGGTACGCGGCTGACCTTCGACCAGGCCATGCGTCATCACTCCTCGCAGCTGAATATCCGCCTGGAGCTGGAGCATACCGAGGCGATCAAGCGCGCCGTGGAATCGGGCCTGGGCATCGGCTGCATTTCGCGCCTGTCGCTGCGCGATGCCTTCCGCCGCGGCAGCCTGGTGCCGGTGGAAACGCCCGAACTGGACCTCACCCGCCAGTTCTATTTCATCTGGCACAAGCAGAAGTACCAGACCGCCGCCATGCGCGAGTTCCTCGACCTATGCCGGCAGCTGACCGCGGGCATCCGCCGCAGCGACGAGATCATCCTGCCCTGGATTGCCTGAACCGGGTCAGTTCAGGCCGAGGCGGCCAAAGGGTGGAAGCTGAAGTACAGGCGCAGGGCATCGACCATTTCGACGTACTCGGCCGGCGGCGCCACCAGGGCGAAACCGGAGTCGAAGGTGCCGGGGGTGACGTCCTCGCGGCTCCACTGGCAGGTGGCGGCGAAGTCGATGGGATGGACGCGGCCGTCGCGGCCGGGGATCTTCAGGCGCATGTCGAAACGCGCGTTGACCAGCATGGGCAGCTGGCTGATCAGCATCAGGCCGTCCAGCGAGACATTGCCGATGTAGCCCATGGGCTTGTCGGTGATGCGGTTGAACACCTTGAGGTAGTAAGGCAGCTGGTGGCGTTCGATGCGGCGCTGGGTATGCATGGTGGCCATTCGCTAGAGCTGGGTCTTGGAGTATGGTCGGCCTGCCGCCACCCGGCCAGGGTCAACCGCACCGCTCGGCGATGCGGGACGACAGACGGCTACGGGCGCTGGCCATTTCGTCGTCGCTGTAGTAGCGGCGCTCGCCGTTGGCTTCCAAGCTGAAGTAGCGGCCATCCTCGCTGATTTGCGCCAACCGGCGGCGCAGTTCGCTGCACTCCTGGTGGCGCTCGGCACGCGCGGCAGCGGCACGCGTCGCGGCCTGGGCCTGCTCCTCGCGGCGGGCATCGTAGAACTGCTGGGTGCGGCGTTCGCGCTCGAGGGTGGCGGCATCGCGCTCGACCACCTGCGGCTTGACCTCGACGGTCTCGGCATTGGCCCCGCCCGGGCGCTCGCCGAAATGCACGCGCCCCTGGGCATCCGTCCAGCGGTAGATTTCCGCGCTGGCCAGGGCCGGCGCAAGCAGCACGATGAATAGCAGATGACGCATGTGGACTCCCTCCTCTGGCGCAGCTTAGCGCCGCGCCCCTCTCCCTGACAGTCGGCCGACTGGCGGCCGCATCAGAGGGATGCGGGAGTCGCCTTGGCCGGTTCGCTCGCCTGATGATGCCCGAGCTGGCGCAGGGTCTCCAGCCTGGCACGCGCGCGGTAGGCGTACTCGCTGCCCGGGTAGCGGTTGATGATGAACTCGTAGGTCTGCGCCGCATCGACGAACAGGTTCTGCCGTTCCAGGCACTGGCCGCGCAGCAGGGAAATCTCCGGCTGCACGTAGCTGCGCGAGCGGCTGGTGCGCTCGGCGCGCGACAGGTCGAGCAGGGCCTGGTCGCAGTCGCCGACGTTGTAGTGCTTGTAGGCCTCGTCCAGGTGGCGGTCGAGGGAGATGCGGTTGCAGCCGGCCAGGCTGGCCAGGGCGAGAAGCAGGATCAGGGTACGCATGGTCGGTTTCCTCCACTGCGCAGAGTATCGGCCGCCGCGCGACTTTCTGCAGCCGACCAGGTAGTGCAAGCGAACAATGACTACAGTGCAAGGCCGTAGTAGCCTCGCCGCACGCATTGAGAATGGAGTTACCGCATGACCCTGCGCCGCACCAAAATCGTCGCCACCCTCGGCCCCGCCAGTAGCTCCCCGGAAGTGCTGGAGCGCCTGATCGTCGCCGGCATCGACGTGGCCCGCCTGAACTTCTCCCACGGCAGCGCCGACGACCACAAGGCCCGCGCTGCCCTGGTACGCGAGCTGGCGGCCAAGCACGGGCGCCACGTGGCGCTGCTCGGCGACCTGCAGGGGCCGAAGATCCGCATCGCCAAGTTCGAGAACAAGCGCATCGAGTTGAAGGACGGCGACCTGTTCCGCCTGTCGGCGACCCACTCGCGCACCACCGGTAACCAGGAGGTGGTGGGCATCGACTACCCGGCGCTGATCCAGGACTGCGACGTCGGCGACGAGCTGCTGCTGGACGACGGTCGCGTGGTCATGCGCGTCGAACTCAAGGGCGCCGACGAGCTGCACTGCCGCGTCGAGATCGGCGGCCCGCTGTCCGACAACAAGGGCATCAACCGCCGTGGTGGCGGCCTCACCGCCCCGGCCCTGACCGACAAGGACAAGGTCGACATCAAGCTGGCCGCCGAGATGGAGCTGGACTACGTCGCCGTGTCCTTCCCGCGCGACGCCGCCGACATGGAATACGCCCGCCGCCTGCTCACCGAGGCCGGTGGCAACGCCTGGCTGGTGGCCAAGATCGAGCGCGCCGAGGCGGTGGCCGACGACGCCGCGCTGGACGGCCTGATCCGCGCCAGCGATGCGGTGATGGTGGCCCGTGGCGACCTCGCCGTGGAGATCGGCGACGCCGAGCTGGTCGGCATCCAGAAGAAGATCATCGCCCACGCCCGCCGCCTGAACAAAGCGGTGATCACCGCCACGCAGATGATGGAGTCGATGATCCACAGCCCGATGCCGACCCGCGCGGAAGTCTCCGACGTGGCCAACGCCGCGCTGGACTACACCGACGCGGTGATGCTGTCGGCCGAGAGCGCCGCCGGCGAGTACCCGGTGGAGGCCGTGGAGGCCATGGCGCGCGTGTGCCTGGGCGCCGAGAAGCACCCGACCAGCCAGAAGTCCAGCCACCGCATCGGCCGCACCTTCGAGCGCTGCGACGAGAGCGTGGCCCTGGCCACCATGTACACCGCCAACCACTTCCCGGGTGTGAAGGCCATCATCAGCCTGACCGAGAGCGGCTACAGCCCGCTGATCATGTCGCGCATCCGCTCGTCGATCCCGATCTTCGCCTTCACCCCGCACCGCGAGGCGCAGGCCCGCGTGGCGCTGTTCCGCGGCGTGTACACCGTGCCCTTCGACCCGGCCGCCCTGCCGGCCAACAAGGTCAGCCAGGCGGCGGTGGACGAGCTGCTCAAGCGCGGCGTGGTGGAACCCGGCGACTGGGTGATCCTGACCAAGGGCGACAGCTACCACGGCACCGGCGGCACCAACACCATGAAGATCCTGCACGTCGGCGACCCGCTGGTGTGATGCCGTGCAGCATGAAAAAGGCCGCTCGATGAGCGGCCTTTTTGCTGGAGGGCGCCCGGCTACTTCTGGTTGTAGCTCTGGATCAGGTTGGCGTAGGCCGGCAGGTGGCCACCGAGGATGCCGCCGAAACCCTCGATGTCGTTGCGCCAGTCGCGGTGCAGCTCGCAGCCGACGCTGAACCAGTTGAGCAACTGTGCACCGGCATGCGCCATGCGGGTCAGCGCGGCGTCGCGCACCGAGGTGTTGAAGGTGCCGGAGGCGTCGGTGACCACGAACACCTCATAGCCCTCCGCCAGGGCCGACAGGGTCGGGAAGGCCACGCACACGTCGGTCACCACGCCGGCGATGATCAGCTGCTTGCGCCCGGTGGCCTTGATCGCGTTGACGAAGTCGGCATTGTCCCAGGCGTTGATCTGGCCAGGGCGGGCGATGTAGGGCGCATCCGGGAACATGGCCTTGAGCTCAGGCACTATGGGGCCGTTGGGGCCCTGCTCGAAGCTGGTGGTGAGGATGGTCGGCAGTTTGAAGAACTTGGCGATGTCGGCCAGCGCCAGCACGTTGTTCTTGAACTCGTCCGGGCTGTAGTCGCGCACCAGCGACAGCAGGCCAGCCTGGTGGTCGACCAGCAGCACGACGGCGTCGTCCTTGTTCAGGCGCTTGTAGGTAAAGGACATGGTGAACCTCCCGTGGGGTTGCGGCGAAGTGGGCATCGGAATCGATGAACTCTCAGCCTAGCCGCTGGCGGGGGCCCTGACGTCCCGGCAAATGGGCAAATAGCTTTTCGCTAGAACAGAACAATCCGCCGCCATACCAACGCTATCCTTGGCCAATCTCACACTCGGGAACGAACGCCATGAAACTGGACCTGCAGGAGATCGAGACCTTTCTGCGCGTGGTGGAGCTGGGCGGCGTGAGCCGCGCCGCGGAGGATCTGGCCCTGTCCAAATCGGTGGTGAGCAAGCGCCTGAGCGACCTGGAGCAGCGCCTGGGCGCCAAGCTGCTGCACCGCTCGACGCGCAAGGTGGGGCCGACGGAGAACGGCCTGGGCTTCTACCGCCAGGCCAAGGACGCCCTGCGCGAACTGCAGCAGGCGGCCGAGGCGGCGACCTACACCGACAGCGGCCTGCGCGGGCGCCTGCACATGCTCGCGCCGATGAGCTTCGGCACGCTCTGGCTGGCGCCGCTGCTCGCCGAGTTCATGGCCCTGCACCCGCAGCTGGAAATCACCCTGCACCTGGACGACCGCATCAGCGACTTCGAGCGCGAGGGCTACGACCTGTGCGTGCGCGTCGCGCACATCGGCGACAGCGCACTGATCGCACGCAAGCTGGCCAGCAGCGCACGCCTGCTCTGCTGCAGCCCCGCCTACGCCGCCCGGCACGGCGTGCCGCAGCGCATCGAGGAACTGCTGGAGCACGACTGCATCGGCTACAGCAACGTGGTCTCGGGGCAGTTCTGGTCGTTCGACAGCCGCGACTCGAGCGGCGACCTGCTCAGCCTGACGCCGCGCGGGCGCTTCGCCAGCAACAACGGCGAGGCGATGTGCGCCATGGCACTGGCCGGCCAGGGCCTGGCGCTGCTGCCGAGCTTCATCGTGCAGCCGCACCTGCGTTCGGGCGCGCTGCTCGAGGTGCTGCCGCAGGCACGGCCGCCGGCCTATGCCATCTACGCCCTGTACCCGCGTTCCAGCCGCGCCTCGCACAAGGTCCTGGCGCTGTGCGACTTCCTCCAGCAGCGCCTGGCGGACGCGCCCTGGGAGCACCCCTGAGGCGCGCGGAACAGGCGGCAGTTCAGACGACTGGCCCCGGCGGCCTCAGGCGAAGCGGGAAAAGTCCGGCTGGCGCCGCTGCATGAAGGCGCTCAGTGCCTCGATGGCCTCCGGCGAGCGCAGGCGCTGGCCGAACAAAGCGCCCTCCTCCTCGATCACCTGGCGCAGCTGCTCGCGCCCCGGCGCACGCATCAGGCGCTTGCTGTCGGCCACCGCCGAAGGCGCCAGGTCGAGGAAACGCCGGGCCATCTCGCGGGCCTTGGCCATTGTGCTCGGGCCATCCTCCAGGGCGGCACCGGCGATGCCCCACTCGGCCGCCTGCTCGCCGGTGAAGGCCTCGCCCAGCAGCAGCACCTCGGCGGCCCTGGCCGGCCCCAGCAGTTGCTGCAACAGCAGGCTGGAGCCGAACTCCGGGCACAGGCCAAGGTTGACGAAGGGCGTGCGCAGCTTGGCATCGCGACTGACGTAAACAAGGTCGCAGTGCAGCAGCAACGTGGTGCCGATGCCTACCGCCGGGCCGGCCACGGCGGCCACCACCGGCTTCGCGAAGTCGAACAGCGCGCGCATGAACTGGAACACCGGGCTGTCCATGCCGGTGGGCGGCGCCTGCAGGAAGTCCGCCACGTCGTTGCCGCTGGTGAAGCACTCCGGACCACCAGTGATCAGCACGACACGCACCGTGCGGTCGGCATTGGCGGCGTCCAGCACTTCGGCCATGCGGCTGTACATGGCGCGGGTCAGGGCGTTCTTCTTGTCTACGCGGTTCAGGCGCAGGGTCAGCAGGCCGTCTTCGCGCTCGACCAGTATGTGTTCGCTCATGGCAACTCCGGGGCAAGGCCCCGATCAGGCGTGGGGCAGAAAAAGATCGGCCAGCACCTGGTTGCGCGGCACGCCGAGGATGAACAGGCGGCGGGCGAAGGCTTCCACGCTGGCGGGGGAGCCGCAGAGTAAGGCGAGGGTCTGCCGCGAAACAAGCCGCAGTTGTGCCAAAACCTCCGCCTGCTCGGACGTCGCCACCAACTGCACTTGCAGCTGCGGATGGGCCGCGGCCAGTGCCTGCAGCGGCTCGGCCAGATAGTGCTCGGCGCCGTCATGGGCCAGGTGAATGAGCCTTATGGGGCCCTGGTGATGCTGACGCAACGCCTCGCGCAGCACCCCCCACAGCGGCGCCAGGCCGGTGCCGGCGGCCAGCAGCCAGAGCGGCCGCTGCTGCCAGTCCGGATCGTAGTGCAGGGCGCCACCGCGCAGCTCGCCCAGGCGCAGCGCATCGCCCGGGCGCAGCTGGCGGGCGATGTCGCTGAAGGCGCCGCTGCGCCGGCAGTCCAGATGGAACTCCAGCCAGGGCTCCTCGCCCGGCAGGCTGGCCAGCGAGTAGGGCCGCGCCACCCCCTCCCCGGCCCACAGCACCAGGTGCTGGCCGGCGGCGTAGCGCAGCGGCCGCTCCGGCAGCAGGCGCAGGCGCAGCACCGTGGGGCTCAGCCAGTCGAGCGTCTGCACCCGCGCCGGCAGGCCGTCGCGGGCCGGGTCGAACAGCTGCACTTCGAGGTCACCGGCCACCCGGCACTGGCAGGCCAGGCGCCAGCCCTGCTCGCGGCGCTCCGCGCTCAGCGCCTGCGGCTGCTCGTCCAGCGGTTCGCCACGCACGCAGCGCACCAGGCAGGCATGGCAGCTGCCGGAGCGGCAGCTGTAGGGCACGCGCAGGCCGGCGCCGTTGAGGGCATCGAGCAGGTTGCTGCCAGGAGTCACCGAACAGGACTGGCCGGCGGCTTTCAATTCAGGCACCGGCGCCCTCCCAGGCTGCATCGCAGCGGTTGCGCCCGCCGCGCTTGGCCCGGTACAGCGCCTGGTCGGCCCGTTGCAGGGCCTCGTCGAGCTCGTCGCCCGCGCTGAGCAGGGTCATGCCGGCGGACAGGCTCAGGTTGCTCACCTGCACGCCCACCGGCCGGGCATTGGCGAAGGCCTCGCGCAGGCGCTCGCAGCAGCTGGTGAACTGGTCGGCGTCGGTGTTGGGCAGCAGCAGGACGAACTCCTCGCCGCCGTAGCGGGCCAGCACGTCGCCGTCGCGCAGGCAGGCGCGCGCCACCGCGGCGAAGGTCTGCAGCACGCGGTCGCCGGCGGCGTGGCCGTGCACGTCGTTGATGCGCTTGAAGTGGTCCAGGTCGATCAGCGCCAGGCCGTGCTGGCGACCATGGTCGAGGTTGTCCAGCTCGCGCACGGCCAGGCGCAGGAAGTGGCGGCGGTTGAACAGGCCGGTCAGCTCGTCGGTGGCAACCAGGTCTTCCAGCTGGCGCATCATGCCGCGCAGGGTGTCCTGGTGCGCCTGCAACGCGTAGCGGCGCTGGCGCATGCGTTGGCGCAGCGCCTGGGCATAGCTGGCGAACAGGCTCAGCCAGGTCAGGCCGATGAACAGCGCGCAGGATTGCAGCAGGGCCTGGGCGGGGTCGGCCAGGCGCATCTGGTAGCCCTCCCACAGGTTGAGCCCGGCGAAGGCGAAGAAGGCGATGGCGGCGCAGCGCACGAACACCGCCGGGCGCAGCTGGAACGCGCCGAACATCAGGATGATCAGGTAGAACATCAGCAGGCTGCCCCGCGCGCCATCGAGCTGGGCCAGCAGGGCCGTGTGCAGGAGCAGGCCGACGAGGATCTGTGCCTCGGTCAGGCTGGGGTCGACGAAACGCAGGTTGCGCCCGCTGCGCAGCAGGGCATAGAAGACCAGCTGGCTGGCCACGACCAGGCCGGTGCAGAGCAGTGCCGCCTGCAGGCCGCCACTGAAGATGCCCGTCCACACGGCAACCCACAGCAGCAGCAACACCAGGGCATAGCTCGCCACCGCCATGCCGAAACGCTTCAGCAAGAGGCTTTGCAGACCACGCTTTGTCACGCCTGGAACGCTCGTGCTCATGGGCTCCGTCCCGTACTGGCACCTTGCCCAACTCTACCCCCGTGATCACAAAATTGATAGCGCGCCCCTCGACCATCGGCCAGTGTGCGTGGCTGTGCCCATGCAAGCCGCCGCGCTATACTGCGGCGCCTTTTCGTGGCCCGCCGCGCTGCCGGCCACCGCGGAACGACGTGAAGAGTCGTCCGCAGCTTTTCCGCAGTTGCGCCGGGTCGTGGTCCGGCGCTTCCTTATAGATGTTCCCTGATAGAGGAGCGCCCCAATGACCGTGATCAAGCAGGACGACCTGATCCAGAGCGTCGCCGACGCCCTGCAGTTCATCTCCTATTACCACCCCGTCGACTTCATCCAGGCCATGCACGAGGCCTACCTGAAGGAAGAGTCGCCGGCCGCCAAGGACTCCATGGCGCAGATCCTGATCAACTCGCGCATGTGTGCCACCGGCCACCGCCCGATCTGCCAGGACACCGGCATCGTCACCGTGTTCATCAAGGTCGGCATGGACGTGCGCTGGGATGGCGCCACCATGAGCGTCGACGACATGATCAACGAGGGCGTGCGCCGCGCCTACAACCTGCCGGAGAACGTGCTGCGCGCCTCGATCCTGGCCGACCCGGCAGGTAGCCGCAAGAACACCAAGGACAACACCCCGGCGGTGATCCACTACTCGATCGTCCCCGGCGACAAGGTGGAAGTGGACGTCGCGGCCAAGGGCGGCGGTTCCGAGAACAAGTCGAAGATGGCCATGCTCAACCCGTCCGACTCCATCGTCGACTGGGTACTGAAGACCGTGCCGACCATGGGCGCCGGCTGGTGCCCGCCGGGCATGCTCGGCATCGGCATCGGCGGCACCGCCGAGAAGGCCGCGGTGATGGCCAAGGAAGTGCTGATGGAGCACATCGACATCCACGAGCTGAAGGCCCGCGGCCCGCAGAACCGCATCGAGGAGCTGCGCCTGGAGCTGTTCGACAAGGTCAACCAGCTGGGCATCGGTGCCCAGGGCCTGGGCGGCCTGACCACCGTGCTCGACGTCAAGATCATGGACTACCCGACCCACGCCGCCTCGCTGCCGGTGTGCATGATCCCCAACTGCGCCGCCACCCGCCACGCCCACTTCGTGCTCGACGGCTCCGGCCCGGCCGAACTGGAAGCGCCGGACCTCTCCGCCTACCCGGAAATCGTCTGGGAAGCCGGCCCGAGCGCGCGCCGCGTCAACCTCGACGAGATCACTCCGGAAGAGGTGCAGAGCTGGAAGCCGGGCGAGACCATCCTGCTCAACGGCAAGATGCTCACCGGCCGCGACGCCGCGCACAAGCGCATGGTCGACATGCTCAACAAGGGCGAAGCACTGCCGGTCGACCTCAAGGGTCGCTTCATCTACTACGTCGGCCCGGTCGATCCGGTGCGTGACGAAGTGGTAGGCCCGGCCGGCCCGACCACCGCCACGCGCATGGACAAGTTCACCCGGCAGATTCTCGAGCAGACCGGCCTGCTGGGCATGATCGGCAAGTCCGAGCGCGGCCCGATCGCCATCGACGCGATCCGCGACAACAAGGCCGTGTACCTGATGGCCGTCGGCGGCGCCGCCTACCTGGTGGCCCAGGCGATCAAGAAGTCCAAGGTGCTGGCCTTCCCGGAACTGGGCATGGAGGCGATCTACGAGTTCGAGGTCAAGGACATGCCGGTCACCGTGGCCGTCGACACCAAGGGCGAGTCGGTGCACATCACCGGCCCGGCGATCTGGCAGAAGAAGATCGCCGAGAACCTGGCGGTGGAAGTCAAGTAAGCGCCCCGCCCTCGCGAAAAGCCCGGCCCGCGCCGGGCTTTTTCTTGGGCAAAAAAAGACCCGCCGGGAAGCGGGTCGCAATCGGCGGGCCGGGCAGGTGACCGTGCCGAGAAATAAAAAAACCGGCAGCCCAAAGGGACAGGGGGGAGAATGGCTGCCGGGTTGCGCAGTCGTCAGGCGGCGAACTCCTCCTCGGCAAAGGCCATGAGGGTCGCCTTGCCCGCCAGCACTTCGGCCAGCAGGCTGTCGGTCTCGGTCAGTACTCGGGCCATGTAGAAATCGGCCGACTTCAGCTTGGCGCCGTAGAAGACGGTTTCGCTGCTGCCCTGTTCCAGCTTATGGCGGGCCACCAGGGCCATGCGCGACCACAGCCAGGCCAGGGTGGTCAGGGCAAACAGGCGCAGGTAGGGCACCGAGGCGGCGCCGGCCTGCTCGGGGTCCTTCATGCCTTCGCTGGCAATCCACAGGGTGGCCTGCTGCAGCTGCTTGAGCGCCTTGCCCACCGCAGCCGCATGCGGCGCCTCGGGGTTGGCCTTGAGCCAGCCTTCGACCTGAGCGAAGAAGCCGCGCACCGCACGCCCGCCACCCAGGGCCAGCTTGCGCCCGACCAGATCCAACGCCTGAATGCCGTTGGTACCTTCGTAGATGCGGGTGATGCGGCAGTCGCGCACCAGCTGCTCGATGCCCCAGTCCTCGGTGAAGCCGGAGCCGCCCAACACCTGCAGGCCCTCGTTGGCGCAGGTGAAGCCCTCGTCGGTGAGGAAGGCCTTGACCACCGGGGTCAGCAGCTGCACCAGGTCGTCGGCCTGCTGGCGCACTTCGGCATCCTCGTGGTCGTGGGCAATGTCCAGGTGCAGGCCGGTGAAATAGGCCAGCGCACGGCAGCCTTCGATGATCACTTTCTGCCGCAGCAGCATGCGCCGCACGTCCGGGTGCACCAGGATCGGGTCGGCCGGCTTGTCGGCGGCCTTGGGACCGGACAGCGAGCGGCTCTGCAGACGCTCCTTAGCAAAGCCGAGGCTGATCTGGTAGGCACTCTCGGCGATGCCCAGGCCCTGCATGCCGACCATCAGGCGCGCCGAGTTCATCATGGTGAACATGCACTTGAGGCCCTTGTTCGGCTCGCCGATCAGCCAGCCCTTGGCGCCTTCGAAGTTCATAACGCAGGTGGCCGAGCCCTTGATGCCCATCTTGTGCTCAAGGCCGCCGCAGAAGGCCGGGTTGCGCGTGCCGTCCTCGAGGAACTTGGGCACCAGGAACAGCGAGATGCCCTTCACGCTGTCCGGCGCGTCCGGCAGCTTGGCCAGCACCAGGTGGATGATGTTGTCGACCAGGTCCTGCTCGCCGCCGGTGATCCAGATCTTGGTGCCGCTGATGGCGTAGCTGCCGTCGGCCTGCGGCACGGCGCGGGTGCGGATCAGGCCCAGGTCGGTGCCGCACTGCGGCTCGGTCAGGCACATGGTGCCGGTCCACTCGCCGCTGATCAGTCTGGGCAGGTACTGCTCCTGCTGCTCGCGGGTACCGTGCTGGGTCAGCGCGTTGATCGCGCCGTGGGTCAGGCCCGGATACATGCCCAGCGACAGGTTGGACGAGCAGACCATCTCCTCGACCATCATGTTCAGCACATGCGGCAGGCCCTGGCCGCCGAATTCCGGGGTACAGGCCAGCGCGGTCCAGCCGCCCTCGGCGAACTGCTTGTAAGCGGCCCTGAAACCGTCCGGGGTCTTCACCGTCTTGCTCGCCGGGTCGTACTGGCAGCCCTGCTTGTCACCGGGACCATTGACCGGGGCCAGCACGTTCTCCGCCAGCTTGGCCGCCTCGTCGAGGATGGCGCTGCCGAGGTCGGCACCGAACTCGCGCTGGCTCGGCAGGGCCTGCAGGTGGCTGTAGGCATCGAGAACTTCATCGAAGACGAACTGCATGTCACGCAAGGGGGCACGGTACGAAGGCATGGTTTGCTCTCTACATGTACAAAAACAATCTGTGTACAATTTTTGTATAGCCAAACCCATCCCCAGTGCAAGCTTTTTTTGCGCACGACGAAACGCTCCGCGGCCGGGCCGCGGAGTCACAGGTCATGCGGGATCAGGTATCCAGGTGGCCGGCGAGGAACTGCTGCAGGCGGTGTTGCATCAGGCGACCTTCGTTGCCCAAGCAGGCGACGGGCGAACCGTCGAGCTCGTCTTCGGCCAGGTCGGCGGCGTCGCCGGCCAGCGCCAGCGGGCAATCCAGGGCCAGGGCCAGGCGGCGCAGCTGCTGCCCAAGGTCATCGGCCGGCGGCTGGTTAGAGAACAGCACCAGGGCTTGCGGGCGCACGCGGGTGCACACCAGGGGCAGCTCCTCCAGAGGCTGGCCGGGACCGAGCACCTGGATGCCGAGGTCCTCGTTGCCCAGCAGCAGGCCGGCCACCAGCAGCTCCAGCTCGCGGCAATGGCCGGGCAGCGCCGCCAGCAGCACCCGCGTCTGCCCGCCGCCCAGTTGCAGACGCTGCAGGGCGCGGGCGCGCAGGAAGGCATCGAGGAACAGCCATTCGCTGACCTGGCCGGGCTCGTCGCGGCGCAACAGGAGCTCCTGCCACAGCGGCATGAACACTTCCTGGAACACCACCAGCAGCGGATAGGTGGAGAACACCTGGCCATACAGGCGCTCCAGCAACGGCGCATCGAAGGCGGCGACGGCGCTGCGGATGCGCCCCTGCCATTCGCCCCACTCGCTGGAGGCGACCTCGACATAGACCGGTGCCGGGGTACGGATGGCCTGGCTGCGCGCCAGGATCTTGCCGACCTTGCTCACCGACACACCGCGCTCGATCCAGGCCAGGATGCTGCGCACCGCCTCGATGTCGGCCGCCGAATAGAGCCGATGCCCGCTGTCGGTACGAGTCGGCTGGATCAGGCCGTAGCGCCGCTCCCAGGCCCGCAGGGTGACCGGGTTGACGCCGGTGACCCGCGACACTTCGCGGATGGGGAACAGCTCCTGCTCCCTGAAGGAGTCGGAGTGGGCGGGGGACGGGGCGAGTTCGGTCATGGCCAGGGGGGTGCCGAGTGGTGTTGCGCCGAGTGTACCCCAGCCAGGGCCGCAGTCTGAAATCCGCACGACCCGACGAATAGCCGCCCGCCGCACACGGCAGCTCTGGCCGGCACGGAGCAGGAGGAATACTCTCTGCACGCCCGCCACCACCCCGGCGGCGCATACCGCGCAACGCCCTACCCGGGCCCGCGCCTGTCGCTCTGGAGATACACGATGTCTACCGAACCGGTCACCATGCTGGTGGCACGCCGTGTGCCACGCGCCTGCCTGCAGGATTTCCGCACCTGGCTGCACGAGGGCCAGCAACTCGCCGCCGACTTTCCCGGCTACCTCGGCTCCGGCGTGCTGGCCCCGCCGCCCGACGACGACGAATTCCAGATCGTCTTCCGCTTCGCCGATCGGACCACCCTCGCCGCCTGGGAACACTCCGCCTCGCGCCGTGCCTGGCTGCAACGCGGCAGCGGCCTGTTCGCCCAGCCGCACGAGCACCGGGTCAGCGGCCTCGACGCCTGGTTCGGCAACGCCTTGCGCCGGCCGCCGCGCTGGAAGCAGAGCGTGGCCATCTGGCTGGCCTTCTTCCCGGTCTCGCTGGCCTTCAACCTGCTGTTCGGCACCTGGCTGGCCGAACTGCCGCTGGTCCTGCGGGTGCTGCTCAGCACCCTGGCCCTCACCCCGCTGATGACCTACTGGTTCATTCCGCTGTCCACCCGCCTGCTGGAGCCCTGGCTGCAGGGCCGCACCCGCAGCGATGGCGAGCGGACCGTGGAAATCCGCTGAGCCGCGCCGGGCGGGTGGCGGCCGGCGCCAAGCGCGCAGCCGCCCCCGACTCTACAGAACTTGTACATGAACCCAGAGCATGTACAGATCGAGACAGGCGCGACAGAACCACGCAATCAGCATTTATCTATATTTTTCAAAATCTTAGAAAAATCACCAATCGCCAGAGCTATCTCCACACGCAGCGCATGGTTGTACAAAGCATGCGCCTGGTATAACTTTGCTCGCATGCGCACCCCCCGTTCGCCATCTGCGAGGCAGCCATGAGCGGTTCCACCGCCCCCATCCTGATCACCGGCGCCGGCCAGCGCCTCGGACTGCATTGCGCCGAGCGCCTGCTCGATGACGGCCAGCCGCTGATCTTCACCTACCGCAGCGAGCGCGAGGGCGTGCAGCGCCTGCGCCAGCGTGGCGCCTGCGCCATCCATGCGGACTTTTCCAGCGAGGCCGGCATCCTGGCCTTCGTCGAACAACTCAAGGGCCACACCGACAGCCTGCGCGCCATCGTGCACAACGCCTCCGACTGGGAAGCCGAGGCCCCCGGCCACGAGGCCGAGGTGTTCCAGCGCATGGTCAGCGTGCACATGCTGGCGCCCTACCTGATCAACCTGCATTGCGAAGCGCTGCTGCGCCGCAGCAAGCCGGCCGACATCATCCATATCGGCGATGACGTGACCCGCAGCGGCAGCGCCAAACGCCCGGCCTACTGCGCCAGCAAGGCCGGCCTGGACAGCCTGACCCTGTCCTTCGCCGCGCGCTTCGCTCCGGCCATCAAGGTCAACGGCATCGCCCCGGCGCTGATCCAGTTCAATCCGGGAGACAGCGCCGAATACCGCGCCAAGCGCCTGGCCGAGTCGGCACTGGGCATCGAGCCCGGCGCCGAAGTCATCTACCAGAGCCTGCGCTACCTGCTGGACAACCCCTACGTCACCGGTACCACGCTGACCGTCAATGGCGGCCGCCATCTCGTCTGAGAGCCGCCGCGAGGAATAGTCGATGAATACTCAACTGCCCCATCACTACCGCGAGATCCTTCTCGGCCTCGGCGAGAACCCCGAGCGCGAAGGCCTGCTCGACACGCCCAAGCGCGCGGCCAAGGCCATGCAGTACCTCTGCCACGGCTACCAGCAGTCGCTGGAGGAAATCGTCAACGGCGCACTGTTCGCCTCGGACAACGACGAGATGGTGATCGTCAAGGACATCGAGCTGTACTCGCTGTGCGAGCACCACCTGCTGCCCTTCATCGGCAAGGCCCATGTCGCCTACATCCCCACCGGCAAGGTACTGGGTCTGTCCAAGGTGGCGCGCATCGTCGACATGTATGCCCGCCGCCTGCAGATCCAGGAGAACCTGACCAAGCAGATCGCCGATGCCATCCAGCAGGTCACCAACGCCGCCGGCGTGGCCGTGGTCATCGAGGCCAAGCACATGTGCATGATGATGCGCGGCGTGGAGAAGCAGAATTCGGTGATGAGCAGCTCGGTGATGCTTGGCGCCTTCCGCGAGTCCTGCAACACTCGCCACGAATTCCTGCAACTGATCGGACGGAGCAAGTAATGCCGCGACTGGAACCCGGGATGGCGCGCATCCGCGTCAAGGACCTGCGCCTGCGCACCTATATCGGCATCAAGGAAGAAGAAATCAACAACAAGCAGGACGTGCTGATCAACCTGACCATCCTCTACCCGGCCGCCGAGGCGGTGCGCGACAACGACATCGACCACGCGCTGAACTACCGCACCATTACCAAGGCGGTGATCCGCCACGTCGAGGAAAACCGCTTCGCCCTGCTCGAACGCATGACCCAGGAGATCCTCGACCTGGTGATGGCCAACCCCGACGTGCGCTACGCCGAGGTGGAGGTGGACAAGCTGCACGCCCTGCGCTTCGCCGAGTCGGTCTCGATCACCCTGTCCGGCCACCGCTGAGACGCCGGCCCGCGCTCTGCCACGGGCATTGCCGCTGGGCCAGCGCGCTTCTATCATCTGCGCACCCTGAAGTCCGGGAGTCCGCCATGACCGATCAAGAACGCCTCGAACTGGAAGCCGCCGCCTTCCGCAGCCTGGTCCAGCACCTGCGCTCGCGCCCCGATGTGCAGAACATCGAGCTGATGAACCTGGCCGGCTTCTGCCGCAACTGCCTGGCCAAGTGGTACAAGGCCGCCGCCGACGACCTCGGCCTGGACGTCAGCCCGGACCAGGCGCGCGAAGAGATCTACGGCATGCCCTATGCCGAGTGGAAGGCCAAGCACCAGAAGGAAGCCAGCGCCGAGCAGCAGGCCGCCTTCGCCAAAGGAAAATCCTGATGACCCTGCAAGACTTCCGCGCCCGCCTGCATGGCGAGCAGTTCCAGTTCGCCGAGACCCTGGCCTTCGTCGCCGAGCACTACGACTACCGGCCCAGCGCCTTCTGCAACGGCAGCGTGACAAACGCCGCCGGACAGAACGAAGGCTCCTGCAAGACCCTCGGCCTGGCCCTGCTCGAAGGCTTCAGCCTGGAGGAAGCCCTGCGCGCCTTCGGCGAGCACTACCGCGCCGTGCTGGCCAGCCCCGACGGCAACGACCACGCCAATATCCGCGCCCTGCAGAACACCGGCCTGGCCGGCGTGCACTTCGACCAGGCGCCGCTCACGCGCAAGGCCTGACTGCGCAAGAAGTTGCTCGACTGTCGGCTTTGGCTGACAGACAGGCGCACGCCAGCCGCCTAGACTGGGCGCCATGGAAACGCCGGCACGGAGGCTGGCGTGTGGAGAGCGCAAGGATGCAACAGAGTCTGGTGTGGAAGCCGTGGGACGGCCACGGCGTCGAGCATCTCGGCCTGGCCAGCGCCGGCGATGGCATCAGCGCCAGCAGCCACCTGATCCAGAGCACGCGCGGCAACAGCATCGCCGCCGCCTACCTGCTCAAGTACGACGAGCGCTGGCGCTTCCGCCGCCTCTGGCTGAAGGCCGACAACCACGGCCAGCGCAGCCTCGAACTGCGCCGCGACATCCGCGGCCGCTGGCATCTGGGCGACCAGCTGCGCGAAGACCTCGGCGAGTGCCAGCAGGTCATGCTCTCCGCCTCGCCTTTCCCCCACACCCCGCTGCTGCAGCGCAGCCCGCTGGCCGTCGGCGACAGCGAGCGCTTCTGCGTGGCCCATGTCGACCTGCTCAGCCTGCGCGTGGAGGCCCGCCAGCAGCGCTACCAGTGCCTGCACCGCCAGGCCAGCCATGCCGTCTACCTGTGCGAGGCGGAAGGCCATGCGCCCTGCGAGCTGACCCTGGATGCCAGCGGCCTGCTGGTGCAGGCCATCGGCCAGTTCGTGCGGGTCAGCCAGCGCACCCTGCGCGAGGCCGAGTGCGCCTGGCGATTCAGGGACGCGCGTTGAGCTGCTGCTGCAGGTTCTGCACCTGAGCGGTGAGGGTGTTGATGTTGCGGGTCACCTGGGCGCGGAAGGCGTCGAACTCGGCGGTGCTGTTCTGCGCCGCGCGACTATCCAGCTCGCTGCGCAGCACCAGCAGGTCCTGCTCCAGGTTGCGGATGGCCTGGCTTGGATCGCCCTGCTTCTTCAGCGCCTCCAGGCTCGCGGCCTGGCCCTTGAGCTGCTCCTGCAGCTGGCCGACCCCGGCCAGACCGGCCTTCTGCTCGCTGGCCAGCTTGTCCAGCCGGCCGTCGAACTGCGCGGTACTGCTCTGCTGGCTCTTCAGCTCGGCGGCCAGCTGGTCGAGGCGCTTGCCCTGCCCGCTCTGCTGGCCGGCGACGTTCTGCTGCGCCTTGGCCAGTTCGGCCAGTCGGGTCTCCAGCTGCTTGATGCGCAGCTTGAGCGCCTCGCTGTCGCTGGTGACGCTGGACTCGGTGGCCACCACCTTGCCGGAAATGTCCTGGATGCGCCCGGCAGCATCCTCGCTGAGCCGGGCGAAGGTCTCCTGGGTCACCACCAGCTGCGCCTGCATCTGCGCGATCTGCTGGTAGCTCCACCAGCTCAGGCCGCCCAGGGCGATCAACAGGGCGCCGGTCAGGGCCCACAGCGGGCCGGTACCGAAGCCGCGGCGGCGTTCCACCTGCGGATAGGTGGGTGCGCTGCGCTGCGGCGCTGCAGCGTGGCCGACCTGGAAGTCGTCGCGATCGCGCGGATCGGTGGTCAGGCTGGGCACATGCTCCAGCTCGTCGTGAGCGTCGTTACGCATAGAAACCTTCGGGAAAATGCAGGAAAGATGAAGCCGGGCGCGCAGTATACCGTCATGCCGGCCGACCTTCAGCGGGGCGCCAGACGAGTGCGACCTGCACCAGCGCCGTGCGTCCCCGCCAGCATGGACCTGTGAAGAGCCGCACAGTTCGCCGCCCCGGCGCAGTGGTACGCCACTTGCAGAGCCCTACCCGGGGAAGCCCGGCCACGCCGGGTGCCGGAGCATCGAAAGCCTGGGGAGTCGACATGGAACTGAACAAAGCCGTTCTCGATTGCATGCAAGCGCTGCGCCGCCGTCTGCGCGAAGAACTGTCCGTGGACATCCGTCTGAGCCAGCCGGACGCCGTCGAGGCCATGCTGCTGGCCTGCCTGCGCTCCGGCGACCAGGAAACCCGCAACCTCGGCATCCGCCTCGCCGAACTGAGCGACTTCCACAGCCCGGCGCGCCAGTCTGCCGCGGCCCAGCCGACGCGCCAGTACCGGGGCCACGAGCTGCCGCAGGCGGCCACCACCGCGCCGGCGCTCGACGAGGCGCCGCGGGGCCACTCGGTGCGCATGTACCGCGGCCAGCGCGTATACGCCTGAGACGGCTGGACGAACCGGGGGCGCCCGGTTAATAGTCGGGTGGACTGTGTCTCGTCACCGGAGAACTGCATGCCCGCCCGCCCCGCCTGGCTGCACTGCCTGGAGTCCGACCCGCCCGCCCTGCTGGAGGCGGCCCTGTGGATCGCTCGCGAACACGACCCGACGTTGCAGCCGGAGCAGGTCCTGCGCGAGTTCGCCAACCTGCGCCAGCAGGTGTCCGCCGGCCTGCCCAACCTGGCCGCCAGCGACCTCGCCCAGCCGCTGCTGCGCCGCCTCGGCGAGCTGGACTTCCACGAGGACGACGACCTGCCCCTGCGCCCCCGCGCCGCCCTGCTGCATCAGGTGCTGCAGCGCCGCCGGGGGCAGCCGCTGTCGCTGGCGCTGATCGCCCTGGAACTGGCCCGGCGCCTGGACATCCCGCTGCAGGCGGTGAATTTCCCCGGCCATCTGCTGCTGCGGGTTCCCGGCGCCGATCACCTGCTCGACCCGTGCAACGGCCGGCGCCTCTATACCCGCGACTGCCGCGACCTGCTCAGCCGCATCGCCGGCCCCGGTGCCGAGCTCAATGCCCGGCACTTCCAGACCTGCGACGGCCCTGCCCTGCTGCTGCGCCTGTCGCGCAACCTGTGCCACCTGCACGGCGCCGCCGGCGAGCATGTGGCCGCGCTGAAGGATGCCGAGCGCATCCTCCTGCTGGCTCCGCCGAACAGCGCCGACCACCAGCTGCGCGCCGCCATCTACCGCGAACTGGACTGCCCCCAGGCCGAGCGCTTTGACCTCGAGCGCGCCCTGCTGCTATGCGAGGACGAGCGTGAGCGCCTGCACCTCACCCAACGCCTCGACCAGCTGGCACGCCAGGAGCACAGCCCGGCACTGCATTGACAGCCGCGACGACTCGCTGCCTAATCGGACGCGCCCCACACAACAACAACATAAGGGACGTTCACCATGCGCAAGCTGCTCATGCTTTGCCTGCTGTGCTTTTCCTCGCTCGTCCACGCCGCCCCCGGCGTTTTCCCCGACTCCACCTTCAACAACCTCGACTACGGCCTGTACTGGTTCGGCTATGGCGACACCTGGCAGAAGGCCGTGCCCGGCCAGAGCAACGCCTACTTCGGCGCCAGCAAGCCCACGGTGATCTACATCCATGGCTGGCAGAACACTTCGAGCATTCGCAAGGATCGCGAAACCTTCAACCGCGAAGGAGCCGGCGGTCCCAGCCTGGACCTGGCCGCCGCCTGGCTGAATGCCGGCTACAACGTCGGCGTGCTGTACTGGAACCAGTTCGCCGATGAGAACGAAGTCACCGACGCGGAAGCCAAGATCTGGACGGCCAATGGCCCACGCGGCATGCGCTGGCGCAACAGCAGCGGCAGCTACAGCGCCGGACCGAGCCAGTCGGCCGGCGACCTGCTGTTCAACAGCTACAAGGCCAACATGGCCGGCTACACCGGCAGCAACATCCGCATCCTCGGGCACTCGCTGGGCAACCAGATGGCCATCGTCCTGACCAAGAAGATCAGTGACGCCATCAGTGCCGGCACCATGAACAGCAAACTGCTGCCCAAGCGCGTCGCCCTGCTCGATCCCTTCTATTCGAACTATGCCAAGAGCTGGCTGGGCAACCAGTGGACCGGCGCGGTCAGCCGCAGCTACGTCAGCGAACTGAAAAGCAAGGGCGTGATTTTCGAGGCCTATCGCAGTTCGTCGGTCACCAGCACCCTTTTCGTCGGCGACGAGAACAAGGGACTGATGAACATGACCGCCTTCACCGAACTCAAGCCCTGGTATTTCCTCGCCACGCAACAGGTCGAGAAGCACAATGCCGCCGTCTGGCACTACCTCTGGTCGTTCAGCTTCAACCCGCCGCTGATTACCGGCACCACCAACCAGGCTGCATCCGCCAAGACCTCGGACAGCCGCATCACCACCCTGATGAATGGCACCCAGAAGTTGGTACAGGATCAAGGCGCCTATACCAAGGAGCCCTCGGACGACAACTTCAAGCTGCAGGCCCGCTAGAACGATGCGCAGGCCATCCCGGGGCAATCCGGCCTGCGCATCGTCACCCTGCTAGCAGGGCCTGGCGGTTCCCAACTGCCCGCAAACACAAAGGCCGGCATCGCTGCCGGCCTTTGTGCCTCTGCTTCAAGGCTGGGGTCAGCCCGCGTATTTCTGCAGGTTGGCCATCATCTCGCGCAGCGCGGTGACGTTGTCATCCGGGTGCACGGCGCCGGCGAAGTCGCCGATCTGCTTCCAGCTGGCCGCCACGTCTTCCGGGCTGAAGCCGGCCTTGGGGTCGAAGCCGGCGCCCAGGCTGCGCTCCCAGCGCACCTTGCCGACCCAGCCGCCGCCGACCTCGTAGAGACCGGAAGTGTCCTGGCAGGCACGGCTGCCCAGGTACACCACCAGCGGGCTGACCAGCTCCGGCTTGAGCTGCTCGAACACCTGCGGCGGGATCAGGCCCTCGGTCATGCGGGTGCCGCCGGTGGGGGCGATGGCGTTGACCAGCACGTTGTTCTTGCGCCCCTCGATGGCCAGGGTGCGGGTCAGGCCGTACAGACCGAGCTTGGCCATGCCGTAGTTGGACTGGCCGAAGTTGCCGTAGATGCCGGAGGTGGAGGCGGTGAAGATGACGCGGCCGTACTGCTGCTCGCGCAGGTGCTCCCAGGCGGCGCGGGTCACCTTGTAGGCGCCCTCGACGTGGACCTTGTAAACCAGGTCCCAGTCGGTGTCTTCCATCTTGTGGAAGGACTTGTCGCGCAGGATGCCGGCGTTGTTCACCACCACATCGATGCGGCCGAAGCTGTCCAGCGCGCACTGCACGATCTGGCCGCCGTCGGTCACCGAATCATGGTTGGCCACCGCCTCGCCACCGAAGGCCTTGATCTCGGCCACCACCTTGTCCGCCGCCGAGGCGTTGGCGCCCTCGCCGTGGGTGCTGCCACCCAGGTCGTTGACCACCACCTTGGCGCCATGCTTGGCGAACAGCAGCGCGTGGGCGCGACCGAGGCCACCGCCGGCGCCGGTGACAATCACGACCTGGTTTTCGAAACGGATGGCGTCGCTCATAAAAGGCTCCTCTGGGCAGTCGGCGAAAGCCCGGAGTGTCCCGCAGCGAAGCGGCCCGGGCAATGAACCGCGAGCAGACTGAATATCGCCCGATAAGGCCGGGGGATGGCCGCCATGCGGGCGGCAACCGATCAGGCGGGGCGGATCAGGCTCAGGTGGTTGTACAGGTGCAACACATGAGCCGCGGCGTATTCCTCATGGCTGAGGGCGCCATAGGCGAAGTGCGGCTTGAGCTCGCCGGTATGCGCGGCGAAACGCGCGAAGGCGGCCTGCAGGCGCTGCAGCGCGGCTTCCTGGCCGGCCGGCTCGGCCAGCGGCGCGGCGCCGGGTATGGCCTCGGTCAGCGGGTGGCGCATGGCGCCGCGGGCGCTGAACACGGCAAAGGCGGCCGGGCCGACGCTGTGGCGGAACCAGGCCGGCTTCAGTTCGGGGTAGCCGTCCATGGAGTACTCGATGCTCTGCGCGCAGTGGTTGAACACCTCGACCGGGGTCCAGCCCTGGATGCTGGCCAGGGCCTTGCCCTGCAGGCCTGCCAGCACGCTGCGCGCGCCGTCCAGGCTGACGGCGGCCGGCGCGGCGCCGCTGGGCAGGGCCCAGAAGCCGGTGCCCAGAGCCGCCACGCCGCCCAGGGCGGCACCTTTCAACAGAGTGCGTCGCTGCATGTGTTGGCCTCCAGCCGGTCACGGAATTGCAGATAGTGGTCGAGCACCTCTGCGGGTGCCTCGGTCTGCGGATAGTGGCCTATGGCCGGCAGCAAAACCGTGTCCGGACTCTCGATCAGCTCACGATAGCGCTCGACCATGTGCGCCCCGGAGATCGGATCGACGGCGCCGTCGATGACCCTCATGGGCACGGCCGTCTCCTGCATGGCCGCCACCCAGCGCTCGCGGTTGGCCCGGCGATCGAGGATGTAGCGGATCAGCCGGTGCATCACCTTGGGCCCGTCGTTGTACGCGATCAGCTCCCAGAAGGCGTCCAGCTCGGCCTCGCTGGGCTGCGTCTGCGGGCCGAACACCTTGGCGAAGTTCTTCGCCAGGGTGGCGCGCGAGAACAGCCGGCCGAGCAGCGGGCCCAATGGACCGAGCAACAGCTTCTGCATCAGCACCGGGTAATGGGTTTCGGGAAACAGGCCGCCGTTGAGGAACACGCAGCTGGCCAGCTGGATGCGCCCCTCCTGGTGCCGCGCCAGCAGTTCCTGGGCCACGCTGTCACCGTAGTCGTGTGCCAGCACATGCACCGGCTCGCGCACGTCGAGATGGGCCAGCAGCGCCTGCTGCAGGTCGGCCTGCTCCAGCAGGCTGTAGGCATGGCAGCGCGGCTTGGCCGAATAGCCGAAGCCGAGCATGTCGCAGGCGATCACGCGGTAGCGCTGGGCCAGCGGCTGCCACAGGTAATGCCAGTCCCAGCTGGCGGTGGGGAAGCCGTGGATCAGCAGCAGCGGCTCGCCCTGCCCCGCCGTCCAGTAGCGGATGGCCTGGCCGTTGAAGCTGAAGCCGCGTCCCTGCGCCCGCCACTCGGCCAGGGCGATGCCCGGCAGGCCGCTCACTGGGCGTAGCCCGGCATCTGCGCGTCGAGCTTGCGCAGCAGTGCCGGCCAGGGCAGCGAGCCGCCCATGCCCTGCGGACTCTTCATCACCCCGGCGATCATCGCCCGGGCGCCGTCGAGGATCTGCTGCGGGATATGGATCAGCTCGCTGCCGCCGCTCTGCGCCATCACCTGGATTTCGCAGGCGCGCTGCAGGGTGAACATGCCGAGGAAGGCGTCGGCGATGCTGCCGAAGGCGGTGAGCAGGCCGTGGTTGGGCAGGATCATGAAGTTCTTGTCGCCCAGATCGGCCTGCAGGCGGGCCTTCTCGTCGTGGTTCAGGGCCACGCCCTCGTAGCCGTGGTAGGCCAGGCTGGCGAGGACGAACAGCGACTGCTGCGACAACGGCAGCAGACCCTGCTTCTGCGCCGACACGGCGATGCCGGCCGGGGTGTGGATGTGCAGCACGCAGCCGACGTCGTGGCGCACCTCGTGCACCGCGCTGTGGATGGTGTAGCCGGCCGGGTTGATGTCGAACGGGCCGTCCATCAGCTTGTTGCCGGCCAGGTCGACCTTCACCAGGCTGGAGGCGGTGATCTCGTGGAACATCAGGCCGTAGGGGTTGATCAGGAAGTCCTCGGTGCCCGGGACCTTGGCCGAGATGTGGGTGAAGATCAGGTCGTCCCAGCCGTACAGGGCGATCAGCCGGTAGCAGGCGGCCAGGTCGACGCGGGTCTGCCATTCGGCGGCGGACACCTGATTCTTGAGGCTGGGAAGATTGAGCGGAGCGTTCACGGCAGTCACCTCGGCACTTGTTGTTGTGCCGAGGAGTCTAGCGAGGCTCGCCGCCCTCACCAGTTGCCTTGCAGGCCAGCACACTGGCCCTGCGGGTCATAACAGCTCGGGATACCGCTCGAGCAGCAGCGGCCACCCGGCCTGGGCGGCCGGATCGTCGGCGAGCAGGCGGAAACCCTCGAAACGGAATTCCGGCGCCACGCTGCAACTGACCAGGGTGAAGTCACCGAGGCTGCGCGCGGCCTGCCAGGCCCCGGCCGGCACCGCACGCTGCGGCAACTGGCCGGGCGCCACCGGCCCCAGGCGCTCGACGTGCAGCACGCTGGGCGACTCACCGACCAGCAACTCCAGCGGCGCGCCTTCGTGAAAGAACCACAGCTCGTCGGCGTCCACCCGGTGCCAGCGGCTGGCGGCGCCACCCGGCAGGAGGAACAGGATGCTGCTGCAGGCACCGCGCCCCTCGGCATCCACCTGGGCCGAGGCGAACAGGCGGCGGTAGTAGCCGCCCTCGGGGTGGGCGGCCAGCTGCAGCTCGCGGACCAGCTCGACGGCGCGCGGAACCATCAGGCCTTGAGCGCCTTAGCCAGCTCGGCCAGCCAGGGCATGGCGTCGTCTTCCGGGGTCACCGTCTCGCTGGCGTCCAGGCGCAGCATCGGCAGCACCTCGCGCATGCCCAGTTCGAGCAGCAGCTCGCGCATCTGCTCGCCGCCACCGCAGAACACGTCGTAGCTGGAATCGCCCAGGGCGAGCACCGCGCAGGGCAGGCCGCTCCAGGCCGGGAAGCGGTCGCGCAGGGCGTAGTAGAGGTTCTGGATATTGCCCGGCAACTCGCCCATGCCGGTGGTCGAGGTCACCACCAGCACCGCCTCGGGGGCGAAGGCCAGCAGCTCGTCGAGGGCCACGCCCGGCTTGTGCCAGGCCTGCAGGCCGGCGCGTTCGAGCACGTCGACGGCACGGCGGGCAACGTCTTCGGCGGCGCCGTAGACCGAACCGGAGAGGATGGCAACTTTCATGAATCACTCCGCAACACACTGAAAACCGGTGCGCATTATGCCGCAAGTGGACAGCCCGCCGGGATGCCATAGAATGCAGCCCATACGGATGGGGAACCCGCACATGATCAATGCCAAGCTTCTGCAACTGGTGGTAGACGCGTCCAACGACGGCATAGTGGTGGCCGAACAGGAAGGTGACGACAACATCCTGATCTATGCCAACGCCGCCTTCGAGCGCCTGACCGGCTACGCCAGCGACGACATTCTCTACCAGGACTGCCGCTTCCTGCAGGGCAGCGAACGCGACCAGGCCGGGTTGAACGCCATCCGCCAGGCCATCCGCGAACAGCGCCCGTGCCGGCAGATCATCCGCAACTACCGCCGCGACGGCAGCGCCTTCTGGAACGAGCTGTCGATCACGCCCGTGTTCAACGAGGGTGACCAGCTGACCTACTACATCGGCATCCAGAAGGACGTCAGCGAGGAAGTCGAGGCCAAGCAGCGGGTGCGGGAACTCGAAGCCGAGGTGGCGCGTCTCAAGGACGAGATCACGGCGCTGAAGGCGCAGGCCACCCAGTAGGCCCGCGCCTTGCTCGTGATCATGCATGCCCTGCCCGTGGAGGGCCCATGTCCGAGCATTCCACCCTGTCCAGCGAAGAGCTGGACTACATCCGCCAGGTGTTCAACAGCCAGCTGATCGGCACGGCCCTGCCGATCCCGGCCTTCAAGGTCGACGGCGGCCCCCAGGCCAACGCCCTGCTCGCCCGCCTCGGCCTGCACGCCCGGCTCAGCCTGGACGCGCAGCTGGGCCACTACCGCATGACGTTTCCCCTGCAACTGGTGGAGGATGAACTGCACGGCCTGCAGCTGGAGATGGGCGCGCCGAGCATCTTCGAGGAAGGCCTGGTGCGCCGCCCCTGGCGCCTGGTGCTGACGGAGCCCTTGTCGCTGCGCGACGAGCGTGGCCATGCCAGCGACCTGCGGGTGCTGGAGCTGGCTCCCGCCAGCCTGCTGCTCGGCAGCGACAGCGGCGAGCCGCCGCAGCGGTTCAAGCTCTGGTTGCCGCTGCCGGGCCGCGACAGCCTGCCGATCCAGGGCCGGCGCATTCGCCTGGCCGGCCCGCGGCGGGCGGCCTATCACCTGAGCCTGCAGCACCGCGAGCATGCCGAGCGCATCCGCCAGTTCATCTTCGAGCAATACCGCTTGCGCCACCCGCAGCTGCAGATCGCCGGCTGACTGTCATAGATCGCTGCCACTATTTATAAGCATGCACATAGACCAAACCAATCGTGTCCATGCCTTCATTCAATTTAGCGATTACAGCCGATGCGGTTAGTATGCGCAGCATCAAGTTTCCAACCCCCAACAGGAGTTCTCTCATGTCCCTGATCAACACCCAGGTTCAGCCGTTCAAGGCCACCGCTTTCCACAACGGCGAGTTCATCGAAGTCACCGAGCAGAGCCTGAAGGGCAAGTGGTCCGTGCTGATCTTCATGCCGGCCGCCTTCACCTTCAACTGCCCGACCGAGATCGAAGACGCCGCCAACAACTACGCCGAGTTCCAGAAGGCCGGTGCCGAGGTGTACATCGTCACCACCGACACCCACTTCTCCCACAAGGTCTGGCACGAAACCTCCCCGGCCGTGGGCAAGGCCAAGTTCCCGCTGATCGGTGACCCGACCCACCAGCTGACCAACGCTTTCGGCGTGCACATCGCCGAAGAAGGCCTGGCCCTGCGTGGCACCTTCGTGATCAACCCGGAAGGCGTGATCAAGACCCTGGAAATCCACTCCAACGAAATCGCTCGCGACGTCTCCGAGACCCTGCGCAAGCTGAAGGCCGCCCAGTACACCGCCGCCAACCCGGGCCAGGTTTGCCCGGCCAAGTGGAAGGAAGGCGAGAAGACCCTGGCTCCGTCGCTGGACCTGGTCGGCAAGATCTAAGTCTTCGCCTGGGGCCTCCCCGGCCCCCTCCGTCTTGCGCTTTGCCGGCTGCAACCCAGCCGCGAGTGCCCGAACGCCCGGGCGCGATCCGCCCGGGCGTTTGTTTGTCCGAAATTCGCTGAAGGAAACCCGTCATGTTGGACGCCACTCTGAAAACCCAGTTGCAGGCTTACCTCGAGAAGGTCACCCAGCCGTTCGAGATCGTCGCTTCCCTCGATGACGGCGAGAAATCCCAGGAGCTGCTCGGACTGCTCAACGACATCGTCGGCCTGACCGACAAGATCACCCTGCGGACCGACGGCAACGACAGCCGCCGCCCGTCCTTCGCCCTGAACCGTCCGGGCGCGGATATCGGCATCACCTTCGCCGGCATCCCCATGGGCCACGAATTCACCTCGCTGGTGCTGGCCCTGCTGCAGGTCGGCGGCCACCCGTCCAAGCTGGACGCGGAAACCATCGAGCAGATCAAGGCCATCGAAGGCAAGTTCGAGTTCGAGACCTACTTCTCGCTGTCCTGCCAGAACTGCCCGGACGTGGTCCAGGCGCTGAACCTGATGGCCGTGCTCAACCCCAACATCCGCAACGTGTCGATCGACGGCGCGCTGTTCCAGGAAGAGGTCGAGCGCCGCCAGATCATGGCCGTGCCGAGCATCTACCTGAACGGCGAAGTGTTCGCTTCCGGCCGCATGGACGTGAAGGAAATCCTCGCCAAGATCGACACCGGCGCCGCCAACCGCGACGCCGAGAAGATGAGCGCCAAGGAGGCCTTCGACGTGCTGGTCATCGGTGGCGGCCCGGCCGGCGCCGCGGCGGCCATCTACGCCGCGCGCAAGGGCATCCGTACCGGCGTCGCCGCCGAGCGCTTCGGCGGCCAGGTGCTGGACACCATGGCCATCGAGAACTTCATCTCGGTGCAGGAAACCGAAGGCCCGAAGCTGGTGCGAGCCCTGGAAGAGCATGTGCGCCAGTACGAAGTCGACATCATGAACCTGCAGCGCGCCACCGCCCTGGTCCCGGCTAGCAGTGAAAGCGGCCTGCACGAAGTACGGTTCGAGAGCGGCGCCAGCCTCAAGGCCAAGACCCTGATCCTCTCCACCGGCGCGCGCTGGCGCGAGATGGGCGTGCCCGGCGAGCAGGAATACAAGGCCAAGGGCGTGTGCTTCTGCCCGCACTGCGACGGCCCGCTGTTCAAGGGCAAGCGCGTGGCGGTGATCGGCGGCGGCAACTCCGGCGTCGAGGCAGCGATCGACCTCGCCGGCATCGTCAGCCACGTGACCCTGCTGGAATTCGCCGACAGCCTGCGCGCCGACGCCGTGCTGCAGAAGAAGCTGTACAGCCTGCCCAACGTCAGCGTGATCAAGAGCGCGCAGACCACCGAAGTGATCGGCGATGGCCAGAAGGTCACCGGCCTGACCTACAAGGACCGCACCACCGACGCGCTGCATACCGTCGAACTGGAAGGCATCTTCGTGCAAATCGGCCTGCTGCCCAACAGCGACTGGCTGAAAGGCACCGTCGAGCTGAGCCGCTTCGGCGAGATCATCGTCGACGCCAAGGGCCAGACCAGCGTGCCCGGCGTGTTCGCCGCCGGTGACGTGACCACCGTGCCCTACAAGCAGATCGTCATCGCCATTGGCGAAGGTGCCAAGGCCTCGCTCTCCGCCTTCGACCACCTGATCCGCAGCTGAGCGGACAGACTCGGACCAAGGGCCCCTCGGGGCCCTTTTTCATACCGACAGGCAACGCTCGCCGATGTATTCGAAGAAGCGCAGCAGGTAGCCGTCCGGGTCGCTGACGAAGAACTCGCGCTGGCCGTGCTCGATGTCGTCGGCGCGGTACCAGGCCTCGGTCACCGGCGCCACCAGGGCCACCCCGGCCCGCTGCAGCGCCTGCAGCTGCGGGGCGATGCGCTCGACCTCGATCTGCAGGTGCAGCCCGCGGCCCTTCTCGGTGTCCGGGCGCAGGCCGTAGAGGTCGCCGCCGGGCTGCTCGATCAGCATGATCTGCGCACCATCCAGATCGAAGTAGCCGAAGCGATCCTCGGCGCGCTCGAAGAACAGGGTGAAACCCAGTACCTCGGTGTAGAAACGCCGCGAAGCCTGGTAGTCGGCCACCACCAGCTCCGGGACCAGCTTGTTCCATTCCATGGAAACTCTCCTCGTGTCGAGCGGCGAGCATAGCCAGCGCGCCGGACGGGCGGTAGAGGTCGCGGCGAAAAAGCGGCAGACTGGGCGCATCCCGTTCGAATGCCACGCCATGAAGCCCGAAGACCTGCTCCTTCTCGTCACCCGCAGCATGCCCTTCGGCAAGTACCAGGGCCGCCTGCTCGCCGACCTGCCCGGCCACTACCTGGCCTGGTTCGCCCGCCAGGGCTTCCCCAAGGGCGAGCTGGGCCGCCTGCTGGCACTGATGTACGAGATCGACCACAACGGCCTGAACGCCCTGCTGGAACCGCTGCGCCAGGGCCGGCGCTGATGGCCCGGCATTTGCGCCGGCTATAAGCGCCGCATCCGCCGGCCGCCTCGTTTAGGGTACGGGCTCGTATCCAGCCTTGAGGAATCGCCATGCATCCCTACTTCAGCCTGCAGGGCCGCACCGCCCTGGTCACCGGCGGCAGCCGCGGCATCGGTCGGATGATCGCCCAGGGCCTGCTCGAGGCCGGCGCGCGGGTATTCATCTGCGCCCGCGACGGCGCCGCCTGTGCCCAGGCCGCCGCGGAGCTGTCGGCCCATGGCGAATGCATCGGTATGGCCGCCGACCTCTCCGGCGAGCAGGGCGCCCGCGCCCTGGCCGAGGAACTGGGGGCGCGCTGCGAGCGCCTCGACATCCTGGTCAACAACGCCGGCACCACCTGGGGCGCACCGCTGGAGAGCTACCCGGCCAAGGGCTGGGAGAAGGTCATGCAGCTCAACGTCACCGCCGTGTTCAGCTGCATCCAGCAGCTGCTGCCGCTGCTGCGCAGGGCCGGCAGCGCGCAGAGCCCTGCGCGCATCATCAACATCGGCTCGGTGGCCGGCATCAGCTCGTTCGGCGAGCAGGCCTACGCCTACGGCCCGAGCAAGGCGGCGCTGCACCAGCTGTCGCGCCTGCTGGCCCGCGAGCTGGTCGGCGAGCACATCAACGTCAACGTGATCGCGCCCGGGCGCTTCCCGAGCAAGATGACCCGCCACATCGCCGGCGACGAGGCGGCCATGGCCGAGGACGTGGCGCAGATCCCCATGCGCCGCTGGGGCCGCGAGGAGGAGATGGCCGCCCTGGCCATCGCCCTGTGCAGCGCGGCCGGCGCCTACATGACCGGCGCCATCATCCCCATCGACGGTGGTTTCAGCCTGTGAACAGGCTGCCGCGCGACTACTCCTGCTCCAGCTCGGCCTTCAGCGCCTCGTAGGCCGGCGCGGCGTAGATGCCGACTTCCACCGCCAAGGCCAGTACGCGCGGCAGATCGCTGGTGTAGACGAGCACGCATTGCAGCTCGTCATCCAGCGGCTCGCTGAAGTCCAGCAGCACGTAGCCGCCCTTCTCCTTGTACAGCGCCGAGAGCTGCACCTGGATGCGGTTGAGCGCCTTCAGCGGCTCGACCTTCAGCAGTTGCTTGGGCTTGATGTTGAAGGTCACGCTCGGGCCGAAGGAGTCGATGATCTGCTGCAGCAGCTGGTCGTAGCTGTCGGCCTGGAACAGCACGGTGTCCGGCAGGCTGCCGACCACCACCCACTCGCCCAGCGGGATGGGGAAATCGTCGTCGTAGTTGATGTCCGGGTTGGCGGCGAGAAAGGCCTGCGGATCGGCGTAGGCCTGGGCGGCCTCGTCGGCGATGCGGGCGATCTCCTCGTCGGTCATGCAGCCGGAGCTGATCAGGGTGATGAGTTCGAGGAGCTGGGCTTTCATGGGACGGGTTCCTGGTTCGGTCTAGGCTGCACAGGATAGCGCGAAGGACCGTCTAGAACTGCCGGCTAATTGACCGGGGGCAAGGGCTGCCCCTTCAATGTGCGGCATGCTGTCCAGCCAGACCGCCCTGCCACTAGGAAGCACCCTGTGACCGAGCTCCATCCGCCACCGCGCACGCCTGCTCGTCTGATCCTGCTGCTGCTCGCCGGCCTGTTCGGCGGCCTGCTGCTGATCGAGCTGGGTGGCGCGCGGGTGCCGCCCAGCGAGCACTTCCTGACCTGGCACCAGTTGCTGGAGACCCTGTCCATCGTGGTCTCCGCGCTGATCTTCGCGGTCGGCTGGAACACCTACCGCCTGCACCGCCAGCGCAACATCCTGGTGGTGTCCTGCGCCTTCCTCGGCGTGGCCATCGCCGACTTCTCGCACATGCTGTCGTACCGCGGCATGCCCGACTTCATCACCGCCAATGGGGTGGAAAAGGCCATCGACTTCTGGCTGCTGGCGCGCTACCTGGCGGCGCTGGCGCTGCTACTGGTGGCCTGGCTGCCCTGGCGCCCGGCAGACAAGGACAACAGCAGTGCCACCCATGGCTGGCGCCTGGCGAGCATGCTGGCCATGCTGGCGCTGCTGCTGCCGGCCCACCTGATCTTCCTCTGGCGCCCCGAGTGGGTGCCGCAGACCTTCATCGAGGGCCAGGGCCTGACGCCGTTCAAGGTGGTGGCCGAGTACGGCGTGATCGCCATCCACGCCCTCAGCATCGTCCTGCTGGCGCGCAACCTGCGGCATCCGGGCAACATCGACGCCAAGCTGCTGATCGCCGCCCTGCTGGCGATGATCATGAGCGAGCTGCTGTTCACCCGTTATTCCTCGGTCACCGACCTCTACAACCTCGGCGGCCATCTATACAAGGTGGTGGCCTACCTGGTGCTGTACCGGGTGATGTTCGTCGAGACCATCTCCGCGCCCTACCACGCCCTCGACGAGGCGCGCGGCGAGGCTCAGGCCATAGTCGAGGCGATTCCCGACCAGCTGTTCGAGCTGGACGAACAGGGGCTCTGCCTGCGCGTGCACACCCCGCAGCAGGGTGCGCTGTTCGATGAACAGCATTCGCCGCTGGGACGGCGCCTGGTCGACCTGCTGCCCACCGAGGCCGCCACCAGTTGCCAGCGTGCGCTCGACGAGGCGCGCCACGAAGGCTTCAGCAACGGCCGCCAGCTGCTGCTGGGCAGCGCCGAGCAGGGACGCTGCTTCGAGCTGTCCATTGCCGTGCTGCGCAAGGGTGACAGCGATCGCTACGTGGTGCTGGTGCGCGACATCAGCCAGCGCCTGCGCGACCAGCGCCATATCGAGCACCTGGCGCACTTCGACGCCCTCACCGGCCTGCCCAACCGCACCCTGTTCGCCTCGCTGATCGAGCAGGCGCTGGGCCTGTGCCAGCACAACCAGCAGGCCCTGGCCGTGCTGTTCATGGACCTGGACCACTTCAAGAACATCAACGACCTGCTCGGCCACCCGGTCGGCGATGCGGTGCTGGTCGAGGCCGCCCGGCGCATCCGTGCGCTGCTGCGCGAGGAAGACACCCTGTCGCGCCAGGGCGGCGACGAATTC
The DNA here is from genome assembly GCF_041729615.1 of Pseudomonas alcaligenes. NCBI lineage: Bacteria > Pseudomonadati > Pseudomonadota > Gammaproteobacteria > Pseudomonadales > Pseudomonadaceae > Aquipseudomonas > Aquipseudomonas alcaligenes. The sequence goes on along the minus strand of NZ_CP154874.1, from coordinate 3,392,613 downwards.
CTCCTGGTGCTGCCCTATGTCGACGCCCAGCAGGCCGCGCACCTGGCCGAGCGCATCCAGGCGGCGCTGGCCGCGCCCTGCCAGCTGCACGGCCACAACCTGCGCCTGAGCGCCTCGATCGGCATCGCCATGTTCCCCGAGGATGGCGGCACGGTGGACAGCCTCGCCCGCCACGCGGAAATCGCCATGTACCGGGCCAAGCAGGAGGGGCGCGACCAGTACGCCTTCTTCACCGCGGACATGCACAACCAGGCCGTGCGCACCCTGCAGCTGGAGAATGCGCTGCGCGAGGCGCTGCCGCGCGGCGAGCTGCAGGTCTACTACCAGCCGCAGCTGTCCGCCGACGGTCGCCTGGTCGGCGCCGAGGCCCTGCTGCGCTGGCAGCACCCGCAACTGGGCTGGATCAGCCCGGCCGAGTTCATCCCCATCGCCGAACACAGCGGGCAGATCCTGGCCATCGGCGAGTGGGTGCTGCGCACGGCGGCGGCGCAGATGAAGCACTGGCTGGACCAGGGCTACCCGGCCCACACCAGCGTGGCGGTGAACCTGTCCATGGCGCAGTTCCGCGCGCCCAGCCTGTTCGAGCTGATCGGCGACGTGCTGCGCGACAGCGGCCTGCCGGCGCACTGCCTGGAGCTGGAGCTGACCGAAAGCGTGGCCATGCACAAGCCGGACAGCGTGGTGCAGGTGGTGCAGCGCCTGCGCGCGCTCGGCGTGCGCCTGGCCATCGACGACTTCGGCACCGGCTACTCCTCGCTCAGCTACCTCAAGCGGCTGGAAGTGCACAAGCTGAAGATCGACCAGTCCTTCGTCCGCGACATCAACCGCAGCGGCAGCGACCAGCGCATCGTCCAGGCCATCATCGGCATGGCCCACGGCCTGGGCATGCTGACCCTCGCCGAGGGCGTGGAGACCCGCGAGCAGCTGCAACAGCTGCTCGCCATGGGCTGTCAGGAAGTACAGGGCTACCTGTTCGGCCGCCCGCTGCCGGCGGCCGAGTTCGACGCCCTGGTGCGCGCCGAGGGCCTGCTCGGCCTGCCCCAGCCCGGCTGACCCGGGATCGGCCCCAAGGTTCGCGAGCCAGGGCCAGGCGCCCGCACCAACTGGCGCAGAGCGGTCGGAGTCGCGGGCGCCTTTACGACGGGTAAATCAGCATCCGAGACGCCGCGTCCCGCCTGCTGCCAACGCCGCAGGCCGGCGCGCCGCAGCCCCTTGCCAGGCTCTCAGCGCAGCTTTTCCAGCATCTGGTAGTACCACATGCCGGCGGCCAGCATCGGGTTGCCGAACACGTCGCCCATCGGCACCTTGATGTGCTTGCAGGCGGCGAAGGTGTCGTAGTGGCCGAGGGTGCCGGTCATGGCGTTGGCCATGATCTCGCCCATGATGTGGGTGGTGGCGATGCCGTGGCCGGAGTAGCCCTGGCAGTACCAGACGTTCTGCGACAGCTTGCCCAGCTGCGGGATGCGGTTCATCACGATGCCCATGGCGCAGCTCCACTGGAAGTCGATCTGCACGCCCTTGAGCTGCGGGAAGGTGCGTTCGATGCACGGGCGCAGCTCGCCGGCGATGTCGCGCGAGTCGCGGCCGGAGTAGTTGGCGCCGCCGCCGAACAACAGGCGGCCGTCGGCGGTCATGCGGTAGTAGTCGAGCACGAAGCGGCAGTCGTACACCGCCAGGCTCTGCGGGTTGAGCTCCTTGGCCAGCTCGCCCAGCGGCGCGGTGGTGACGATGCCGCCCATGGCCGGGAAGATCATGCCCTTGAGCTGCTTGCGTGCCAGCTTGTGGTAGACGTCGCCGGCCAGGAGGATCTGCTTGGCGTCGATGCGGCCCTGGGCGGTGACCACCGCCGGCTTGGCGCCCTGGACGATGTCGAGCACCTCGGAATGCTCGAAGATCAGCGCACCCAGGCTCTCGGCGGCCTTGGCCTCGCCGATACACAGGTTCAGCGGGTGCAGGTGCATGTTGCGGGTGTTCTTGATCGCGCCCAGGTACAGGTCGCTGGCCAGGTGCTCGCGCACGCCGGCGGCGTCGAGCAGGGTCACCTCGTCACCCATGCCGCGTTCCACGGCCTCGGCGTAGGAGGCGTGCAGCTCGTCCATGTGCGAGGGCTTCATCGCCGCGTGCAGGTGGCCGTGCTTCAGGTCGCACTGGATGCCGTACTTCTGCACCCGGTTCTTGATGATCTCGTGGCCGCGCCAGCGCAGGTGCCAGATGAAGTCGTCGACCTCCTCGCCCAGCGTATTGCGCATCTGCTTGCGCATGGCCGCGTCGCCCGACAGGCTGCCGGTGACCTGGCCGCCGTTGCGCCCGGTGGCGCCCCAGCCGATCTTGTGGGTCTCGACTATGGCCACCTTGAGCCCGCGCTCGGCCAGCTCCACGGCGGTAGCCACGCCGGTGAAGCCGCCGCCGATGATGGCGACGTCGACGCTGACCTGGCCCTGCAGGGTCGGGTAGTTGGTTTCCTCGTTGAGCGTAGCGCTGTAGTAGGACTTGGCCCGCTCGGCGGCGGGGATCACGGGCTGGATGGCGGCGTTCATGCGGTTTTCCTCTGCGGCCGGCGATCTGTGCCGGCGGTTCTTGTTCTGTTCGGGGTTCGCCGCTGCCTGCTGCGGCGGCCGGGGTCAGGCGGCCAGGGCGTCCGGGGGCCGCGCATGGCGGCAGTGCCAGAGGGCCCAGAAGGCCAGCACGGGATAGGCGCACGCCGACCAGGCGTGCAGCGCGGAGAGGGTCATGCTGCGGTTCATGATTCCGCAGCCTCGCACGGCGGCGAAGCGGGGTTAAATCGGATTCTTTGCACTTTCAGTTAGGCCGGCACTAAACAATCGGACTCAGGGACGGTAGCTGAACGGCTGCGCCAGACCGCGCTCGACCTGCCCGGACAGTTCCAGCACCCCGGCCAGCACGCCGTGCTGCGGACTGCGCAGCAGGGCCTGGGTCTCCTGCTCCAGCGTCGCCTGCAGGCTGAGGCGCAACTGCGCCTCGGCCTGGGGCCGTTCGCTGGCGCGGGCCATGGCGGTGAACAACGTCACCCCCAGCGACAATGCCGAGCCGGCGGCCCGCCCGAGCATGGCCGAGAGCGCACTGGCGGCGCCGCTGGTGGTCATCTCCTCGACCAGGCGCTCGCTGGTGCGCTGGGCCACCAGGGAGATGCCGGGGTCGCTCGCCCAGTCGCCACCGGGGCCGACACGGACCCGTTCGAGCAGCGCCGCATAGGCCGGCAGGCGCTCCAGGGGATCGGCGCGCAGCAATTGCCGCAGCGAGGCCCCGGGCAGAACCGGCAGGGCCTCCAGGCGTGCGTCGAACTGCTCCTGGGGTATCTCGTGGCGGGCCGGTAGCGCCTGCAGGCGCATGTCCAGCTGGCGCACGTAGATGCGCATGGCGCCGCGCTGGATGCGCTCGGGCGAGATGTCCTCGGCCACCGGCTCCAGCACCTGCGCGCGATACTCCTCCTGCAGGTAGGCGGCCAGGCGCTGCACCTCGTCGCCACCGAGCCGGTACCAGGACACCCGCAGGCCCAGCCACTGCTGGGTCCAGTAGCCGGAGAACCAGGGAATGAAGGTTTCGTCGGTCTGCCGCTGCACCAGCTGCAGCCAGCGCCCCATGGCCGTCACCGCATAGGCGCGGGACTGCTCCTCGGCCGCTCGCGAGGCGGCGGCTATGTCCTGGTCGAGCCGGCGCCAGGTTTCGCCAGACACCTGCACCGGCGCGCTGGCGCAGCCGGCCAGCAACACCAGCCCGGCCAGCACCAGGCCCCGCGCATAGACCGCACTCCGGGCTCCGCACATGCTGCCCACCCGTCCCACGCCCCGCCAAGGCCGCCGTCCTGCCGCAGCACCCGCTGCTGGCCGGCCCCTGCCGGCGGCATGCCCGGCCACCCTCTCGCCGGTAGCGGGAAGTATAGGTTCCGGTAGGTCCCGGTAGGTTCCGCTAGGCCCGGCCCTCAGCCGAGATAACCGAGGGTGGCCAGCAATAGGGCCAGGTAGCGTCCGGCCTTGGCCAGGGTGACGATGGCCAGGAAGCTCCACCAGGGCTCGCGCATCACCCCGGCCACCACCGTCAGCGGGTCGCCGATGACCGGCACCCAGCTCAGCAGCAACGACCAGCGGCCATAGCGCCGGTAGAACTGGCGGGCCTGCTCCAGGCGCCTGGCGCTGACCGGGAACCAGCGACGCTGGCGGAAACGCTCGACACAGCCGCCCAGCCACCAGTTCAGCAGCGAACCCAGCACGTTGCCGGCGCTGGCCACCAGCAGCAGGAGCCAGGGTGAGTGCTGCCCGCCCAGCAGCAGCCCGACCAGCAGCGCCTCGGACTGCGCCGGCAGCAGGGTGGCCGCGGCGAAGGCGGCGAGAAACAGGGCGGGATAGGCGGACAGCTCCAGCACGCGCGGACACTCGGGAACAGGGACGGAGCCCGGCGCCAGGCGCCGGGGGGCGCATCATGACCAATTCGCCGCGGCGGGGAAATCCCGCCCCGTCACTCGGCCTGGCGGCGCTGGCGCAGGCTGGCCAGCATGCGCTCGGCATTCTCCGCGCAGTGCATGCCCGCCGGCTTGTTCTCGATCTCGACGATGGTCGCCAGCAGTTGCGCGCGGTTCTGCGCCAGGCGCGCCTGCATCGCCTCGATCTCGCCGACCTTGGCCCTGAGCGCGGCCAGCAGCTCGTCGTGCGGCCAGCTCTTGGCCACCGGGTCGGGCAGCAGGCGGCGGATCTCCTCCAGGCTGAAACCCGACTGCTGGGCGCAGGCGATCACCGCCAGGGTCTGCTCGGCCTCCGCCGGATAGTCGCGATAGCCGTTGCTCTGGCGCTGCGCGGCGATCAGCCCGCTGGCCTCGTAGAAGCGGATGCGCGAGGGCGCGAGGCCGGTGCGCCTGGCCAGTTCGCCGATTTTCATGCCGATGCCTCCGGGCTATTGACCTTGAAGTTGACTTTAACCTTAGTCTTGCCGCACACGCCACCGCGGAGCCCTCCATGAACGCCTTCCAGCCCCTGCAACTGCCCAACGGCACCCAGATCCCCAACCGCATCGCCAAGGCGGCGATGGAGGAGAACCTCGCCGCCCTCGACCAGGGCCCCTCGGCCGAGCTGCTGCGCCTGTACCAGGCCTGGGCCGAGGGCGGCGCCGGCCTGCTGCTGACCGGCAACGTGATGATCGACCGCCGCGCCATGACCGGCCCCGGCGGCGTGGTGCTGGAGGACGACCGCCTGCTGCAGCGCTTCCGCGACTGGGCGCGCATCGGCCGCGCCCAGGGCGCGCAGTTCTGGATGCAGCTCAATCACCCCGGCCGGCAGATGCAGGCCAACCTCGGCCAGCCGACCGTGGCACCCTCGGCCGTGGCCCTGGAGCTGGGCAGCTTCTCCAAGATGTTCCCGCTGCCGCGGCCACTGAGCGACGAGGAGATCGGCGAGCTGATCCAGCGCTTCGCCCGCAGCGCCGCACTGGCCGAGCAGGCCGGCTTCACCGGCGTGCAGATCCACGCCGCGCACGGCTACCTGCTCAGCCAGTTCCTCTCGCCGTTGAGCAACCAGCGCACGGACAGCTGGGGCGGCCCCATCGAGAACCGCGCGCGCCTGCTGCTGGAGGTGGTCAAGGCGGTGCGCGCGCAGGTGGCGCCGGGCTTCTGCGTGGCGGTCAAGCTGAACTCGGCGGACTTCCAGCGCGGCGGCTTCGATGCCAGCGATGCCAAGCGCGTGGTGCAGATGCTCAATGAACTGGACGTCGACCTGGTCGAGCTGTCCGGCGGCAGCTACGAGGCGCCGGCCATGCAGGGCGATGCCCGCGACGGCCGCACCCTGGCGCGCGAGGCCTACTTCCTCGAATTCGCCCGTGAGATCGCCCAGGTGGCACGCATGCCGGTGATGGTCACCGGCGGCATCCGTCGTCTGCCGGTGGTGCAGCAGGTGCTCGACAGCGGCCTGGCCATGGCCGGCATCGCCACCGCGCTGGCCATCGAGCCGGCCCTGCCGCGCCAGTGGCAGGCCGGGCAGAACAGCACGGCCGAACTGCCGCCGATCCGCTGGAAGCGCAAGGCGCTGGCCTCGCTGGCCTACATGGCGGCGGTGAAGTACCAGCTGCGTCGCCTCAGCCAGGGCCGGCGCCCCAACCCCGGCGTGTCACCGCTGCGCGCGCTGCTCGCCGAGCAGCTGAAGACCGCCCGCCGTGCCCGCCAGTACAGGCGCCTGATGGCCAGCGCCTAGGGCGCGAGGTGCCCGGTCTTGCACCAGAGCAGGCAGCCCTCGGCACTGCCCGGGCTATGGCTGAACTGTGCCGGGCAGCGCAGCCAGCTACCGGCCGGATACACCCCGCGCTCGTCCTGCAGGCTGCCTTCGAGCACGAGGAGCTCCGCGCCGCCGGGATAGCCCTGCGGCGCTTGCACGGTGCCGGGCGCCCAGCGCAGCAGGCGCACCCGCTCGCCGGCGAACACGTGCAGGGCCAGTTCACGCTGGCCGGGTAGCAAGCCCGGCGTCCACTCGGCACGGCGGCTGTCGATCACCACCTCGGCGCGATCGGCCGCATCGAACTGCATCAGCTTGACGAAAATCGTGCAGCCCTCGCGGCTGAACGGCGCGTGGCGGCTGCCGATGGGATTGCGCACGTAGGTGCCGGCCGGATAGTCGCCGCGCTCGTCGGAGAACACCCCGTCCAGCACCAGGAACTCCTCACCGCCCGGATGCCCGTGCGCGCTGAAGTGCGAGCCCGGCGCGTAGCGCACGATGGAGGTGGCCCGCGCCAGCTCCTCGCCGATGCGGTCGAGCATCTGCCGTTCCACCCCGGCCAGCGGCGAGGCGACCCAGGGCGCATCGCCCGGACGGATCACCACGGGCAGGGCGAAGTCGGCGTTCAGGCGCACCGCGCGCTCACCAGCTGCCGACGTTGGGCATGGACACCCAGGGTTCGGCCGGCGCCAGCGGCTCGCCCTTCTGCAGCAGCTCGATGGAGATCTGGTCCGGCGAGCGCACGAAGGCCATGTGGCCGTCACGCGGCGGGCGGTTGATGGTCACGCCGTGTTCCTGCAGACGCCGGCAGGCGGCGTAGATATCGTCCACCGCATAGGCCAGGTGGCCGAAGTTGCGCGCGCTGCCGTAGTCCTCGGGGTCCCAGTTGTAGGTCAGCTCGACCTGGGCATCCGCATCGCCCGGGGCGGCCAGGTAGACCAGGGTGAAGCGGCCCTGGGGGTATTCGCGCTGCTTGAGCACTTCCAGGCCGAGGGCATCGCGGTAGAAGCGCAGGGAGGCATCCAGATCACGGACGCGCACCATGGTGTGCAGGTATTTCATCGCTCAGTTCCGTTCCACAAGGGTCAGCAGGGCCTCGGCACTGGCGTCCGAGGAGGCGGGATTCTGCCCGGTGACCAGCAGGCCGTCGACCTCGACATGGCTGTGCCAGTCGGCCGCCCGGCCATAGACGCCGCCATGGGCCTTGAGCATGTCCTCGACCAGGAAGGGCACCACGTCGGTCAGTTCCACCGCGGCCTCTTCGCTGTTGCTGAAGCCGGTGACGCGCTTGCCGCGCACCAGCGGCGTACCGTCCGCGGCCTTGACGTGGCGCAGCACGCCCGGCGCGTGGCAGACCGCACCCACCGGCTTGCCGAGGGCGATGAAGCGCTCGATCAGGGCGATGGAAGTGGCGTCCTCGGCCAGATCCCAGAGCGGGCCATGGCCGCCAGGGTAGAACAGCGCATCGAAGTCTTCGGCGCGCACCTGCGTCAGCGGCACGCTGGTGGCTAGCAGTTGCTGCGCCTCGGCGTCCTCGGCAAAGCGCCGGGTGGCGGCGGTCTGCGCATCCGGGGCATCGCTCTTCGGGTCGATCGGCGGCTGGCCGCCCTTGGGCGAGGCCAGGGTGATCTGCGCCCCGGCGTCCTTGAACACGTAATAGGGCGAGGCGAATTCCTCCAGCCAGAAGCCGGTCTTGTGCCCGGTGTTGCCGAGTTGGTCGTGGGAGGTGAGTACCAGCAGAATCTTCATGAACAGCTCCTCGGGATAGTGCCCGCTGTGATTTCGATGCCCTAGAGGGTAGGTCGCTCGAGGTGATTCGTTAACTCAAAATCCTTGATTTCAGACATTCAAAAAATGGATAGCTGAAACAAGCGCGCGGCGGTCATACCTGCCCACCGGCAGCGCTTATGCCAGGCGGACTCAGCGCGCCTCCAGCTGATTGATCAGGGCCTCGGCCAGGGCCTTGTCGGAGAAGGGGTTCTGCCCGGTGATCAGCTCGCGGTCGACCACCACGTGCGGCTGCCAGGCCTTGGCGTATTGCATGTCGCCACCGGCGGCGGCCATTGCCGGAGCCGGGTAGTAGCGGATGCGTGCGCCATCCAGGGAGCTCTCGAACACCGCCTCCTCCGGGTCGGAGAAGATGGTCATGCGGTAGCCCTGGTAGGTCCAGTCCGCGGCCGCCGGTCGCTCGCCGCGCACCAGCGCCGCCTCATAGCCCTGTGGATCAGCTTGCGCCGCCAGCAGCGCAATGGGGCCGTGGCAGATGGCGGCAGTGGGCTTGCCGGCCTGGTGGAAATGGCGCAGCAGGGTGCCGACCTGCGGGTTGTTGGCCAGGTCGATCAGCGGCGCGTGGCCACCGGGGATGAACAACCCCTCGTACTGCCCCAGGTCACCGGCCAGCACCTCGTCGAGCGACAGGCTGTCGTCGATGCCCGGCAGCCCGGCCACCACCTGCTGGATGCGCTGCATCTCGGCCGCGTCGCCGCCGAAGTACTGCGGGTCGACGGACTTCTGATCCACGCTCGGCGCATTGCCCCTGGGCGTCACCAGCACCAGCTCGTAGCCGGCCTTGAGCAGGCGGTCGGCCGGCACGCCGAACTCGTTGAGGTAGTAGCCGGTGGCGTAGTGCTGGCCATCCTTGAGCGCCAGCTGGTTCTCGCTGGACAGCAGCACCAGCACCTGGCCCTTGGGCTCGGCGGCGACGGCGGCAGTGGCGGCAGTGGCGGCGAGACTAGCGAGCACGGCCAGGGCCAGCGGGTGGAAGGTCTTCATGGGCGGTCTCCGTTGAATGAGGCGAACGTGGCTCCGTTCGGATGAGGCGAATCTTAGGCGGGCGGTTATGATTCGATAATTCGAAAGCTTTTATTTCTGGTATCCAATAAGTGAATATCGCCAACAAGGACCTCAACCTGCTGCTGGTCTTCCACGTGCTCTACCAGGAGCGCAACGCCTCGCTGGCCGCCGCGCGCATGGCGCTGAGCCAGCCGGCGCTGAGCCACAAGCTGAACAAGCTGCGCCACGAGCTGGGCGATGCGCTGTTCGTGCGCGCCCCGCGCGGCCTCACGCCAACGCCGCGGGCCCATGAGCTGGCGCCGCTGGTGCAGGGTCTGGTGGCCGAGCTGGAGGCCTTCTACGACCAGTGCGAGGGCCGCGACTTCCTGCAGCGCGCCGAGCGCATCCACCTCTACACCACCGACTACATCGAGCAGACCCTGCTGCCTGCCCTGTTGCCGCGCCTGCGCGAGCAGGCGCCCAACCTGCTGCTGATCACCCACAACACCCGCGGCCTGCTGCCGCGCGAGGAGCTGGAGAAAGGCACCTGCGACCTGGCCATCGCCGGCTTCTACGCCAACCTGCCGGACACCTTCCGCCAGCAGCGCCTGCTCTCCGAGGACTTCGTGGTGCTGGCCGCGCGCGACCATCCGCTCCTGGCCGGGGGGCTCGACCTGCCGGCCTACCTGGCCTGCGAACACCTGCTGACCACCCTCACCGGCGACCTCAACGGCCTGGTCGACCGCGCCCTGCAGGCCCAGGGGCAAACGCGCCGGGTGGCGGCCGGGCTGTCCAGCTTCATCGCGCCGAGCCGCCTGGTGCGCGGCAGCGAACTGTTGCTGACCTGCCTGCGCTCGGTGGCCGAGGAGGCGGTGGCGCGCGACGCCTCGCTGGTGCTGCACCCCCTGCCGGCCGGCCTGGAATTGCCACAGGTGGAGGTGATGCAGATCTGGCACGAGCGCACCGACGCCGACCGCCTGCGCCGCTGGCTGCGCCAGCAGATCCAGCAGGTAGCGAGCGAACTCAGGCGTTGAGGCCGTCCAGCGCCAGGCGGCTGCGCTCGAACCAGCCCAGCAGGTAGTCCACCAGCGCCTGGGTCCGGCGCGGCAGGGCGCCCTGCCAGGGGTGCACGAGGAACACCGGGGTGCTGCGCGTCTGGTAGTCGCGCAGCAGCCATAGCAGGCGACCATCGGCCAGCTCGTCCTGGACCATGTAGGACGGCAGGCGGGCGATGCCGGCGCCGCTCAGCGCCGCCTTCTTCAGCAGGCTGTAGTGGTTGCTGGCCAGCTGCCCGGACACCGGCACCCGCTCCAGGCGGTGCTGGAGGTGGTACAGCCACTGCTCGAAACCGCTGTAGTGGGTATTCAGTAGGCACTGGTGCCGACTCAGCTCGGCCGGCGTCTGCGGCGCCGGGTGGCGCGCCAGGTAGGCCGGCGCGGCGCAGGTGATCTCCTGCAGGGCGAACAGCGGCCGCGCCACCAGGCGCTCGTCCTGTTCCACGCCGGAGCGGATGGCCAGGTCGAAGCCGTCGGCCAGCAGATCGCGGTAGGCGTTGGCCAGGTCCAGCTCGACGCGCACCCGCGGGTAGCGGCTGGCGAAATCCAGCAGCAGCGCATCGAAGAAGGTCTCGCCGAGCGACACCGGCACGGTCAGGCGCACAGTGCCGGCCACCTCGTCCTGCAGGCTGCGCACCGCCTGCCGCGCGCGCTGGGCCTGGGCCTGCAGCGCCTGGGCCTCGGGCAACAGGGCGGCGCCAGCGGCGGTCAGGTGCAGGCGCCGCGTGGTGCGGTGCAGCAGCTGGCTGCCGAGGCTGCGCTCCAGGCCGCTGATGCGCTTGGACAACTGGCCCTTGCTGCAGCCCAGGCGCTCGGCGGCGGCGGTGAAGCTGCCGGCCTCGACCAGCAGGGCGAAGGCGACCAGGTCTTCCAGCTCGCTCATGGCGCGGCACTCATTGTTTCCATATGAGAACCAAAGGTTTCACATTGCCAGGATTATTGGCAACCCAATCCCGCCTAAGCTGGTTCCACACCCCCTCACTCAGGAGCCCCAGCATGAAAATCATCCTCGTCGGTGCCAGCGGCACCATCGGCCAGGCCATCGACCGCGAGCTGCGCGAACGCCACGACATCGTCCGCGTTGGCCGCAACAGCGGCGAGCTGCAGGTGGACATCACTGACCCGGCCTCGATCCGCCGCCTGTTCGAGCAGACCGGCCCGTTCGACGCGCTGATCAGCGCCGCCGGCAACGCCCATTTCGGCGCGCTGGAGGAACTCACCGCCAAGGAGTTTGCCGTGGGCCTGGACGACAAGCTGATGGGCCAGATCAACCTGGTGCTGATCGGCCGCGAGTTCGCCAACGACGGTGCCTCCTTCACCCTCACCTCCGGCGTGCTCAGCGAAGACCCGATCCGCTACGGCGCGGCGGTCAGCACGGTGAACGCCGCGCTGGACGGCTTCGTCCGCGCCGCCGCCATCGAGTTGCCGCGCGGCCTGCGCATCAACGGCGTGAGCCCGACCATCCTCGAGGAGTCGCTGCCGGCCTACGGCCCCTACTTCCGCGGCTTCAAGGCGGTACCGGCGGCCACGGTGGCGCTGGCCTACGCCAAGAGCGCCGAGGGCCGGCAGACCGGCCAGGTCTACCGCGTGCTCTGATCACGGCGGTTGCCTGACGGGGCAGACGGTGGCACGGTGAAGTCCTGTTTCAGACAAGGACGCCCACCATGAACCGAATCCTGCCCCTTCCCGCCCTGCTTGCCGGCGCCCTGCTCGCCGGCTGCGCCTCCAGCCCGCAGCAGGACAGCGCCGGCGCCGCCAAGGGCGACGGCCGCTGCAACGCCGAGCCGGTGCAGTACCTGCTGGAGGAGCGCATCACCACCGACCTGGCCGAGCGCGCGCGCATCGAGTCCGGCGCCGCGCACCTGCGGGTGACCCATCCCAACCAGCCGGTGACCCTGGACTACAACCCGCAGCGGCTGAACATCGATATCGACGATGACGACATCATCATCCGCCTGAGCTGCGGCTGATCGCCAGCGCTACGGGGGCGGCGCCAGGCTCAGTTGCAAGTGGCGCACCAGGCCACCGCCAAGCAGCCGGCCGAGTGCCTGCATGTGCGGCAGCTGCAAGTGCGCCTCCAGCGCCTGCGGCGAGGCCCAGTGGCCACGCAGCAGCCAGGCCTCGCCCTGGCGCTCCAGTTCGCAGCCCAGGCAGGCGGTATCGGCGCGCGCCCGCAGCAGCAGCTCGCCCAGACGCAGCCCCAGCTCTTCGCCATGACCTTGCGCAGCCTGGAAACGGGCCAGGCTGACTATCGTTGGCTTCATCGCATCGCTCCTGCAACGAAGGCCGCCCGCACGCGGGCGGCGGGCTGGATCAATAGGCGCTGGAGGTGGGGCGCACGACCAGTTCGCTGATGTCCACCGTATCCGGCTGGCCGATGGCGTAGGCGATGGCCTCGGCGATGGCGCCGGCGGGAATCGCCTCGCGGCGGAACTCGTCGATCGCCACGCGGGTTTCGGCATCGGAGATGCTGTGCGCCAGGTCGGACTCGGTGACCCCGGGGGAAACCACGGTGACGCGGATGGCGCTGCCCACTTCCTGACGCAGCGCCTCGGACAGCGACACCACCGCGGCCTTGGTGGCGCAGTACACGGCGCCGGTGGCGATCGGCTTGTAGGCGCCAATGGAGGCGACATTGATGATCTGCCCGCTGCGCTGCGCCTGCATCCCTGGCAGCACGGCGGCGATGCCATGCAGCACGCCACGCAGGTTGACATCGATCATCTGGTTCCACTCGCCGATCTTCAGCGCCGCCAGCGGCGACAGCGGCATCACCCCGGCGTTGTTGACCAGCACGTCGACCCGGCCGTAGCGCTCCACGGCCAGCTCCACCAGGGCCTGCACCTGTTCCTGGCGGGTCACGTCGGTGACGCGGTACTCGGCGCTGCCGCCGAGATTGCGGATCTCGGCGGCCAGCGCCTCAAGACGCTCGCCGCGCCGCGCGCCGAGCACCAGGCGGGTGCCCTGCAGGGCCAGCAGGCGGGCGGTGGCTTCGCCGATGCCGCTGCTGGCACCGGTAATGACTATGACTTTCTCTGCGATACGGGACATGGACGACTCCTCGACGGGGGCGCACTGGCAGTGGCGCCGGACAGGGCAGAGACTGCGCCCGGGAACGGGAAGGTCGTTAGCCGAATACTGCCCGACGCTTGCCTGATCCTGCCGATGACTCTCGGGACTGCGCAGTTGCACGGACGGCCCGGACATTGCACTCTGCCATCATCCGCAACCCATCGAGATCACCCTTGAGACCTTCACTGCTCGCCCTGCTGCTGCTCGCCACGCTGCCGGCTTACGCCGCCGACTGGCAGGTCTACACCCACAGCCTGGGCAACCAGGCCAGCAGCGTCGACGGCCAGCTGCGCGGCCACCCGCACGGCGGCAAGCGCGCCTTCTACGTCGAGCTGGTGCGGGCCCTGCTCGGCGAGCTGGGCCAGCCGCAGACCATAGTCGAGGTGCCGCTGGCGCGCGGCCTGGTTCTGCTGCAGTCGCGCGCCCATGTGGTGCTGTTCAACCTCAGCCGCACCGCGGAGCGCGAGCACCTGGTGCACTGGGTCGGGCCGACCCTGCGCGAGACCGACTACCTGTACGAACTGAGCGTGCGCCCGACCGGCATCCGCAGCCTGGCCGACGCCGCCAGCCTGCCGGTCTGCGTGCTCAACGGCAGCTCCCACGACAGCCTGCTGGGCGAGCAGGGCTTCACCCGGCTGCAGCGCGCCAACTCCTATGCCGGCTGTTTCCGCATGCTCGCCGCCGGCCGCGTGCTGCTGGTGGCCTCGGCCGACAGCGACCTGCAGAGCAAGCTGGCGGAGGCCGACGTGGGCACCGCCGAGGTGGTGCCCAGCGCCGTGTCGCTGGGCCAGGACCAGGGCTACATCGCCCTCTCGCTGGACACCCCGGCGGCCGAGGTGGAACGCTGGCGCGCGGCCCTGGCGCAGCTGAACCGCGATGGCCGCTACCGGCAGCTCCACGCGCGCTTCGCCCACTGAGCCCCTGCGATCTGCACGATACTGCCGGCCACTTGCCCAATCCTGCCGAGATTGCCCAGCCAGCGGGATTTCCCCGGGCCTGCGCGCTAAGCTGCGGGCAACCCGGGAGGACCGCCACATGCCAGACGCCATCACCGAGCCCGACCTGCACAGCCAGCGCCTGCAGCTGGCCGAACTGATCGCCCGTTTCGCCGAGGCGGACGGCGCCCACGACACCGCCATCGCCAGCCTGGTGCTGTATCGCGCCAGCACGCCCTCGCCGATCACCCACACCCTGTACCGCCCGGCCCTGTGCATCATGGCCCAGGGCCAGAAGGTGGTGCGCCTGGAGAACGAGCGCTACTGCTACGACCCGCTGCACTACCTGGTGGCCTCGGTGACCCTGCCGGTTACCGGCGAAGTCACCCTGGCCACGGCCGACGAGCCCTACCTGAGCCTGCGCCTGGACATCGATCCGGCCGAACTGGGCGAGCTGATCGCCAGCGCCGGCCCCATCGGCGTACCCAGCCGCGGCAGTGGTCGCGGCCTGCATGTCGACCGGCTGGACGCGCCGTTGCTGGATGCCGTGCTGCGCCTGCTGCGTCTGCTGGAGGCGCCGCGCGACATCGCCATGCTCGCCCCGCTGATCCGCCGCGAGATTCTCTACCGCCTGCTGTGCAGCCCGCAGGGCCAGCTGCTGCGCGATATCGCCACGGCCGACAGCCAGGCGCACCGGGTCAACCGTGCCATCGAATGGCTCAACCGCCACTACCAGCAGCCCCTGCGCATCGAGGAGCTGGCCAGGGTTGCCAACCTCAGCAGTTCCACCCTGCACCACCGCTTCAAGGCGCTGACCGCCATGAGCCCGCTGCAGTACCAGAAGCAGCTGCGCCTGCAGGAGGCGCGACGCCTGATGCTGTGCGAGAACCTGGATGTATCGAGCGCCGGCTACCGGGTCGGCTACGAGAGCCCGTCGCAGTTCAGCCGCGAATACAGCCGCCTGTTCGGCGCGCCGCCGGTACGCGACCTGGCGCGCCTGCGCGCGGCCGGCTGACTACCAGTCCAGCGCCAGGCCGCTCTCGAAGTGGCACGCGGCGCCGCTCAGCGGGTCGCTGAAGGCCAGGCTCTGGGCCAGCAGCTTGAGCGGGCGGGTGAAGTCGTCCACGCCCTTCTCGTCGGTCAGCCGCGGGTAGAAGCTGTCGTTGAGGATGGGCGCGCCCAGCGCCGCCATGTGCACGCGCAGCTGGTGCTGCTTGCCGCTGATCGGCCAGAGCCGGTAGCGCCACAGCTCGCCGTGGCGCTCCAGCACTTCCAGCAAGGTCTCGCTGTTCGGCTCGCCCACCACCTCGCGCATGCGGAAGAACGGCTCGCCCTTCTCCAGGCGGCTGTGCCGGCGCAGCGGGAACTCATGGTGCGGCAACGCCGGGGCGATGGCCTGGTAGGCCTTGTCGATGCGCCGCTCGCGGAACAGCGCCTGGTAGGCGCCGCGGCTGGCCGGCGTGGTGGAGAACAGCACCAGCCCGGCGGTGTGCCGGTCGATGCGGTGCAGCGGCGCCAGGTGCGGATTGCCGGTCTCGCGCACCAGACGGGTGAGCAGGGTTTCCTCGGCGTAATCGCCGGCCGGCATCACCGGCAGAAAGTGCGGCTTGTCGGCCACCAGCAGGTGCTCGTCCTGGAACAGGATGCGCGCCTGGAAGGGGATCTGCCGTTCGTTCTCGATCTCGCGAAAGTACTGCACCCGCAGCGCCTCGCGGTAGGGCGTGGCGGGGTCCAGCGGGAGATTCTCGGCGTCCAGCACCAGGCCGCGGGCCATGCGCTGCAGCCAGGTCTCGCGGGATATCTGCGGGAAGCGCGCGCACAGGCAGTCGAGCACCGTGGCCCAGTCGCCGGGCGGCAGGTGCAGGAAGCTGGGGCGAACGTGCAGGGCGCGCGAGGACATGGCGGAACCGTGGCAGGGAAAGCCCGGCATTATTCCTCAAGCGCCGCGCGCGCGCTGCCCCCGGCGACAGCCGTACAGCCGCACGCGCGATTCGCCGGCAACTGTAACTGTCCGGCCGGGCGCGCCTATCGCAGCATGGGGCCAGAACAGCGGAGGAACGCGCATGAAGACCATAGGCCTGCTCGGCGGCATGAGCTGGGAGTCCACCCTGCCCTATTACCGGCAGATCAACGAGGCGGTGCGCGAGCGCCTGGGCGGGCTGCACTCGGCGCAACTGGTGCTGTTCAGCGTCGACTTCGCGCAGGTCGAACGGCTGCAGCGCAGCGGCGACTGGGACGCCGCCGGCGCCCTGCTGGCCGAGGCCGCCCGCGCGCTGCAACGGGCCGGGGCGGACTTCCTGGTGCTCTGTACCAACACCATGCACAAGGTGGCCGAGGCCATCGAGGCGGCCGTGGACATTCCCCTGCTGCATATCGCCGACCCTACCGCGGCGGCCATCCGCAGTGCCGGCCTGCGCCGGGTCGGTCTGCTCGGCACGCGGTTCACCATGGAGCAGCCGTTCTACCGCGAACGCCTGGAGCGCCTGCACGGCGTCGAGGTGCTGGTACCGGACGAGGCCGACCGCACCGAGGTACACCGGGTGATCTACGAGGAGCTGTGCCTGGGCAGCGTGCACGAGGCGTCACGCCAGGCCTACCGGCAGGTGATAGCGCGGCTGGTGGAACGTGGCGCCGAGGCGGTGATCCTCGGCTGTACCGAGATCGGCCTGCTGCTGGGGCCGCATGACGCCAGCGTGCCGCTGTTCGACACCACGGCCCTGCATGCCCGCGCGGCGGCCGAGCACGCCCTGCTGGATTAACCGACCAGCTGCTCGACCTGTTCGCCATACAGCAGCACGCGGTCGCGGCCGGCGGCCTTGGCCGCGTAGAGCGCCTTGTCGGCGCCCTGGATCAAGGCCTGCGGCCCCTCGTCCGCCGCTCCCGGCTGCGGCAGGCAGACATGCACGCCGGCGCTCAGGCTCAGGCGCAGCCAGGGCGAGCCGGCATGTGGCAGGGCCAGCTTCTCCACCAGCGCGCGCACCTGCTCGGCCACCCGCACGGCGCCCTGGGTATCGGTCTCCGGCAGCAGCAGGCAGAACTCCTCGCCACCGTAGCGGGCGGCCAGGTCGGCCGGGCGCTTCTGCCCGGCACGAATCGCCTCGGCGACCAGGCGCAGGCATTCGTCGCCGGCCGAGTGGCCGTAGATGTCGTTGTACTGCTTGAAGTAGTCGACATCGAACAGGATCAGCGCCAGCGGCCGCTGGCTGCGCGCCGCGCGGGCGAACTCGTCATCGAGGGCACGGATGAAGCGCCGGCGGTTGGCCAGGCGCGTCAGCTCGTCCTCCAGGGCCTGCTTCTCCAGGCGCTGGTTGAAGGCCCGCAGCGCATCGCGGGTGGCCAGCAACTCGATTTCGGTGCGCTGGCCGCGCTGAATCAGGCGCACCAGGTAGTAGCCGAACAGCCCGAGCAACCCGGACAGCAGGCACACCACCACCAGCTGGCGCACGCTGTCGGAGCGCCAGTCGGCGAGTATGTCGTCCTTGGACATGGCGGCGACCACCACCAGCGGGTAGTCCTGGATCTGCCGGTAGCTGAACTGCCGCTCCACGCCGTCCAGCAGCGAGGGCAGCATGGCACTGCCGGCCGGGCTCTGCGGCAGCAGACGGGTGAAGATCTGCCCACGGGCGATGCTGGTGCCTATGGTGCTCTCGCTGAAGGGCACGCGCAGCACGATGGTGCCATCGTTCAGCACCAGGTTGATCGAGCCGTTCTCGCGGACATCGAAGGTGCCGTAGAACTGGCGCAGGTAGTCGATCGAGATGGTCGCCAGGACCACTCCGGCGAAACGCCCCTGGGCATCCTCCAGGCGGCGTGACAGCGGAATGATCCAGTCGCCGGTGGTGCGGCTGCGGATCGGCCGGCCGACATGCGGACCGTGGTCGTTGGGGAAATCGCGGTGGTAGATGAAGTATTCGCGGTCGGCATTGTTGGCTCCCGGCGGAATCTCGCCGAAGGAGTTGACCAGCCAGTTGCCGTCGCGGTCGTAGGCGAACAGGCCGTGCAGCTCGGCCTGCTCGTAGACGTGCTGGCGCATCAGGCGCTGCAGGCGTTGCAGGTGCTCCGGCGAGGTGCCTTCCACCTGCAAACGCTCGACCAGGCCGAACAGCACGGTATCGGCCTTCTTCAGGGTATCGCTGGCCTGGCGGGCGAGGGCCGAGGCCAGGTTGGACGTCTCGATCTCGGCATCGCGCAGCTGCACCTGGCGAGCCTTCCAGATCAGCCAGCCATCGATGGCCACCAGCGACAGGCAGACCAATGCCACGAAGGCGCGCGTCAACGGCAGCAGGGCCAGCTGCTGCCAGCCACGCATGCTGCGTGCCTCGGCCTGCCTATCGTTGTCCATGGATGCCCCACATTCGGCTGACGCTCTGTATTCCCAATATAGAAAAGCCCCGGCATGGTCAACCGCAGCGGGTTATCCTCGCCGGCTTATGTCCGGCTTTGCATGAGTCATGCTGTCGGCCTGAAACGAGAATGTGTTAGGAAATTGCCCCAGCAACACATCGATCATAGAGGAAGCCGCAGCGATGAATGAGACGCCCCTGCCCCTGACGGAGCACAGCCCGGCACAGAAAACCGTCGGTTTTCTCGAAGCCCTGCTGTTCTGGCTCAAGCTCGGCTTCGTCAGCTTCGGCGGCCCGGCCGGGCAGATCGCGATCATGCACCAGGAGCTGGTGGAGCGGCGCCGCTGGATCTCCGAACGGCGCTTCCTGCATGCCCTCAACTACTGCATGCTGCTGCCCGGCCCGGAAGCCCAGCAACTGGCCACCTACATCGGCTGGCTGCTGCATCGCAGCTGGGGCGGGGTGATCGCCGGGGCGCTGTTCGTGCTGCCCTCGCTGTTCATCCTGATCGTCCTGTCCTGGCTGTACATCGCCTTCGGCGACGTGCCGCTGGTGGCCGGCATCTTCTACGGCATCAAGCCGGCGGTGACCGCCATCGTCCTGCAGGCAGCCCACCGCATCGGCTCGCGGGCGCTGAAGAACAACTGGCTGTGGGCCATTGCCGGCGCCTCCTTCGTCGCCATCTTCGCCCTCGAACTGCCCTTCCCGCTGATCGTGCTGGGAGCCGCGGTGATCGGCTACTTCGGTGGACGCCTCGCCCCGCAACGCTTCAGCCTGGGCGGCGGCCACGCCAGCAGCGACAAGTCCTACGGCCCGGCACTGATCGACGACCACACGCCGCCACCGCCACATGCGCGCTTCCGCTGGTCGCGCCTGGTCCTGCTGCTGGCCATAGGTGCCGCGCTGTGGCTGCTGCCCATGGGCCTGCTGACTGCGCTGTTCGGCTGGGACGGCACCCTGACGCAGATGGGCTGGTTCTTCACCAAGGCGGCCCTGCTGACCTTCGGCGGCGCCTACGCGGTGCTGCCCTACGTCTACCAGGGCGCGGTCGGCCACTACGGCTGGCTGACGCCGACCCAGATGATCGACGGCCTGGCCCTGGGCGAGACCACGCCGGGACCGCTGATCATGGTGGTGGCCTTCGTCGGCTTCGTCGGCGCCTATGTACAGCCGGTGTTCGGCGTCGAGTCGGCCTTCGCCAGCGGCGCCCTGGCCGCCTGCCTGGTCACCTGGTTCACCTTCCTGCCGTCCTTCCTGTTCATCTTGGTCGGCGGGCCGCTGGTGGAGTCGACTCACAACGAACTGAAGTTCACCGCGCCGCTGACCGCCATCACCGCCGCCGTGGTGGGCGTGATCCTCAACCTGGCACTGTTCTTCGGCTACCACGTGCTCTGGCCACAGGGCTTTTCCGGCAGTTTCGACTGGCCTTCGGCGCTGATCGCCCTGGCCGCGGCCGTGGCCCTGTTCCGCTTCAAACGCGGGGTGATCGAGGTGCTGCTCGGCTGCGCCCTGATCGGCCTGGCGGTGCATCTGCTGCGTTGAAGAGGTGAGCATGGGGCGTATCTCGATCTGCGAACTGGCCGAGTGGCAGGCCGCCGGCCGCCCGCTGCTGGCGCTGGACCAGTCCCTTCGGCATGGCGATTGGCATCTTCGGCCGGGACTTGGCCGGCGCGGATGCATACACTAGGCGGCATCTTCACCCGCCGAGAGCCTGCCATGACTGACGCTGCCGCCCCCTCCACCGCCATCATCATCGGCGCCGGCCATGCCGGCGGCGAACTGGCCATCGCCCTGCGCAACGAGGGCTGGGAGGGGCGCATCCTGCTGCTCGGCGAGGAAGTGCACCTGCCCTACCACCGCCCGCCACTGTCCAAGGCCTACCTGGCCGGCAGCGTGGAGAAGAGCAGCCTGGCGATCCGCCCGCAGGCCGCCTATGAGCGGGCCAACGTGGAGTTCATGGCTGGCGTGCGGGTGCAGCGCATCGACCGCGCCAACCGGCGCCTGGAGTTGGCCGATGGCGCACAGCTGAGCTACGACAGGCTGGCCATCGCCACCGGCGGCCGCCCGCGCCCGCTGGCCGTGCCGAATGCGGCAGCGGCCGAGCGCTGTGGCAACTTCCACTACCTGCGCACCCTCGACGACGTCGAGCGGATCCGCGCCCAGTTGGCCCCCGGCAAGCGCCTGGCCATAGTCGGCGGCGGCTACATCGGCCTGGAAGTGGCGGCCTCGGCCGTCGCCCAGGGCCTGCAGGTCACGGTGCTGGAGGCCCTGCCGCGGGTGTTGCAGCGGGTCACCGCCGCCGAACTGTCGGCCTACTACGAACGCAAGCACCGCGAGGCCGGCGTGGACATCCGCACCAACGTGCAGGTGGCCGACCTGGAGGTGACGGGCGATGCGGTGACGGCGCTGCTCTGCGCCGATGGCAACCGCCTGGAGACCGACCTGGTGGTGGTCGGCATCGGCCTGATCGCCAATACCGAGCTGGCCGCCGAGGCCGGCCTCGCGGTGGACAACGGCATCCTGGTCGACGAGCACGCGCAGACCAGCGATCCGCACATCTATGCCGCCGGCGACTGCACCAACCATCCCAACGCCCTGCTCGGCCGCCGCCTGCGCCTGGAGTCGGTGCCCAATGCCCTGGAGCAGTCGCGGGTGGCCGCCGCCAACATGGCCGGCAAGGCCAAGACCTACGCCTCGGTGCCCTGGTTCTGGTCCGACCAGTACGAGCTGAAGCTGAAGATGGTCGGCCTGTCCGAAGGCTTCGAGCGCCTGGTGTTGCGCGGCGACCCGGCCAGCGACAGCTTCAGCGCCTTCTACCTCAAGGGCGACAGGGTGCTGGCCGCCGACACGGTGAACCGCCCGCAGGACTTCATCGCCGCCAAGCGCCTGGTGGCCGAGGACATTGCCGTGACTGCCGAGCAACTGGCGGACGACGGCAGACCGCTCAAGGAACTGCTGCCGGCGCCGGCGGCCTGATCACACAAATGAAAACGCGGCCTCGTCCGGTGTTTTTTCCGTAGCCCGGATGCAATCCGGGAACTGAGCTGACTGCCTTCCCGGATTGCATCCGGGCTACAGGACTGCGCCTCCCTTCTCCCACCCGAGGGAGAGGAGCACAAGCCATCAGGCATTGATCGCCATCACGGAATCCACGACCACAGCTCGACGTCGATGAAGCGGAAGATCGCCCGGGTGAAAGCCTTCCACACCGGCAGGGTCTCGCCGGCCGCCTTGGCGTAACCGGTCATCCCCGACTTCAGCTCACCGGCCGGATTGTCGATGATCGTCAGCACCTTGACGTACTTGCCGGCGGTCTTCTCCACCACGTTGGCATCGATCTGCGTCACGGTGCCGTCGAACAGCCGGTCGGAGTAGGCCAGCGGCTTGACCTTGAGCACCGCGCCCGGCTGCACGTAGCCGATCTCGGTCTCCGGCACCTCGATCTCGGCGAACACCCGCTCGGCCTTCTCCACCACGGCGAAGGGCTCGCCCGGCGGCTGGAACTTGCCGACCTTCTGTTTGAGCAGCAGAGTGATCAGCTTGCCGTCCATCGGTGCACGTAGCTGCGAACGCTCGATCTTCGCCAGGTACAGGTCGCGCTCGCTCTGCCAGCGCAGTACCTGGGCCTCGGCGGCGGCGATGGAATCCGGGGTGGCACCGCTGCTGGCCAGGGCCAGGTTGGCCTCGGCCACCTTCACCGCCATCAGGTCCACTTCGTACTGGCGACGGGCCTGGTCGGCCTGCTGGGCGGACACCCCGCCCTTGGCCAGCAAGGCGATGTGACGCTGGTGGTTGGTCAGGCTGAACTGGGTCTGGGTACGCGCCATGTCCAGACTGCGCTGGGCTACGTCGACTTCCTCGGCACGCGGCCGCGACTTCAGCTCGGCGACTATCGCCTGCTCCTCGGCGATGCGCGCCTCGGCAATTTTCACCTGGGCGGCGTAGTCGCCGGTGGCCAGGCGGGCCAGCACCTGGCCGGCCTTGACCTGCTCGCCGCCCTCCACCAGCACCTCGGTGACGATGCCGCCGATATCACTGGCCACCTGCTGCTGCTCGGTCGGCAGGATCACGAAAGTGCCGCCCGGCTCGTAGGGATAGGGCAGGAACAGGCAGATCAGCAGCGACAGGGCGAACACCCGGCCGGTATAGCCAGCCACCTTGTTGGCCGGCTTGGTGCCGACCTTCTGCTCGACATTCTCCGGCAGCCGCCGGCGCTTCCAGCGCTCGTACTGCACGGCACGCTCGTACATCTCGTTGGCCGACTTGAACTTGCGATAGGTCAGCAGGCTGAGATAGCCGATCAGCACCACGCAGGCCAGCACGCCGGTACCGCCGAAATTGAATTTCAGCCAGCTGCCCACCAGCATCAGGGCAATGACGAACAGCAACGCGGAATACAGCAGCGAGGCCAGGCCGTAGGCCATCAGCGCGGTATCGTTGGCCTCGCGATAGGCATTGCCCTTGATCCGTCCGAACAGTGCCTTGAACGCCTTGCCGCGCAACTGCGGCTCGTCGACCATCACCGCGATCAGGTGATAGCCGCTGCTCTTCGACAGCGGATTGAGGGTCAGCAGCAGGGCCACCGCGCTGACCACCGCCAGGGCCAGGCCGATGGCCGGCAGCAGGCCAGAGGAGGAACGGCTCAGGTACCAGGTGAATACCCCCAGGCTGAACAGGGCCAGGCGCATCAGCACCGGCCCGCCATGCAGCCACAGGCGTTCGCGCCGGCTCAGGCCGACCAGATGGCGGATGCGCGGCATGAAGCGCGGCAGGAAGCCCAGCATCAAGGCCACCGACAGGCTGTACACCGTGCCACGGTACTTCTGCGCGGTCAGTGCCAGGGTCAGGGTACACAGCAGGTTGACGGTGAACAGGCTGAACAGCACCTGCCCCACTGCCCCCATGCCGGACAGCAGGGTGGTTGCATCCAGGCGCGCCTGGGCGAAGTTATTGAGCACGATGCCGAGGGCCAGGCCGAACAGCAGTGGCAGGATGAACACCCCGTACTTGAGGGGCTCGGTCCAGCCTTGCATGGACTGCAGCAGACGGTGCGGGTTGAACAGGTGAAAGACCGGTATCTGCAGGCTGTCATCCATGCCGGCCGAATCGCGCACACCGGCCTGCAGCGGCTCGGCATCGTTCGAAGCGCCCACGGACGGACGCGCCACAGCGGGACCCGAGGCGCTGGCGATAGCGGCAGGTGCAGCTTCCGCGCGCTTGGCCGGCGGCGTGGCCTTGTCGCGGAACCTGGCGACTTTCTCCTCCAGAAGGCGCTGCAGATCCTGTTGCAACTGCTGCCGGTAGGGCGCCACCAGCGGATGGTTGGCAGCGGCCAGGCCGAGCAGGCGCTGCTCCACCAGGTTGGCCAGCAGGACATCCAGATTCTCGGGAGTCAGCGCCTGGGAAAAGCGCCTTTCATAGCTGGCCGATATGGCGTCGAATTCTTCGTCCACCTGAAGCATTTCCAGCACGAAGAACTGCCGGGTCTCCAGCTCCCACTGCAGCTGGTTGGCCGGATCCAGGACCACATACAGCGGCTCCTGCCGGCCATTGCGCAGGAACACCTGCAACCCCTTGCGCAGCAGCAGCGGCGTGGCGATCTTGCGGGCATCGCCGAGGTCGGATTCTTGCCTGGCGGAGATGTTGCCGTTCATAGCACTGGACTTCCTTGGGAGCGGTCACGGATACCGGCGCTGGGTGCGGCCGAGGTCATCTGCTTGCGCGGGGCGAAGAACACTTCGCAGCCACCGCGCGGGTTGTCGATATAACGGTCCCCGCCCAGCGGCCAGACCCTCGGACCGAAGGGGTTGGCGGCGCCGAGGAACAGGCCGTAGGGCGAGGAAACGATGGTGCGCATGCCGATGTTGTAGGGGTTGCCCATGCCATCGGTGGTCACCGGCAACCAGTTCTCGCCGTCATGGCTGCGGTACAGGTCGAAGCCCGACTGGCGCTCGAAGATGAACTGCTCACCAACATGGTTGACGATGTTGAGGAAGGGCTCCGGCCAGCTGTCGCGCCGGGCGTAGCCGAGCAGGCCGCTCCAGTCGAAGGTCGACAGGTAGAGCCAGCCCTCGTGCTCGGCCATGCGCCAGAAGTAGCCGTTGAAGAAGTTGTCGAAGCCGGCCATGTAGCCGGACAGTGGCTCCTTCCAGCCGTCCTCGGTCATCCGCGCGTCCCCCACCAGCAGCTCCCAGCGCTTGTCCGGGTGGATGCGGATCAGCTCGGGCGGCGCCGGCCCCACGCCGTTCTGCCGGTCGATGCCGCCCCCTTGGATGGCGCTGCCAACGTACAGCGCGCCCTTGAACGGGTGCATGCTCAGCACCGACTGGTTGAGCGGACCGCGACCGGCACCGTCGACTATCACCCGCTCCCACTGGTAGGGCTTGCTCTCGCAGGTACTGCGCCAGACCTGGTAGCCCTTGAGGTTGAAGGTGCCGACGTAGAGATGGTCGCCGAAGGGGCACATCTCGAAGATGGTCTTGTTGCCCTCATCGCCGAAGCCGAACTCGCTGACCGGCTGCCACTGTCCCAGCTCGGGGGCTTCGCTCTCGTAGACGATGGAGTGCGAGGAAACATTGGGATTGCCGCCCCGCGAACCGGCGGGCGTGGTGTACATGCGCCCCTTGAAGCTGACCATGGTGCGGATGGTGGTCACCGGCAGACCCATCAGCCCCGGCTCGCAGCTGGGCACGAAGTTCAACCCGTCCTCGCTGCGCAGCAGCAGCGGCCCCGGACCCTTGGCCGGCGACCAGGTGCTGACGAACAGCGCAGGGTTGTGCCCGGGGCTGCCGGGATACACGCACATGCCGCGAAAGCCCAGCTCGCGGGGAATCTTCGAGCCGTCGCTGCCGATGATGGTCGGCGCCTTGAACACCCGCTTCCACTCGTCCTTGCGCGGGTTGTAGCGCCAGATCTCGGCGTGCAGGTCGAGATCGAACGGGTTGGCCGGACACTCGACCGGCCAGGGGTCCATGCTGATCGGCAGGCGCGCCTTCATCAGCGGGAAGTTGCCACGGGTGGTGCCGACGTACAGGTGGTCGTTGAACCAGGCCATGGCATGGGCATAGGCGTTGATGCCGTCGCCAAAACCGTTGCGCGCGATCAGGCGGAAGTCGTCCGCGTTGAGCCCGGCCGGCACCCGCACCTTGCTCGGCAGGTTGAACATCGAGCCGGCGCGGGTCTTGCGCGACAGCACCTCGGCGATGAAGGCATTGAGATGGTCGAGGGCCTCCTCGAAATCGCCGAAGGGACCCTGCTCCTTGCCCTCGCGGGTGGCATAGAACCACTGCTCGGCGCGGCTGTAGATGCGATCGCTGCGGAAGTAGGCGCGGGCCTCGCCATCCTCGGCGCGGCCCTGGCGCTGGCTACTGACACTGCGCAGGAAGAATTCGAAGGAGCGGATCAGTTTCTGCGGCCTTGAGGCCGGGAAGAAGTGTCCGGCGCCGCGCACCTGGCGGAAGTCGGCGCGCGGCCACACACTCAGCAGCAGCTCGCCGGTGGTCACCGCCTGCGAGCGCTCGCCATAGATGGCCAGAATGGGGAAGTCCAGCCCGCGCAGGCGTTCGACATCCAGGCCATCGTCGCCCATCAGCTGCTCCTGCGCTGAGGTGGTTTCCAGCAGCTTCACCCACTGGTCGGCGGTACGCTTGCCGGAGGCGCCCATCAGCGGGTTGATCAGCTCGCGCAGGGCTTCCGGCAACTCGCGCTGGTTGAGCTGCAGGGTCGCCGCCTCCTTGAGCAGGCGATAGCCGAAGTAGGGCTCGCGGGTATTCAGCGGAATATTGTGCTCATCGAGGATGCGCTGGATATGGTCGGCGTAGCGCCAGTCGGCGCCCACGTTGCGAATGGCGGCGATGTGGGTGTCAGCGATGGTCAGGCTGCGAAAGCGCTGCGGCTGGGCGCAGGCCAGGTTCAGCGCGATGGTGCCGCCGAAACTGTGGGCGATGAAATGCGCCCGACCGATGCCCAGGTGATCGAGCAGCTGGCGCAGATCCTCGGCTTGTTCGGCCGGGGTGTAGCCCTGTGCGGGCATGCTCGAGCGGCCATGGCCGCGCAGGTCGTACATGGTTACCCGGTAGTGCCTGGCCAGGGCGTGGCCGACCTGCAGGTACCAGAACGCCAGGTTGGCGGCCAGGCCGTGGATCAGCACCACGTCCTCGACCTCACCTTCCGTGCGTTCGCACGCCAACTGCTGGTAGTGCAGCCGGACTCCGTTGACCTCGGCCATCGCCATGGTGCGTTACTCCATGTAGCCGAGCATCTGCAGCTGCGCCATCAGCTTGTCCTTCTCGTCGTCGGCCATGCCTTCGGCGTTGGCGTCCCTGTTCACGCCGCGGGTGGCCTCGCCGATGCGGATCGGGTTCTGGTTCAGCCAGGGCTTGATGAACATGTCGTTGGCCACCTTGCCCTCGAAGTCGCCGGGTACTTCCAGGCCCTGGCTGTAGAGCAGCGTCGCGCCGACGTCGCAGATGTGCCGACGCTCGATCTGCACACCCTTGCGGATGCCGGGGCCGCAGGCGATGAAGATGCCATCCGGGTGGTGGGTACCGGCCGGTTCTTCACGCGGCTCGACGATCGGCAGCTTGTTCTTGATCGAGACGAAGCCGAAGTCGCGCAGTACCAGCAACAGGTCCGGCGCGTCCATCATCGCCGGGCCGGCAAAGACTTCCTCGCGCAGGTGAATCTCGGCGACGATGCTCTCGCCGGTCAGCGGGTCCTTGAGCGCCTTGATATCGAGGATCAGCTGCTCGCGGAAGGCCTCGTAGTCTTCCGGCTTGATCCCGGTCTCGCCCGGATTGCGCGCCACGCGGATGTTGATGCCGTTGCTCGACGGCGTACGGCAGTAGGCGGTGGTCTTGCTCCAGTCGAGGTTGGCGAACATGCTTTCCTCGCGACGCTTGGCAGCCTCGGAGTCCGGATCGAGCACTTCCTTCCAGTGCAGGTAGCCTTTCTCGAACAGCCAGGCGTTGATCCGCACCACTTCGGTGGTGGCAGTGAAGCCGTGGTCGGAGGCCATGAACACCTGCACATCCGGGCCGGCCATGGTCACCAGTTCCTCGATGAAGCCATCGAGCTGGCGGAAGTAGTCCAGGCACAGCTTGCGCATGCGCTTGTGGTAGTCGCTGACGCCGTCGTGCTGCAGAGCCGGGTCGAGGAACAGCCAGGCCTGGTGCTGCAGCTTGTCGACACCGTCGAACATCACCGCCATCAGCTCCGGCGCTTCCTCCTTGAGCAGGTATTTGGCGATCTCGAACCACTGCTTCTCGCGCGGCAGGTGGTAGCGCACCCAGTTCTCGCGGTCCTCGTCGGTGAGGTCGTCGACCGCCTGCTTCTCCTGCTCGAAGTCCCAGGCCAGCTCCTTCGGATCGAAGCCCGGCAGGTCCTGCTTGAGGCGGTCGTAGAAGTCCGCCGGCACGGTGTTGCGGCGCAGGTGCCGCCAGGGGATGAAGCCCGGCACCATGAAGCCGTTGAGGTCCTTGGGCGGCGGCGCGGTGAACGGCAGGTTGAGCACCGCGACGCGGCGCTGCTGGCGGCTGGCGATCGACCAGATGGTCTCGGCCAGGTTGTCGCGCGAGTCGTAGAGGGTGAAGAACACGTCCTCGCCGCGCTCCTCGGCGCGGATGAAATCCAGCAGGCCGTGGTTGCCCGGGGTGCGCCCGGTCATCAGCGAGACCCAGGCCGGCGGGGTCAGCGGGTTGGGCGTCGAGCGCAGCTTGGCGCGGGTACCGCGGGCCATGAGGCCACCGAGGAAGGGCATCACGGCCGGCTGGCCGTCCTTTTCCACGCAGAGGTCGTCGAGGATGGTGAAGGTGCAGCCATCCATGCCGATGAAGAGGGTACGAGTGGTCATGCCGACACTCCTGTGAGTTTTTCGTGGACGAAATCGATCAGCTGCCCGATGGAGAGATCGTCGACGTAACTGCCGTCGTTCATCAGCAGATCCTGGAAGCCCATCTTCGGGCGGTTGTAGTGCTCTTCGATGGCGACGATCAGCTGGATGATGTCGACCGAGGCGAACTCCATGTCCGCCACCAGCCGGGTCTCGGCGCTCAGCGGTTCGTCCAGCTCGATGCCCCAGTCCTGGGTCAGGTCGGCGACGATATGGATCAGGGTCTGCTCGATTGCGCTCTTGCTCTCAGCCATTGGCCACTCCGTATTCCGCTACTTCCAATTCGGCCCCGGCCAGGGCGATCAGCCGATCGCCATGTATCTCGAAGACCACACTCACGCGCGCCGGCGCCAAGCTGGCGTCTCCGGCGAAACTCACTTCGGCCAGCTCGCCGGTCTCGGCGAACTGCACCTCGAAATCCTGCGGCGCGCCGCGCAGGCCGCAGCCCAGGTACTTGGCAGCGGCCTCCTTGGCGCACCAGGTGCGCAGGGTCAGCTCATCGCGCCAGGCCGGATCGACTGCGGTCAGCACCTGCTGCTCATGGGCGGTGAAGGAGCCGGCCACCAGCTCGGGGCGCTGCAGGCGGTCCAGGCGCTCGGCATCCACGCCCACGGCGCCAGCCGGCACTAGGGCCGCCAGGCAGCCGTCGCGGTCGTGGCTCAGCGATACGGCCGGCGCGGCCAGCCAGTGGCCGTTCCACCAGCCGTCGACGAAGGGCGCGCCCAGCGCGTCGTGCTGCACGCTCACGTCCGCCGGGCAGAGCAGCTCGCCGCACTGCTGGTAGATGAAGTAGCGGGTCGCCTCCTTCAGGCACAGGCGCCCGTGCAGCCACTCGCGGGCGCGGCGAGTCTGGCGTACGGCTTCCCACTCCTCGCGCTCCTCCGCGGCCAGCACGGCGTGGGCGAGGATGCGCAGGAAGATCGCCGCCGACTGCTTGCAGAAGTCCTCGGGCAGCTGTTCCAGCTGCCACAGCAGGACCTCCGGCAAGGCGCTGGCCAGCGGCGCGCCGAGCCAGCCGTTCATCGGCTCGCGGCGTAGCTGGTAGAAGGCGTTGGGCACCGGGAAGAACAGGTTGGCGAAACCGCTGGCATGCAGCAGCAAGCGGCCTTGGTGCAGGCAGTCGAAAGTCCAGGTGCGCGGCGCATCCAGGCCGGCGTTGGCCGCATCGACCGGGAGCTGGCGGCCGCGCAGCCAGGCGCCAGACAGGTCGGCCGGAGCCGGCGCGTGCAGCTCGATGCGGGCGATATGCGAGGGGAAGCTGTTGAAGTCGGTGCCGACCTGCTGCGCCAGCCAATAGGCGGCCAGCTGGCCGAGGGCGTCCAGCAGCACCGGATTGAGCACAAGGGCGCAGGGCTCGCCGTCATGTACGAAACCATGCACTGAGCAGTTGGCGAGCTGGGCATCGATGCCCTCCTCCGCCCAGGCATGAATGCCGGCGATACTCTGGAACAGCGGGCCGTGGAACATGCCGGTGCTGTACAGCTCGTGGTCCGGCCAGCGGTAGCCGATGCCGCCCTGCAGCTCGGCCAGCGGCGTGCCGGTGAGCGGCGCGGCGAAGCGGAATTCGGCGCTCATCACCAGGCTGCCGGCATTGTGCAGCTCGGCCCGGTAGTGGTTGTCGGCGACGCGCTCGGCCTGTACCTGCAGGGTCAGTTCACCACGATCCAGGGCCACCCAGTCGAAGGCACGGACGTTCTCGATCAGGTTGATTGCCACGCTGTCGGCCAGCAGCGCGCAGGCCTCGGCCATGATTTCCAGGCTGGCCATCATCGCCACGCAGGCCAGGCCCTGCAGCTCGGGCTGATGGTAGGAACTGGGGCCGGACAGCACGTGGTCGGCGAGGAAGCGGTCGGTGGACCACAGCGGGCACTGGGCGCTGAGCCGCTCGCCCTGGCGCTGGATATCCACCAGCAGCGGCGCCGTCGGGCTGGCTGCCAGCGGCTGCGCAGGCACGGCCGCGACCGGCTGGAACAGTTCGCGCAGCAGCTCGCCGAGCGACTCATTCACATGCACCACCGGCATGGTGTTCTTCACCAGCATGCCGCGCTTGGGTTGTGGCAACGGCTGGTCGAGGTCGAGCACACGGCAGGCGATGCCGCGGTAGAGCTTGCCGAGGTCCACCGCCTTGCCGTTGACGAACAGGCTGCCGAGCAGGTTGAACAGCTGCTCCACGCCGCTGCGCTTGCGCGCATTGGAGGCGATGGCCATGTACTCCTCGCCGCCGAGGATGTCGTTGACGAAGCCGGTCAGGTTGCCCGACGGGCCGATCTCGACGAAGTAGCGCACGCCATCACGGTGCATGTTGGCGATGGTTTCGCGGAAGCGCACGGTGTTCGACCACTGCGCTGCGGCCAGCTCGCAGACTGCGGAAGAGTCCGCCGGAAACAGGCCGGCGCTGGCGCAGGAATACAGCGCGGTCTTCGGCGCCTGCAAGCCGACGTCCTGGTAGTAGCGGTGGAAGGCCGTGGTCACCGCGGCGAACAGCGGTGTGTGGTAGGCGCGGTCGAACGGCAGGATCGAGCAGATGCCGCCCTCCTCGCTCAGGCTCTTGAGCAGCCCCTCGATGGTGGCGCGTCCTGCGAACAGCACCAGCTGGTTCTGGCAGTTATCCATGGCCACCGAAACCGTCTCGGCGCAGGCGGCAATGTGCCGGTCCACCACTTCGCGCTTGAGCGCGCCAACGGTGAGCAGCGCGCCGGTGGCGATGCCACCGCCATCCAGCACGCCGCGGTAGACCTTGTTCAGCTCGCGGATAAAGTCGGCCAACTGCTCTCTGTTGGTGAAGGCGATGGCACCGCTGGCGGCCAGGGCCGAGGACTCGCCGGTGCTGTGGCCGAGCATGGCGTCCGGCTCCACGCCCAGGGCACCGAGCAGGCTGAACAGGGCCTGGCTGGCGACGAACACCGCCTCGGAGCCCACGTCCATGTCGAACAGGCGCGCCTCCAGGCGCTGGCGCAGTTCGTCATCCAGCTCGCTGGCCGGTGGGAACAGGATGTCGGTACGGGTCGAGCCGGGCTGTTCGTCATACAGGCCCTGCCAGAAGTCGAACCACTCGCGCACTTCCGGGAACTGCTGGGCCAGGTCGGCCAGCATGTTCAGGTACTGCGAGCCTTCGCCGGGGAACAGGAAAGCCAGCTTGCCCTGCAGCGGCTGGTTGCTGAACACCAGCCCGGTGCGGGTCATCCAGCGCGGGCTCTTGGCCTCGGCGATCTTCTTCGCCGCCTGCTGCAGCTTCTTCGCCAGCTCGGCCACATCACCGGCCAGCACGGCCAAGCGCACCGGCTGGTCGGCGCAGTCGCGGGCGGCCAGGGTGGCGGCCAGGTCCAGCAGCGCCACGCCGGGGTTGTTGTCTATATAAGCCTGTACCTGCTGCAGCTGGGCCAGCAATGCAGCCTCGCTGGCTGCGGCGAACACGCACAGCTCGCACTCGCGGCGGGCGAAACTCAGCGGACGCTGGGCGGCGGCCGGCGCCTCCTCCAGCACCGCATGGGTATTGATGCCGCCGAAGCCGAACGAGTTGATCCCGGCGCGGCGCGGGCTGTGCGGCTTGGCGATCCACGGCTTGCTGGCGGTGTTGACATACAAAGGGGTGGCGCCGATGCCCAAGGCCGGGTTGACCGTGCCACACAGGGTCGGCGGCAGCACCTTGTGGTGCAGGGCCAGGCTGGTCTTGATCAGGCCGGCGATGCCGGCAGCGGGAATGCAGTGGCTGATCATCGACTTCACCGAGCCGATGGCCACGCTGCCGAGCAGGCCCTGGCGCTCGCCGAGCACGCTGCGCAGGGCGGCGATCTCGGTCTTGTCGCCGAGCGGAATGCCGGTGCCGTGGGCCTCGACCAGGGAGATGCTGGCCGGATCGACGCCACTGCTCTCATAGGCGCGGCGGATCGACAGGGCCTCGCCCTCCTCGCTCGGCGCCAGCAGGCCGGTGCCACGACCATCGCTGGCCTGGCCGATGCCGCGCAGCACGGCGTAGATGCGGTCGCCGTCGGCCAGGGCATCATCCACACGCTTGAGCACCACCATGCCCAGACCTTCGCCGAGCAGGGTGCCATCGCTGCCCTGCTCGAATGGGCGCACCTTGCCACGCCCGCTGAGGGCGCCGAGCTGGGTGAAGATCACTGAGACCTCGGCCGGCAGCGAGGCGTTGACCCCGCCGGCGATCATCAGGCGGCTGCGCCCGCTGCGCAGCTCGTCCATGGCGGCGTTGACCGCCAGCAGCGAGGACGAACAGGCGGCGTCGACTATGTAGTTGGGGCCCCGCAGGTTGAGGCGGTTGGCAATGCGCCCAGTCATCACGTTGGGCACCAGGCCCGGGGCGATGTCGGTATTGGATGGCGGCAGCTGCTTCTGCAGCGCCGTGTGCAGGCGCGCCAGGTCGTCCGCGCTCAGGCTCGGCTGGGCGGCCTTGAGCAGCTCCAGGGTCTGATCGAGGACGATGTGGTTCTGGATATGGCTGACCTGGCCGCGGTGCAGGTAAGTGCTGTGGCCGAGGATGATGCCGGTGTCGCGATGGTCGACGCCGTCGCCCGCGTAGCCGGCATCCTGCAGGGCATCGAAGGCCACCTTGAGGGCGAGGAACTGGTCTGGCTCACCGCCGTCCACCGAGTTGGGCATGATGCCGAACTCGCGCGGATCGAAGCGGTACAGGTCGTTCAGGTAGCCGCCGTGCTGGGTGTTGATGCGCCCCGAGTCCAGGTAGCGCTGCGCCTCCCACTCGTCCTGCGGTTCGCCGACGGCGTCGGTGCCGGCCAGGATGTTACGCCAGAAGCCTGCCAGGTCCGGGGCCTGCGGGAAGATGCAGGCCATGCCGATGATGGCGATAGGCGCGTTGCTCATCACTCGGTTTCCTTGCGCAGGTGGGTGCCGCCCAGGCGATTGAGGCGCGCATCGACTATGCACTGCAGGTCTTCGATCAGCAGCAGCAGGCGGCCCTCGTCGTCGCTGAAGAACACGTTGGCGCGCACTTGCTGCGCCTCGCCGGGCAGGCACTGGAAGTCCATGTGGAAACGCTCGGGCAGCTGCTCGACGTAGCGGATCACCCGGCCGAACTGCGCCGGCAGCGCCGAACCGTCGTGGAAGGTGCGGGCCCAGAGCAGGGCCATCTGCGGCGCGGCGTCGAGCACCGCCGGGTCGATGATCCACTGTTGCTCGGCACGGCCGCCGGCCAGCCACTGCTGCGGCGAGCTGGGACACATCAGCGCCGCCGCACCCTGGCTGGACAGGCCACTGATGCCACGGATGACCTGGAAGCGCGGGCCGTGGAACAGCCACTCCTGGTAGGCCTTGGCCACCGGCAACTCGCGCTCGCGGTACTCGCCGATCGTGTGGCGCGGCGCCTCGGGCAGCTGCTGGGCCATCTTCACTGCGGCGCGGTAGTGCATGCGCTGCTGCTTGCCGTTGCCGGAACGGATGCTGATGCTGGCGTCGAAGCCTTCGCTGCTGGCGTAGGTCGGCGGGTTGATCAGCACCGACAGGGCCTGGGTCGGCTCGCTCAGCTGCACGCCCTTGAGCAGGCGCAGCTCGGCCACTTCGGCAACTATCCAGCCTGGCCACATCAGGGTGGCGGCCTCGGCGATGATCTCCAGGGCCACGGCGGCGGGAAGCACCGGGATGCCGTCGATGCAGTGTTCCTGCAGGTAGCCGTGGCTGGCGTCCAGATTGAAGTGCAGTACTTGGGTGCCCTTCTCGCCATCTTCGATGCGGCACTGGGTCAGCAGCGGCTGGCGAGCGGTCTGCGGAGCGTCGCCGGCATCTTCCTGGCAGCGGCCGACCTCCGCCTCGTGGCGCTCCCAGGGACCGTCGCCGGCCACCACTTCCACCGCGTGTCCGGCCTTCAGACGCAAGGTCTCGTCGAACAGGCGCCGGCCTTGAGCGGCACCGACCAGGGCCACGCCCTTGTCGGCAAATTTCTTCTCGGTCTCGGCAGTGACCATGCCGGCGCCGAACAGGGTCGGCCCCCAGGGGCCCCAGTTCAGCGACAGCAGCTTGACCTGGTTGCCCCACAGTCGCTGCAGCTGGCAGCACAGGCGGCTCATCAGCTCATTGGCGGTGGCGTAGTCGAGCTGGCCGCTGTTGCCGTAGCGCCCGGCCACCGAGCTGAACACGCAGAAGAACTGCAGCTCCTCGACGCGCACCAGCTTCTGCAGCAGGAGCATGCCCAGCACCTTGGTGCCGACCACGCGCATCCAGCTATCGGGAGTCTTGTCTTCCAGCAGCTTGTCTTCGATCACCCCGGCGCCGTGCACCACGCCGCTGAGCTTGCCATGGCGCTGACGAATGCCGTCGATGGCGGCGACCAGCGCCGCCTCGTCGGTGGCATCCACCGCCAGGTACTCGACCGTCGCGCCGCGGGCGCGCAGGTCGGCGATATTGCTGTGCATCTCGCGCAGGCCGAGCAGCGCGGCGATGCGTTTCTGCATCTCGGCCGGGGTCAGCTTGAGGCGGCCGGCGCGCACCTCGCCGATGAAGTGCTGGCGCAGCTGCTGCTCGCCCTGCAGCGCGGCGGTGTCGGCGCTCTCTTCCTGCAACGGGCTGCGCCCGGTCAGCACCAGCACATTGCCGGGGCGGGCGATCTCGCGCAGCACCTCGGCGGTGATGCCGCGGGCGCCACCGGTGGCCAGCACCACGGCATTCTCCAGCGGCGGCAACAGGTCCTCGGCGGTGACCTCGTCGACCTGGGTGCGGAACACCGTGCGCCGGCCGGCCGGATAGC
This sequence comes from Pseudomonas alcaligenes, assembly GCF_041729615.1. Classification (NCBI taxonomy): domain Bacteria; kingdom Pseudomonadati; phylum Pseudomonadota; class Gammaproteobacteria; order Pseudomonadales; family Pseudomonadaceae; genus Aquipseudomonas; species Aquipseudomonas alcaligenes. Next base: position 3,357,620 of record NZ_CP154874.1, on the reverse strand, counting down.
CGACCTCCTGGCGCCCGCCAACCAGCTGAAGCTCGGCGGTGATGATGGCCAACTGCTCGGCATCGCTCAGCGCCGGATCCAGGTCGATGGCACGGGTACGCAGGGCCGGTCGCTCCTCGCGAATCGACTTGATCAGGCCGCTGCCACCGCCCTGCAGGCTCAGGGCCTGGCGCTGTTCATCAATGCCGCGAGCGAACAGGCCGCCCAGGGCGCTGAGCGCGACCACGTGGGCATCACTGCGCAGCTGCGCGGCAAGCGAGTGGAGGATCAGGTACAGCGACTTCTCGTTGACCAGCAGTTCGCGCTGCCAGTCCTGCAGTCCGGCATCCACCGGCAGGGCCTGCGCGCCCAGGGCGGCCAGGTGGATGACCCCGGCGACCTGCTTGTCGGGATTGGCCGCCGTTTCGCGGCACCAGGCATTGAGCGCCGCCTCGTCGGCCAGCAGACCGGGGCTCAGCAGGGACACCGTACAGCCGCGCTGCTCCAGCCACTCCTGCAGGCGCAGGGCCAGGCCATGGTCGTCGGCGGTGAGAATGAAGTAGCCCGGCTCGAACTGGCGCAGGGCCTGCTCGGGGATGGCCTCCTCCTCGGGTGCCACGATATGCCGAGGCGAGTGGCTGGCCGCTACCGGCACAGTCTTCTGGCTCGCCTCGGCCGACTCAAAAGGGACGGCTACCTCGCCGACGTCCAGCCCTTCGAGCATCTTCAGCATGTCCGCCAGGGTCGCTCGCGTGTTGAGCTGGCTGCGCGCCTCGCCCAGGGCACTGCCGTAGGCCGGCGGCAGGGTCTGCAGCAGGGCGCCGACGATTTCCACGCGCTTGATCGAGTCGATGCCGAGGTCGGCTTCCAGGTTCTGCTCCAGGCCGACCATGTCGCTCGGGTAGCCGGTGCGCTCCTCGACGATGGACAGCAGCAGGTCCTTGAGCTTCGGCTTCTCGGCCTGGGTCGCCGGCGGCGTGGCGGTGGCCGGAGCGGAAACTGGCACAGCGGCGGCCACGGGTGCAGGTGTGGCGGGTGCAGCGGCGACCGGAACCGGCGGCGCAACGGCTACAGCAGCTGGAGCCGGAGCCATGCGCGCGGCCGGCGCGGCAGCCACCGGGCGACGCGGCGCCGGCACGGCGGCAGGAATGCTGCGCGGAAGCGCCGTCGGCATGGCGCCGCCGGCCATGAAGGCGTTGAGCACGCGCTCCTGGGTTTCCAGGAACTGGCGCATGGTGGCGAAGTATTCCGCCATCACCGATGACATCTCGTCACCTTGGATTGCCGTGGGTTCGGACATGACCAGCCTCTCCTTGTGTCGCTCTGCGCTGTGCGGCAGGGTTGCGGGATTGCGGTTGAGCGGCACCACTACCGGGTGCGCTTCGATCTTGGGTTCGGCGTGCTGCAGTACCTCGCCCTGCAGCACGCCGATCTGCCGCGGCGCCTCGCTGGCGCGGCGGGCGCCGCTGCCATTGAGCAGCCAGGCCTGCTTGGGCAGGCTGGCGTCGCGCCACAACCCGTCGAGACGGCCGTTGGCACTGGGCTGACAGGCGCGCCCGGCGAACAGGCGCCGGGGCTGGAAGGCCACACCTAGGCAATGCAGACGCGCCAGGGCCAGCAGCAGGCTGGCGAGACCGCCACCGCGCTCGTCCAGGGCCACCGCCTGGTGCGGCTTGCCGTCGAGGATGCGGCCGACCAGGCGGCTGAGCACGGCCTTGGGCCCGACCTCGATGAATACCCGGGCACCGGCTGCATGCATGGCCTCGATCTGGGCGACGAACTCCACCGGCTTGACCAGGTGCTCGGCCATGGCCTGCTTGACCCGTGCCGGCTCGGCGGCATGCAGGGCGGCACTGGCGTTGGAGTAGACCGGCAAGCGCCCGGCCTGCCAGGGCGTGGCGGCGATGGCGGCGGCCAGCAGGCCCTGGGCCGGGGCGACGAAGGGCGAATGGAAGGCCGCGGCCACCGGGATCGGGCTGGCGTTGATACCGGCCTGCTGCAGCACCTCCAGGGCGCGGGCGATGCCGGCCGTGGAGCCGCTGATGATGCTCTGCTCCGGCGCGTTGTGGTTGGCCACCAGCAACTGCGGGATGGCGGCGATGGCCTGCTCCACCTGCTCGCGCGGCGCCTGCACCATGGCCATGCTGCCCAGCTCGCTGCCGGCACTGGCGGCGGCCTCGACGATGAAGCGGCCGCGGGCCTCGGACAGGTTCATCAGGCCGGCGAAGTCGATCTGCCCGGCCGCAAACAGGGCAACGAACTCGCCGTAGCTGTGGCCGGCGAGCATATCGCCGTCGATACCCAACTCGCGCAGCAGACGCAGCAGACCCGCCTCCACCGCGCCGAGGGCCGGCTGAGCCACGTCGGTGCTGGTCAGCGCGGCAGTCGCCGCCTGGCGCGAGGCTTCGTCGTAGCAGGCCCGAGGATGGATGAACTGGCTCAGCGGCTTCTTGACAAAACGCTCGGTGCCGGCGGCCAGCAGACTGTCGGCCTCGGCCAGGGTGTCGGCAACCACCGGGAACAGCACGGCCAGTTCGCGCAGCATGTTGATACTCTGCGAGCCCTGGCCGGGGAACAGCAGGGCTACCTGGCCCGGTTCGACACGGCTGTCGCCGAGCACGATGGCCGGGTCTATCTGCGCCTCGCCGGCCAGGCGCTGCTGGGCCTTGGCCAGCTTGTCGGCCAGTTCGTCGAGGCTACCGACCACCAGCGCCAGGCTGTGCTCCCCCTGGCCGAGGTTGTCGCTCAGATAACAGGCGATATCGCGCAGCACCACCTTGCCCGGCGCCGCCAGCTGCGCCTGCAACTGGGCCACCTGGGACTGCAGCTGCTCGCGGCTGCCACCGCGCCACAGCAGCAGCTCGGCGCTCCAGGCGTCGCTGACGCCCTGGGTCAGCCAGGGGCGATATTCGCCGGCATACTCCTCGAGCACCGCGTGGAAGTTGGTGCCGCCGAAGCCGAAGGCACTGACCGCGGCGCGCCGCGGCAGGTCGGTGCGAGCCAGCCAGGGCTGCGCCTCGTCGAGCACGCAGAGCGGGCTGTCGTCCTTCTTCAGCACTGGATTGGGCGACTGCACGCCCAGGTGCGGCGGCAGCACCTTGTGGTGCAGGGCCAGGGCCGCCTTGATCATCCCGGCCACACCGGCGGTGGCCTTGGTGTGGCCGATCATGGTCTTCACCGAGCCGACCACCGCCTGGGCCGGGCGGCTGCCGGCCTCGCGCAACAGCGAAGTGGTGCTGTCCAGTTCGGCGGTGTCGCCGGCCACGGTGCCGGTGCCATGGGCCTCGAACAGGCCGACGCTGTCCGGACCGAAACCGGCCTGCTGGTAGGCACGGCGCATGGCGCGCAGCTGGCCGGCGGGCAACGGCGCGGTCAAGCCCTTGGCCTTGCCATCGCTGCTGCCGGCCATGCCCTTGATCACCGCGTAGACACGGTCGCCATCACGCTCGGCATCGCTCAGGCGCTTCAGCGCCAGCATGGCGATGCCTTCGGAAATCACGATACCGTCGGCCGATTCGTCGAAGGTGCGGCAACGGCCGCGCGGCGACAGGGCCTGGGTCTTGCTGAAACACAGGTAGCCGAACGGGCCCTGAACGGTGTCCACGCCACCGGCGATGACCAGGTCGCTGCGCCCGGAGAGCAGCTCGTTGATGCCCTGGTAGATGGCGGCCAGCGACGAGGCACAGGCCGCGTCGGTGGCGAAGTTGACGCCGCCGAAGTCCAGGCGGTTGGCGATGCGCCCGGCCATCACGTTGATCAGGATGCCGGCGAAGGTGTCCTCGGTCCATTGCGGCAGGCGCCCGGCGATCTCGCCCGGCAGGTCGCCCTTGAAGCGCGGCAGCTCGGAGCGCAGGCCGTACTGCATGCCGACGTCGCCGGCGCCACCGCTGGCACCGATGATCACCGAGGCCTTCTCGCGGTTGAAGCCGCGCTGTTCGTAGCCGGCGTCGGCAAGGGTCTGGCGGGCGATGTCGAGGGCCATCAGCTGCATCGGGTCGACCGACTCGATGGACTTGGGCGGCATGCCGTAGCGGGTCGGGTCGAACACCAGATCGTCGAGGAAACCGCCCCAGCGCGAGTAGATCTTGTCCGGCGCGCTGCGGTTTTCGTCGAAGTACAGGCGCCAGTCCCAGCGGTGCGAGGGGATCTCGGTGATGGCATCGACCTTGGCCAGGATGTTCTGCCAGTACTCGCGGGTGGTGCTGGCGCCGGGCAGGATCGAGCCCATGCCGATAATGGCGATGTCGGCCGGCTCGCCGGGCTCGACAGCCGTTTCGAGCTGGGCCTGCTGGTAGTCCTCCAGCAGGGCCAGGGAATCCTCGGTGACACTGCGGTGCAGGCTGGCGACGTCGGTGATGGCGTCACGCAGGGTGGCGACCTGGCCGATCATGTACATGCCGTCGGTCACCTGCTCGGCGGCGGAGAACTCCTTGAGCGTGCCCTCCTCGCCCACTCGCATGCTGCCCTTGGAGGCCAGACGCAGGCGACCGAGGATCAGGTCGTCGAGCTGCTCGCGGGCCTCGTCGGCCGGCACCGCCTGCTGCTTCAGCTCGTTGCGCCGGGCGAAGAAGGCGGCGGCAAAGGGTGTGTAGGCGCAGCGGCTGGCATGGCCGGTGCCGGACTCCAGGTTGACCGTGCGGGCGCACTCGATGGCCTGCTGCTGGAAGCCCTCGACGATGGCGCCGGCCTCGACGATCTCGCGGGTGAACAGGTAGGCACTGCCCATCAGCAGGCCGACCTTGACGCCCTTGGCCAGCAGCGGCGCGGCCATGGCCTGGACCATGGCCGAGGAGCGCGCGTCATGGATGCCGCCGGCAAACAGCACCTGGATCTCGTGCGCCGGCACGCCCAGGGCGATCTCCTCCAGCAGACGGTCGATCATGCTGCTCCACAGCACGAAGCTGCTCAGCGGGCCGACGTGACCGCCGCACTCGCGGCCCTCGAAGATGAAGCGCCGTGCGCCTTCCTTGAGGAACATCGGGATCAGGTTGGACGAAGGCACATGCAGGAAGGACGGGATGCCCGACTGCTCCAGACGCACCGCCTGATCCGGACGGCCGCCGGCGATGATGGCGTAGCTGGGCTGGTGCGGCTTGGCCGCGGCGATCTGCTCGTCCAGCAGGGTCTGCGGGGCGAAGCCGAGCAGGCCGATACCCCAGGGACGGCCGGCCAGCAGCTCGGCGGTCTTTTCCAACAGGCCAGCCAGCGGCTTGCCCTTGAGCAACGCCAGGGCCAGCATTGGCAGCGCCCCAGCTGCGGCCACCGCGGCGGCGAATTCGGCCTTGTCCGAGACCCGGCTCATCGGCCCCTGCACCAGCGGCAGGCCCAGGCCCAGGGCCTCGGCCAGGGGCGCGCGCTCGGCACGCAGGGCACGGGCGCTCAGGGCGAGCTGCGGGTTGTGCTGCACGGCCGCATCGATGGCCTGGAACAGCTGGGCGACACTGCCGTACTGCTTCTGCCAGGCGGCGGCGAAGGCCACGTCCTGCCCCAACGGCAGCAGGCCGGCAGGCGGATTGCGCCACTCCACCTCGGCCAGCAGGCGCTCGCGCATCTGCTCGGGTGTCAGGGATTCGGCAGCGGCGATGAAGGCCTTGGCCTTGGCGAAGCCGGGACGCGAGAGAATGCGGCAGTAGCGGCCCAACTCGCCGTTGCCGGCGGCTACCGTTTCGCTGCCGGAGAGGCTACGCAGGTGTGGCTGCAGCTCGGCCGCCAGCGGCGACTCCTGCAACAACAGCACCTGGCTGTCCAGTGCGATGCCGGCAAAACCGGCCAGTGCCGCGGCGGCAGCGGTATGCGGGGTGACACCGCCGCGCAGGTAGAGTGGCAGGCCACAGGTCGCGCGCCAGTGCTGGGCGAGGATGAAGGCGCTGCTCTCGCCGACGAAGCCGGCGGCCTCGTGCCCCTTGAGCAGCAGTCCGTCCAGGCCGGCCGCGATGCCGGGCTCCAAGGGATCGTTGTCACTCAGTTCGAGCAGCAGGGTTGCTGCATCACGGTGCTCGGCCAGCCACTCCTGCCACTCGCCCCACTGCTCGCGACCGAGGATCAGTAACCTCAGCCCCTTGCCGAACAATCCGACGAGCCGCCCGGCCAGCTCCTCATCGAAGCCCCCCAGACGCACGCCAAAGCCACGCGCACCGGCATGGCGGGCCAGCAGCGCCAACTGCTCGACCCGCGGATCACGACTCAGCTCCAGGTCCAGCACGCCGACCCCGCCGGCACGGGACGCGGCTATCGCCAGTGCGGGGTGGCCAAGGCCGACGGGTGACAGCAGCAGCTTGAGGAGACCGGCGCCATGCATGATTCGTAGCTCTTTCTGAGGCCAAGAAACCCCGCGCGACGGAAGCTCCGCTCACGATCGAGGACCAATTAGCTAGCAGCGACTACTGAACTGTTGAGGCTCGAATGCAAGAAGCGGGCAAAGCCCGAGAACACGCATTGAAAGCTCGACCGTCCCCACCGCAATCCGTTGCAAACCCACCCAGACACCGACACCCGCCACTCGAGTAGCAGGGCATGGCAGAGGAATGATGAATCAGGGCAGGTACAGGTATTTTATTTTTATGAATTACCGCTCATCTGAACCGGTACAGTGCGAAGCGCACCACAACGAAGCAAAAACTTTACTGCTGGCTATTTACCACCAGCCATCCAATAGTGTCAAAATTACATGCACAAGATGTGACACAAAATTATTTTGTCAAAATAACATCGCACCATAAGAACAATAGAGACGCTCCCCCGCCCCCTTCCTCGGGAGGGGGCGGGGGTAAATCGCAATCGGGAAACTGTTCTGCGCCAGGACTACGGCACGGTTGATGCAGCCCTGCACCAGCATCGCGGAACATGACTCGCATCAAGGAGCCCGTACGGTATGGATACCTCGCCCCCCTGCCACTCCTCCATCCCGGCACTCCCCCAGCCTTCCGCGCAGAACACCCTGCCCGCCCCAGCCCCAGAGAGGACAACCCCATGAGCGCGCCCATCAACCACATCGTGTTCATCATCATGGACAGCTGCCGCTACGACTCCTGCATGGCCGCTGCCACGCCGAACATCGAGCGCGTCGGCCAGGTGCAGAAGCGCTACTCCTACGCCTCCTGGACCGCCCCCTCGCACTACGCCTTCACCATGGGCATGCTGCCGCACAGCACGCCGCGCGAGGTCTACGCCTCCGAGGTGTACAAGGAGGAATTCGTCCAGTGGGTGGAACGCACCGGCATCGCTGACGTGTCGTTCCGCGACTTCATCCCCGAGCTGTCGCTGCCCAAAGTGCTCGGCCAGCTGGGCTATCGCACCGTGGCGCGGGTATCGATGCCGGTACTCAACCAGCAGACGGCGATCAATCAGCACTTCGATGATTACAAGCTGATGAGCAACCACAACGACTTCGCCGGCATGGTCGAGGAGATGACCTTCCCCGAGGATGAACCGCACTACTACTTCCTCAACCTGGGCGAGACCCACTATCCCTACATGCTCAAGGACGAGAATCTGCCACGCATCTCCGGCGTGCACGGGGTGTTCAAGAGCCTCGGCGGCGAAACCCAGCACAATGCCGCGGACAGCGAGGCGTTCTTCGACCAGGAGCAGATGGAAATGCTGCGCCAGCAGCAGATCCGCTGCGTGGAGTACGTCGACGGGCTGATCGGCAAACTGATGGAAAAGGCACCGGAGAACACCTGGTTCATCATCACCGCCGACCACGGCGAGCTGTTCGGCGAGGATGGCTACTTCGGCCACGGCCCGATCATGCATGAGAAGTGTTTCGAGGTGCCCTTCGTCGAAGGCTACGCGAGCAAGGTCTGATGACTCAGCCGCTGTTCATCCTGGCCCTGCCACGCTCCTACACCTCGCTGATCGCAGGCATGCTGGGGCAGCATCCGCAGACCTACGGGCTGCCGGAACTGAACCTGTTCACCGTGGACCGGCTGATCGAGATGTGGCAGGACGGCAAGGGCAAGACCGCCTTCATCAAGTTCCAGCGCCACGGCATCCTGCGCGCCGTGGCCGAGATCTATGCCGGCGAACAGAGCAGCAGCGCCGTGGTGATGGCCAACCACTGGGTGGCGGCGCGACAGAACCGCAGCGGCATGGAGGTATTCCGCGAGATCACCGGTGCCGTCGCGCCGCTGATGGCCATCGACAAGAGCCCGGCTCACGTGGTCAGTCCGGTCTACCTGGAGCGCATCTATGCGGCCTATCCGGATGCGTTCTACATGCACCTGACCCGGCACCCGATCAACCAGGGTAATTCGGTCATGCAGATCCAGGAAGGCAACTACGCCCTGTCGGTGAACTCCATCGACTACAGCGGTAGCGAAGCCATAGTCGACCCGCAGATCGCCTGGCACGACATCAACCTGAACATCATGGAGCTGCTGTCCAAGATCCCGCCGCGGCAGAAGATGCATGTACGAGGCGAGGACGTCATGGCCGACCCGCTGACCGAACTGGCGAAGATCTGCCGCTGGCTGGGCCTGCGCGATGACATCGAGGCCCTGGAGGACATGCTGCACCCCGAGCTGTCGCCGTTCTCCAGAGTCGGCCCGATCAATGCCCTGTTCGGCAACGACCCCAACTTCCTGCGCAATCCGGTATTCGAACCGCACACACCCAAGCAGCCCCCGCTGCGCGCGCCGCTGCCATGGCGCCTGGATGGTGCTCCCCTGCGGCCGGAGGTCCAGCGCCTGGCGCTGGAGTTCGGCTACTCGCACTGAACGAGGCGAACCATGCCAACACGTCCCCGCCTGGGCAACATCAGCAACCCCAGCTCCCTGGATGAACTGCCCGAACTGCCGCCGCATCTGCAGATGCTGCGCGACGACCTGCAGAAACGCGTGCAGGCCAGGCGCGTACGCCACTACCTGGATCGGGAACTGTCGCACCTCAGCGGCAATCGCGAAATCGCTGCCAGCGTACGCCTGCTGTTCGACGGCCATGGGCGACCCGCGGAAAACCTGAGCCTCAAGGAAATCGTCAAATTCCGGCAGAAGATCGAAACCGACATCCAGTGGATGGAAGCGGTGCTGATCGAGCTACGCAGTGACCTCGGCATCGTCCGGGAGCTGGAGGATGCTGCCCTGGACGTGGCCGAGATCCAACAGGCCGAAGAAGACCGCTGAGGAGATCACCCATGCGCCTCGCCACTCTGTTTGCCATCGGCCTGAGCCTGCTGGCGGGTCAGGCTCAGGCCGCCAGCGAAGGCCGGCTCCTATCGCTGGATAGCGGTGGCGAGATGCGCAGCTACAAGCTGTTCATACCTGCCAATGCCATGCAGGGCCCGCTGCCACTGATGATCGTGATGCACGGGGGGCTCGGCAATGCCGACGAGACCGAGCGAACCACTGGCATGAATCGGATTGCCAGCGCCAACGGCTTCATGGTGGCCTACCCCAATGGCACAGGGGCCCGCCTGATGAAGAATCGGCGCACCTGGAATGCCGGCAAGTGCTGCGGGCCGGCGGCAGCGCGCAACATCGACGATGTCGGCTTCATTCACAGCATGCTCGCCGACATTGCCAGACACCACCCACTGGACCGCTCGCGGGTGTACGCCACCGGCATCTCCAACGGCGCCATGATGGCCTACCGCCTGGCGTGCGAGATGCCTCGGGAAATCGCCGCGATCGTGCCGGTATCCGGCACCCTGGCACTGAACAGCTGCCCAGGTGCGCAGGACATCCCCGTGCTGCACATTCATGGCAGCGCCGACAGCAACGTCCCCTACCAGGGCGGCATGGGCGAGAACGCCATCGCCGGCGTGGCACACCGCTCGGTACCGGAAACCCTGCAGATACTCGCCCAGGCCCATGGCTGCAAGGCCGGCCACAACGAACAAGCGATGCCCGACGGCTCCGCACTGACCAGCTGGAACTGCCCCCAGAACGCGCCGGTGCAGTTGCGCCTGATTCCGGGTGGCGAACATGTCTGGCCAGGTGGCGACAGCCGGCGCAACCGCAAGCTCTTTGGCGGCAATTTCTCCGCTAGCCAGGCGGCCTGGGACTTCGCCAGACAGTTCAGGAAGAACCAATGATCGCCCCTGCGTACTGCCCAAGACCGCAGCCCCTGTCGTCACCAATAGGTAGGTCGGTGATCGGGAAGCAGGTAAGCTGCATCCCATAGACCCTGCAGTACAGATTCATTGAGGCACAGATATGCCACTGACTCATCTAGAGCGCCTGGAAGCGGAGAGCATCGACATCTTCCGCGAAGCGGTTTCCGAGGCGGAGAACCCGGTGATGCTCTACTCCATCGGCAAGGACAGCGCGGTGATGCTGCACCTGGCGCGCAAGGCCTTCTTTCCCTCGCGTCCGCCCTTCCCATTGCTGCACGTGGACACCACCTGGAAGTTCCGCGCCATGTACGAGATGCGCGAACGCATGGCCCGCGAGTCGGGCATGGAACTGCTGGTGCACCACAACGAGGATGCCCGGGCCCGCGGCATCAATCCCTTCACCCATGGTTCGGCCCTGCACACCGACCTGTGGAAGACCGAGGGCCTGAAGCAGGCGCTGGACAAACATGGCTTCGACCTGGCTTTCGGCGGCGCACGCCGCGACGAGGAAAAATCGCGCGCCAAGGAGCGCGTGTTCTCCTTCCGCAGCGCCCAGCACCGCTGGGAGCCCAAGGCCCAACGCCCCGAGCTGTGGCGCCTGTACAACGCGCGCAAGCTGCCCGGCGAGAGCATTCGTGCCTTCCCCCTGTCGAACTGGACCGAGCTGGACATCTGGCAGTACATCCACCTGGAGAACATCCCGATCGTGCCGCTGTACTTCGCCGACCGGCGCCCGGTGGTGGAGCGCGACGGCGTACTGATCATGGTCGATGACGAGCGCATGCCGCTGCGCCCCGGCGAGCAGCCGGAACTGAAGAGCGTGCGCTTCCGCACCCTGGGCTGCTACCCGCTGACCGGTGCGGTGGAGTCCGAGGCCGACAGCCTGCCGGCGATCATCCGCGAAATGCTGCTATCCACTACCAGCGAGCGCCAGGGGCGGGTCATCGACCATGACAGCGCCGGCTCCATGGAGAAGAAGAAAGTCGAGGGATACTTCTGATGAACGCCCACCGCCAGCTCATCGACGAGGACATCGAGCAGTACCTCGAAGCACACCAGCACAAGACCCTGCTGCGTTTCATCACCTGCGGCAGTGTCGACGACGGCAAAAGCACGCTGATCGGCCGCCTGCTCTACGAATCCAAGGCGCTGCTGGAAGACCAGCTCAGCGCCCTGGAGAGCGACTCGAAGAAGCACGGCACCCAGGGTGGCGAATTGGACTTCGCCCTGCTGGTGGACGGCCTGTCCGCCGAGCGCGAACAGGGCATCACCATCGACGTGGCCTATCGTTTCTTCGCCACCGAGAAGCGCAAGTTCATCGTCGCCGACACTCCCGGCCACGAGCAGTACACCCGCAACATGATCACCGGCGCCTCCACCGCCGACGTCGCCGTGATCCTGATCGACGCGCGCAAGGGTGTGCTGACCCAGACCCGCCGGCACAGCTATCTGGTGTCGCTGATCGGCATCCGCCGCGTGGTCCTGGCGATCAACAAGCTGGACATGGTCGATTACTCGCAGGAAGTGTTCGAGCAGATCGACGCCGACTACCGCGCCTTTGCCAGCAGGCTCGGCATCGAGCATATCCAGAGCATTCCGCTGTCGGCCCTGCGCGGCGACAACATCACCGAGCCCAGCCCGAACACGCCCTGGTACCAGGGCCCGAGCCTGATGCAGTTCCTCGAGACGGTGGAGCTGGAACAGGCCCGCGAAGATGCGCCATTACGCATGCCGGTACAGTGGGTCAACCGTCCCAACCTGGATTTCCGCGGCTTCTCCGGGCGCATCCTCGGCGGCAGCGTGCGCCCTGGCGATGCCATCCGCGTGCTGCCCTCAGGCAAGACCAGCCGAGTCGAACGCATCGTCACCCTGAATGGCGATCTGCAGCAGGCCGTCACCGGTCAATCGGTGACCCTGACCCTGAGCGACGAGATCGACATCAGCCGCGGCGACGTCATCGCCGCGGCTGATGCGCCGCCGGCGGTGGCCGACCAGTTCGAGGCAACCGTGGTCTGGATGAGCGAGGAGGCCATGCTGCCGGGCCGCCCTTACCTGATCAAGCTGGGCGCCAGCAGCATCGGCGGCGCACTGGGTCAGCCCAAGTACCAGGTCGACGTCAACAGCCTCGACCAGCTGCCGGCCAAGACCCTCGGTCTCAACGAGATCGGCGTCTGCACCCTGAGTCTGGACCGTGCCGCGCCCTTCGACCCCTATGCGGAAAACCGCGACATGGGCAGCTTCATCGTCATCGACCGCTACACCCACCAGACGGTGGGTGCCGGCATGCTGCACTTCGCCCTGCGCCGCTCGCAGAACATCCACTGGCAGGCCGTGGAAGTCGACAAGGCCGCACGCACCCGCCTCAACGGCCACAAGCCCTGCGTGATCTGGCTGACCGGCCTGTCCGGCGCCGGCAAGTCGACCATCGCCAACCTGCTGGAGCGCCGCCTCCACGCCCAGGGCGTGCACACCTACCTGCTCGACGGCGACAACGTGCGCCACGGCCTGAACAAGGACCTGGGCTTCACCGCCGCCGATCGGGTGGAGAACATCCGCCGTATCGGCGAGGTGGCCAAGCTGATGGTGGATGCCGGGCTGATAGTGGTCACCGCCTTCATCTCGCCGTTCCGTTCGGAGCGCCAGCTGGCTCGGGATCTGGTCGCCGAAGGCGAGTTCATCGAAGTATTCGTCGACACGCCGCTGGCGGAAGTGGAGAAGCGTGATCCCAAGGGGTTGTACAAGAAGGCGCGGCGCGGCGAACTGAAGAACTTTACCGGCATCGACTCGCCCTACGAGGCGCCGGAGCAGCCGGAGATCCGCATCGAGACGCTCAAGCACAGTGCCGAAGAGGCTGCCGACCTGATAGTCCGGCAACTGCGCGAACTGGGCCTGCTGGCCTGACGGACAGGCCGGGGCAGTCACGCCCCGGCGCTTCACAGCTCGATCATCTCGAAGTCGGCCTTGGCGGCGCCGCAGTCGGGACATAGCCAGTCCGCCGGAACGTCCTCCCAACGGGTTCCCGGCGCGATGCCCTCGTCCGGCCAGCCCAAGGCTTCGTCATAGATGAAACCGCAGATGATGCATTGCCACTTCTTCATGTCACGCTCCTCCACCCTTAAGCATAGGAAGTCATGCGAAGACAGTAGTTGCGAAGACAACTTGCCGGATCGGCCAGCCTTACTGAAATCGCCGTGCGACTCGGCCGCCTGATAGTCCAATGAACCCATGCGAGCGATGGAAACATAAGAACCCATCGCTATAATTGCGCCGCTTCTACTTCAAGCTTCGGTACTGACTATCGAGGCAGGCCGTTTCGGCCATTCCATCAGGGTGAACACGTGACGAAAGACGAACTGCGCGCCGAACTGGAGCGTCAGGCGCAACGTTACAAGGAAGTATATGGCGGCGAGGTGATCACCTACGCAGCCCAGCCCGACCCCGAGCGCAAACCCTGGCGCAAGCGCCAGAGCCTGCTGGACCAGGCCTTCCAGCAGGAGCTGCAAAAAATCGAACAGGCCCGCGAGACCGAGTGACCCGACGCCTCAGCGGCGCCGGCTGCCACCCAGCAGGGAGCCCATCAGACCACGCACCAGCTGCCGACCGATCTGGTTGGCCGCCTGGCGTACTGCCGTCTTCATCACCTGGCTGGCCAGGCTGCCGAGCAGTTCACCGGCCATGCCGCCCAGCCCGCCTTGCTCCGCCGGCGCCGCGCCCTTGCCGACCGGCGCCGTCTCCGCAGGCACCTCGGCCGCGCGCGCCATGAGCATCTCGTAGGCCGACTCGCGGTCCACCGCCTTGTCGTAGCGGCCGGCCTGGGGCGAGCCGCGCAACAGCGCCGCCCGCTCCGCCTCGTTCAGCGGCCCGATGCGCGACTGTGGTGGGGCGATGGCCACGCGCTGGACCATGGCCGGCGTGCCCTTCTCTTCCAGCGTGCCGACCAGTGCCTCGCCGATGCCCAGTTCGGTGAGCACGCTCAGGCTGTCGAACGCCGGATTGGGGCGGAAGCCGTCGGCCACCGCGCGCAGGGACTTCTGCTCCTTGGCGGTGAATGCGCGCAGGCCATGCTGGATACGCAGGCCGAGCTGGGCCAGCACCTCATCCGGCAGATCGCTGGGTGACTGGGTGACGAAATAGACCCCCACGCCCTTGGAGCGGATCAGCCGCACCACCTGCTCCAGACGCTCCTGCAGGGCCTTGGGGGTGTCGGCAAAGAGCAGGTGGGCCTCGTCGAAGAACAGCGCCAGTACCGGTTTGTCGGCATCGCCACGCTCGGGCAGCTGCTCGAACAGCTCGGCCAGCAGCCACAGCAGGAAGGTCGCATAGACCTTGGGCGCCTCGTGCACCAGGCGGCTGGCATCGAGCAGGTGAATACGCCCGCGGCCATCCGCATCGGGCCGCAGGATATCCTCCAGCTGCAGCGCAGGCTCGCCAAACAGCGCCTCGGCGCCCTGCTGCTCCAGGGTCGCCAGACGCCGCAGCAGGGCCTGGGACGAGGCTCCGGCGAACAGCGCGCGATCCTCGCCGAGCAGCTCGGGATTGTCCTTGAGGTGATTGAGCAGCGCCTTGAGATCCTTCAGGTCGAGCAGCAACAGGCCCTCGCGGTCGGCCACCTGGAAGGCGGCATAGAGCGCTGCCTGCTGGCTGTCGGTCAACTCCAGCAGGTTGCTCAGCAGCAACGGGCCCATCTCGCTCAGGGTGGTGCGCAGCGGATGCCCGCTCTTGCCGGCCACGTCCCACAGGGTCACCGGATAGGCCTGGGGTCTGTGATTCAGCCAGGGCATGCTGGCGATGCGCTCGGCCACCTTGCCCTGCGGATTGCCGGCGGCGCCCAGGCCACAGAGGTCGCCCTTGATGTCGGCGGCGAAGACGGCCACCCCGGCATCGCTGAACAGTTCGGCGAGGCGCTGCAGGGTCACCGTCTTGCCCGTCCCGGTGGCACCGGCTACCAGGCCGTGGCGATTGGTCAGGCGCAGGGCCTGGCTCACGGGCTGCCCCTGCGGATCGGCACCCAGCACAAAAGTATCGGTTACAGGCATCTTGCCATCCCTCGGGCTAAAGCTTTACTGCAATTATGTCGTTATAGATGGTGTTACCCATAAGGCCGGCGCAGCGTCGTACGGCCACCTACAAGACTGCTGCCAGACCTTACCGGACGCAAGCCACCATGACCCAGAACCTGAAGTTCAGCCACAAGATCCTGCTCGCCGCCTCGCTGGTGGTGATAGCAGCCTTCTCCCTGTTCACCCTGTACAACGATTACCTGCAACGCAATGCCATTCGCAGTGATCTGGAGCATGAGCTGGAGAGTCTGGGCCAAATCACCGCCAGCAACATCCAGAACTGGTTGTCCGGGCGCATCCTGCTGGTGGAGAACGTGGCCCAGTCGATCGACGACTCGACCACGCCCGACTCGCTGGTCAAGACCCTGGAAAGCAAGGTGCTGACCTCGACCTTCGCCTTCACCTACCTGGGCTCGGCCGACGGATCCTTCACCATGCGCCCGGACGAGCAGATGCCGGAAGGCTACGATCCGCGCACCCGCCCCTGGTACAAGGACGCCATGAGCGCCGGCGGTTCGACCCTGACCGAGCCCTACGTGGATGCCGCCACCAGTAAGCTGATCATCACCATCGCCACCCCGGCCGGCAGCAGCGGCGTGGTCGGGGGCGACCTCAGCCTGGACACCCTGGTGCAGATCATCAACTCGCTGGATTTCGACGGCATCGGCTACGCCTTCCTGCTCAGCGCCGACGGCAAGATCCTGGTCCATCCGGACAAGAATCTGGTGATGAAGAGCCTCAAGGAGGTCTACCCGCAGAACACGCCGACCGTCAGCGCCGGCGTGACCGAAGCGGAGCTCGATGGCGTCGAGCGCATCCTCACCTTCACCCCGGTCAAGGGCCTGCCCTCGGTCGACTGGTACGTCGGTCTGTCCATCGACAAGGACAAGGCCTACGCCACCCTCAGCGAGTTCCGTGCCTCGGCCATCATCGCCACCATCATCGCCGTGGTCATCATCATGTTCCTGCTGGGCATGCTGATCCGCGTGCTGATGCAGCCGCTGCTGCTGATGGGCAAGGCCATGCGCGACATCGCCCAGGGCGAAGGCGACCTGACCAAGCGCCTGAACGTGCAGAGCCGCGACGAGTTCGGCGAGCTGGCGACCTCCTTCAACCAGTTCGTCGAACGCATCCACGGCTCGATCCGCGAGGTCTCCTCGGCCACCCAGCAGCTCAACGAGGTGGCCAAGCTGGTGGTCAACGCCTCCAACTCGTCGATGGCCAACTCCGACGAACAGGCCAGCCGCACCAACAGCGTGGCGGCCGCCATCAACGAACTGGGCGCCGCTGCCCAGGAGATCGCGCGCAACGCCGCTGACGCCTCGCACCAGGCCTCCGACGCCCGTCACCTGGCCGAGGACGGCAGCCAGGTGCTGCAGAAGACCATTGCCGCGATGAACGAGCTGTCGGAGAAGATCAGCGCCTCCTGCCGCAACATCGAGACGCTGAACAGCAAGACGGTGAACATCGGCCAGATCCTCGAGGTGATCAAGAGCATCTCCGAGCAGACCAACCTGCTGGCGCTCAACGCCGCCATCGAGGCCGCCCGGGCCGGCGAGGCAGGCCGTGGCTTCGCCGTGGTGGCCGACGAGGTACGCAACCTGGCGCACCGCACCCAGGAGTCGGCGCAGGAAATCCAGAAGATGATCGAGGAGCTGCAGGTGGATGCCCGCGAGTCGGTGTCCACCATGACCGAGAGCCAGCGCTACAGCGAGCAGAGCGTGGAGATCGCCAACCAGGCCGGTGAACGCCTGGGCAGCGTGACCCAGCGCATCGGCGAGATCGACGGCATGAACCAGTCGGTCGCCACCGCCACCGAGGAACAGACCGCCGTGGTCGACTCGCTGAACATGGACATCACCGAGATCAACACCCTCAACCAGGAAGGCGTGGAGAACCTGCAGGCCACCCTGCGCGCCTGTGGCGACCTGGAGCAGCAGGCCACCCGCCTCAAGCACCTGGTCGACAGCTTCCGTATCTGAGGCTCAGGCGGGCGCGTCGTCGTCCGCCGGCGGCTCCTGCGGCGCCTGCAACTGGCGCCACAGCTCGGCGGCACCGGGAAATTCGGTGCCGTCCTCCTCGCTCAGCGCCTGCGGGTCATAGCGCCGCACACAGCCCTCGCCCAGAGTGGGTGGCGGTGTCGCGGTTCCGGGCTGCTTCATTTCATCTCTCGCTCACCGGCTGGCCGGCGTCATGCTGGGCGAATTCCTTGACCGCCAGCAGCACGTCGTGACAGCTGATCTGCCCGAGCAGCCGCCCCTCCTCCACCACCGGCAGGTGGCGGTGCCCGCCATGCAGGAATCGCTCGGCCACCTCGATCACACTGCAGTCGGGAGAAACCGTTTCCACCCGCGGATTCATGCAGGAGCCGACCAGGCCGCCGGTCTGCTCGAAGTAGGCCCCGGACAGGATGCCGCGCAGGCAGTCGGCCTCGGCCAGCAGGCCGATCAGCCGGCCCTGCTCATCGACCACCGGTGCGCTGGAAATACGATGTTCCAGCAGCACGCCGATGGCGCGGTAGAGATCGGTGTCGGCCTTGAACGTCACCAGGTGCGTGGCCATGTAGTCGCGCACCTTGATCGATCTGAGCATATCGTCCTCCCACCGCGCGCGACGGTCAGTCGAACACCACCGTCTTGTTGTCGTGCACCAGTACGCGGTCTTCCAAGTGATAGCGCAGGCCGCGGGCCAGCGCCATCTTCTCCACATCCTTGCCGAGGCGCACCATGTCCTCGACGCTGTCGCGGTGGCTGACGCGCACCACGTCCTGTTCGATGATGGGGCCGGCATCCAGCTCCTCGGTGACGTAGTGACAGGTCGCGCCGATCAGCTTGACGCCACGCAGGGAAGCCTGGTGATAGGGCTTGGCGCCGACGAAGGACGGCAGGAAGCTGTGGTGGATGTTGATTACCCGCCCCGCATACTCGCGGCACAGCTGCGGCGGCAGGATCTGCATGTAGCGCGCCAGCACCACCGCATCGGCCTGGCACCCCGCCACCAGCCTGGCCACCTCGGCGAAGGCCGGCGCCTTGTCCTGCGGATCGACCGGGACATGGTGGAAGGGAATGCCATGCCATTCGACCATGCTGCGCAGGTCGTTGTGGTTGGAGATCACGCAGGGGATCTCGCAGTCCAGCTCGTCGCTGTGCCAGCGGTGCAGCAGGTCGGCCAGGCAATGGGACTCGCGGCTGGCCATCAGCACCACGCGCTTGCGCTGCGCCGAATCGGTGATGCGCCACTCCATGGCAAACTCGCGGGCGATGGGGGCGAAGGCCTGGCGGAAGCCATCCAGATCGAAGGGCAGGGAGTCGGCGCGAATCTCATGGCGCATGAAGAACCAGCCGCTCTGATCATCGGAATGATGACTGGCTTCGGTGATCCAACCGTTATAGGTGGCCAGGAAACTGCTGACCTTGGCGACAATGCCGACGCGGTCCGGGCAGGCGATCACCAGACGAAAAGTGCGCATGAAGAAACTCCAGAAACTTCGCGAAGGGCGCCATTCTAGCCACAGCCGGAGAAAACTTCAGTAATGCCGATGTGCCGGCGGCAACCGCAGATTGCGCCACAACTTGCACAGAAGCGAACTTGAGCTGTCACATTAAATACATCGCCACGGCAATGAGGGCTTACCTAACATTGCCAATGGAGTTATCTCGGCGATGACACAACCTGGATATTTCGGCAAAAGATTTCCATGTTATTTACTTGCGCGGGGCGCCTGCCTATTATTAGTCCACATTACAACTGCAACCGGTCCACTCAAGGTAGAACCTCATGTCCCTGATCAATGAATACCGCGCCACCGAAGAAGCCATTAAGGAACTGCAAGAGCGTCTGAAGAACCTGTCGCAGGACGACAAGCTGAAAAAAGAACTGGAGTTCGAAGGCAAACTGCGCACCCTGATGGGCGAATATCAGAAATCCCTGCGCGACATCATTGCCCTGCTCGATCCGGAAGGTGCCAAGAGCGGCAAGACCGCCCGTGTGGCCAAGCCGGCCAGCGGCAAGCGCGCACGCAAGGTCAAGCAATACAAGAACCCCAACACCGGCGAAGTGATTGAAACCAAGGGCGGCAATCACAAGACCCTAAAAGAGTGGAAAGCCAAGTGGGGCGCCGCCACCGTGGAAAGCTGGGCCACCCTGCTGGGTTAATCACCCGTAGTTTGAAAAAAGCCGGCGGATGCCGGCTTTTTTATTATCTTGCAGTTACCCGCAATAACTCGCCCGCAAACGCTCCATGTGCTCCTGCCAGGCCCGCAATACCGCCTGCTGCGCCTCATCCGCCTGCTGCCACTCCAGCGCCAGGGCGCTCATGAAGTTGTTCAGGGTATTGGGCGCGCCCATTTCCGCCTGTTCCAGGCGCATCCGACAGAATTCCTGCCAGCGCTGCTGCTCGGCGCCGTTCAACGAACCCGGGAAGTTGCGCGCGCGGTAGCGAAACAGTAATTCGGGCAGGCGCATATCGCTGAATGCCCAGTTATCCCGCGCTAATTGCTCGACCGAGGCCTGGCGCACCTGCTCGCACAGACGGCGGTCACGCTCGCCGAGAAATCCCGAGTACAGCTGCTGCTCGGGATCATCCAGCCCGGCGTACTCCTCGGCGGCATAGATGTCCGCCAGCTTGGCCTGCCAGAGCGGCAGGCTGTCGCGCAGCAAGGAAGCCCTCCGCTCGCACAGGTCCAGGTCCAGCTGCAGCCGCTCGCGGTCTTGCTCCCGCAGCACCTTCAGCGGCGCCACCACCGGGCAGCGGTTGATGTGCAGCAGCTTGAGCGGTACCGGCAGCTCGCCCTCGGCCAACTCGTCACGGCGGGTGTAGAGACGGCGGCACAGGGTTTCGCCGTCCAGCTCCAGCAGTGGCTGCGGCTCGGCCTGCAGGTCGCAGACGATCAGGGCATTGCGGTTGCTCGGGTGCCAGGCCAGTGGCAGGACCACGGCCAGGTAATGACGATCACCGGCGAAGCGCCCGGATACATGTAGCAACGGCTGCAGCAGGCGGATCTGCTCGGCCACCCGCGCCTTGCTGCGCAGCTGGTAGAGAAAGTCATACAGGCGCGGCTGGCGCGCGCGCAGCAGGCGCGCCAGGCTGATGGTGGCGCGCACGTCGGACAGCGCATCGTGGGCCTGGCCATGCTCGATGCCGTTGGCCAGGGTCAGCCGCTCCAGCTTGAGCGAAACCCGTCCTTCCGCGTCCCGAGGCCATTCGATGCCCTCGGGACGCAGGGCATAGGCTGCACGAACCAGATCGATCAAATCCCAGCGACTGTTGCCACCCTGCCACTCGCGGGCATAGGGGTCGTAGAAGTTGCGATACAGGCTGTAGCGGGTCAGCTCGTCATCGAAGCGCAGGCTGTTGTAGCCGGCGCCACAGGTGCCGGGCAGGGCCAGTTCGGCATGCACCCGGGCCATGAACTCGGCCTCCACCAGCCCCTTTTCCTCGAGCACCTGCGGCGTGATGCCGGTGATGCGACAGGCCGCCGGGTGCGGCAGGATGTCGTCGGATGGACGACAGTAGAGGTTGAGCGGCGCCCCGATCTCGTTCAGTTGCTCGTCGGTACGGATGCCGGCCACCTGCAATGGGCGATCGCAGCGCGGGTTGATGCCGGTGGTTTCGTAGTCGTACCAGAAGATACTCGCAGACAAGATGGTTCCTCATGGGTGGCAACGCGGCCAGTCTATCACTGCAAGCCGGACGGGCCGCGGCAAGCAAAGCATGATGTCTCTCACGCTGCCTGCCTTGTGGCCGGCATGCCTCAACCGATAGGATGGCTCGATCAGGAAAACCAACCACAAGGACAGTCACGCCATGCACGATTCCACCGCACCCAACCCCTACGCGGCACCGGTCAGCAACCTGCAGGAAGTCTCCAGCAGCCAGACCCCGACCATTGCCGAAGCCCTCAACCGTGGTTATGACTTCCGCATCGGCGACGTCATCGGCGAGTCCTGGCGCCTGGTCAAAGGCACCAAGGGCATCATCTTCGGTGGCCTGGTCATCTTCTATGTGGTCATGTTCGTCGCCACCAGCGTGCTGGGAGCCCTCTTCGGCGCCATCGGCCTGCTCAGCGAGGCCAGCCTCAGCGCCATCCTGGTCGGCCAGTTCGTGATCTCGGTACTGGCCTCGGCCCTGACCTACCCCTTCCTGGCGGGGGTCAACATGGTCGGTATCCGTCGCGCCGCCAACCAGCCTGTCAGTTTCAACGAGGTGTTCAGCGGCCTCGGCCTGTTCGTGCCACTGCTGATTACCGCCGTGGTGATGACCGTCCTGGTCTACATCGGCTCGCTGCTCCTGCTGCTGCCCGGCATCTATCTGGGCGTGGCCTACATGCTGGCGATGCCGCTGGTGATCGAGCGCGGCCTGTCACCCTGGCAGGCCCTGGAAACCTCGCGCAAGGCCATCAGCCAGCACTGGTTCAAGGTCTTCGGCCTGTTCCTGGTGCTCGGCCTGATCATGGCGCTGAGCATGATTCCGCTGGGCATCGGCCTGATCTGGAGCATGCCGCTGTTCATCATCAGCATGGGCGTGCTGTACCGCACCATCTTCGGCGTACTGCCGCCGGCCAACTGATTTCACCCGGAAGTTCGGGCCGCCGCGCGGCGGCCCGATTGCCTTGGCACCCTGCTGCTGGCTAGCATCAGGCCTTTCTTCGATGCAGTGCCCCGATGCCGTTCACGCCCGCCACCGCCCAGTCCGCTGCCCCAGGCCTGCCCCTGCTGGATACCCGCCTGCTGGTTGAGACGCCCGAGGGCATCGATCTGATCCTCCGTCCCGCCGGCCTGATGCCGCGCGCGCTGGCCTTCGGCATCGACCTGTTGATCCGTGGCGCCATCCTGCTGGCGGCCTTCGTGCTGCTCGGCCTGCTCGGTCAGTTCGGCGCTGGCCTGGGCACCATCCTCTACTTCCTGGTCAACTGGTGGTACCCGGTGCTGTTCGAAGTGCTGTATCAGGGCCGCACCCCCGGCAAGAAGGCCATGGGCCTGCACGTGGTGCATGACGACGGCACCCCGGTGGGCTGGGCCGCCTCGCTGACCCGTAACCTGCTGCGCGCGGTGGACATGCTGCCGTTCGCCTACTGCCTGGGCGCGATAAGCTGCCTGAGCCACAGCCAGTTCAAACGCCTCGGCGACCTGGCCGCCGGCACTCTGGTGGTGTATCGCGACGAGGAACCGAAACAGCCGCAGCCGCCCGAGGCGGAGGCCGAGCGCGCGCCCTTCCCGCTCAGCCTGGCCGAGCAACGCGCCGTGCTGGACTTCGCCGAACGCCGCAGCAGTCTCTCCACCGCGCGCCGCACCGAGCTGGCGGCGATCCTCGCCGAGCCACTGGACAGCCTGCCGGAACACGCCGAGGCGCGCCTCAACGGCATCGCCCGCGGCCTGTTGGGGTCGGCATGAAGCAGCATCTTTTCGAGCAACGCCACGCAGCCGACTGGCAGGCCTTCGAGCAACGCCTGCAGGCACTGGAGCGCGGCAAGGCCGAGCGGCGCGACTGCGAGAGCTTCGCCATCGACTACCGCCACCTCTGCCAACACCTGGCCCTGGCCGAGGAGCGCGGCTACAGCAGCCACCTGATCGACCGCCTGCAGCAACTGGCCAAGCGCGGTCACCAGCAGTTCTATCGCCACCGCAGCCACCTGGGCGCACAGGTCATCGGCTTCGTCATCGCCGGCTTCCCGCAGCTGGTGCGCCGCGAATGGCGCGCCGTGCTGGCCGGCTGCCTGCTGTTCTTCGGCAGCCTGCTCGGCATGGGCCTGCTCACCTGGCAGTTCCCCGAAGTGATCTACAGCCTGATGCCGGCCGAGCAGGTCGGCCAGATGGAGGAGATGTACGACCCAGGCGCACGGCGCATCGGCCGCTTCGCCGAACGCGACTCCGGCGACGACTGGATGATGTTCGGCTTCTACATCATGAACAACATCGGCATCGCCTTTCAGACCTTCGCCAGTGGCCTGCTGTTCGGCCTCGGCAGCCTGTTTTTCCTGCTCTACAACGGCCTGGTGATCGGCGCCATCGCCGGCCACCTGACGCGCATCGGCTACAGCGAGACCTTCTGGTCCTTCGTCATCGGCCACGGCGCCTTCGAACTGACCGCCATCGCCCTGGCCGGCGCCGCCGGGCTCAAGCTCGGCTGGGCGCTGCTCGCCCCCGGCCGCCTGCGCCGTGGCGAAGCCCTGCGCCAGGCGGCCGGCCAGGCCATACGGCTGGTCGCCGGGGTCATCCTGTTCCTGCTGATCGCCGCCTTCGTCGAGGCCTACTGGTCGTCCATGACCTACGCCAGTCCGCTGACCAAGTACTGGGTCGGGGCCGGCCTGTGGCTGCTGGTGATCGCCTACTTCCTGCTCGCCGGACGCACCCGCCATGCGCCTGACTGACGCCAGCGTCGCCATCCGCCCGCGCAGCGCCTGGGAAGCCATCGACCTAGGCGTGCTCCTGGCGCGCCGCCACCTGGGCCTGCTAATGGCCAGCTGGGCGCTGCTCACCTTGCCGCTGTTCGTCCTGCTCAGCGCCCTGCTCTGGCAGTACCCGACCGTCGCCGTGCTGCTGTTCTGGTGGCTCAAGCCGGTCTGGGAGCGCCTGCCGCTGCACATCCTGTCACGCGCCCTGTTCGGCGACACACCTACCCTCAAGGAAGCCTTCCGGGCCCTGCCGCGCCTGCTCAGGCCGCAGCTGATCGCCAGCCTGACCTGGCGCCGCCTGAGCCCGACACGCAGCTTCGACCTGCCGGTGCTGCAACTGGAAGGCCTGGCCGGCGAGGCGCGCAGCAAGCGCCTGGCGGTGCTTGGGCAACGCTATGCCGGCGGCGCCACCTGGCTGACCGTACTCGGCGTCCACCTGGAAACCCTGCTGTCGCTGGGCCTGATCACCCTGCTCTACCTGCTGATCCCGCAGCAGGTACAGATCGACTGGAGCTGGCAGATGCTGTTCGAGGCCAGCAGCGGCGAGTGGCTGTGGCTGGAGCACCTGTCCAACCTGCTCTACGCCCTGGTCCTGGTGTTCTGGGAGCCGATCTACGTGGCCTGCGGCTTCACCCTCTACCTGAATCGCCGCACCGAGCTGGAAGCCTGGGACATCGAGCTGACTTTCCGCCGCCTGCGCCAGCGTCTCACCGGCAGCGCCTATGCCCTGCTGCTGGTTTGCTGCGCCAGCCTGGCCCTGCTGCCGAGCGGCGAGGCCCTGGCGGCCAAGCCGAGTGCCAGCTGCCCGGTGCCCTTCGACGATCCCATGGGCCCGGATGCCGCTCGCCTGCTGCAGCAGCCGCTGACCAGCCAGGAAGCCCGCGACAGCATCACCCAGCTGCTCGATGCACCGCCCTTCGAGAACCGCGAGGTGGTGCGGGGTTGGCGTTTCGGCGACGACAGCGCCGAGGAGCCGAGCGAGGAGGAGATCGAGAACCTGATCGAGCTGATCGAGAAGCTGTTCGAGCTCGGCAAGTTCTGGAGCAGCCTCGACCTGCTGGCGCTGTTCTTCGAAGTGCTGCTGTGGGCCGCCCTGGCCCTGCTGGTCGCCCTGCTGCTGTGGCGCTACCGCGAATGGCTGAGCACCTTCGCCGCGCGCCTGGGCCTGCCGCAGCGCCCCGTGCGCGAGATGCCGAGCCAGCTGTTCGGCCTGGAGCTGGCTCCGGAGAGCCTGCCCGCGGACGTCGCCGGCGAGGCCGAGCGGCTCTGGGCAGAGCAGCCGCGCGAAGCCCTCGGCCTGCTCTACCGCGCCCTGCTCAGCCGCCTGCTGCACGACTTCCGCCTGCCGCTGAAGGGCTCGCACACCGAGGGCGAGGTACTGCGCCTGGTCGAGACCCTGCAGCGCGAGGACCTGCAACGCTTCAGCCTGGTGCTGACCCGCCACTGGCAGAACCTCGCCTACGGCCACCGCCTGCCGCCGGCCAACCTCGGCCGCGCCCTCGCCGACGGCTGGCGGCGCCTGTTCGTCCCAGGGGCACGGGCATGAACCGGCCGCTGAAACTCGCCCTCGGTGGCGTGCTGCTGATCGCCCTGGTCTGGCTCGGCCTGCAGGCCCTGGCGCGCCTGCAGCCCTACGAGGAAACCATCAAGCACGGTCCCTCGCCCGAGGCGCGCGCCAACGACTACCTGGCCGCCGAGCTGTTCCTGCGCCAGCAGAAGATAGCGGCCACGCGGGCCGAGGGTCTGGAGGTGCTGCGCGACCTGCCGCCCGCCGGACACACCCTGATGCTGCTGGCACCGCGCCGCAACATGACGCCGCGCCAGGCCGAGCAGGTGCTGGACTGGACCGCCCGGGGCGGCCATCTGGTGTTCGTCGCCGAGGAGCTGTGGGACGAGGAAGAGGAGCGCAGCGGCGACCTGCTACTGGACGCCCTCGGCGTGCAGCAGTTCAGCACCTACGAGCTGGACGAGGAAGACGACCAGGAATCCGCTGCCGAGGATGAGGAAGCGGCCGAGCCCGAGTCCGACGCGGACGCGACGGCTGCGCAAGACACGGAAGAGGACCGCTATCCGGAGCTGACCAAGATCTATCTGGAGAACGAGGAAGCGCCGGCCTACGTCGAATTCGACACCGAGTACCACCTGTTCGATGCCGAGAACCGCGCCTACGCCTGGGCCAACAGCGGCGACGCCACCCACATGCTGCAGCTCGAGCACGGCAAGGGGCTGGTCACCGTGCTGACCGACGCCTGGCTGTGGCAGAACGACAGGATCGGCGACCATGACAACGCCTGGCTGCTCTGGTACCTGACCCAGGACAGCGTCGTGACCCTGATCTACAACGCCCAGCGCGACGACCTGTTCAGCCTCCTGCTCAAGCACTATCCCGCTGCGCTGGCGGCGTTGGCCCTGCTCATCGGCCTGCTGCTGTGGCATGTCGGCCTGCGCCACGGCCCGCTGCAGGGGCAGCCCGCGCCGGCGCGTCGCCAGCTGGAGGAACACCTGCGCGCCGGCGCCGACTTCCTCCTGCGGCGTGCCGGCCAGCAGCACCTGCTGGCCAACCTGCAACGCGACATCCAGCGCCGCGCCCGCCATCGCCACCCCGGCTTCGAACGCCTGCCGGTGGCCGAGCAGTGGCAGGTGCTCGGCCGCCTCACCCGCTTACCCACCGCCGCCATCAGCCAGGCCATGCGCCCGCTGCCGGCACAGCGGCTGTCCGCCGCCGACTTCACCCGCCAGGTCGCCAACCTGCAAACCCTCAGGAATGCCCTATGAGCGAACACACGCCGGAACAACCCAGCACCACTACCGCCGCCGCGGCCCCCGCGGCCAACCCGGCCGGCCAGCAGCGCCAGCGCGCCAGCCAGATGCTCCAGGCCCTGCGCCTGGAACTGCAGAAGGCCGTGGTCGGCCAGCGCGAGGTGGTCGACGACGTGCTCACCGCGCTGATCGCCGGCGGCCACGTGCTGGTCGAAGGCGTGCCGGGCCTGGGCAAGACCCTGCTGGTGCGCGCCCTGGCCAAGTGCTTCGGTGGCGAGTTCGCGCGCATCCAGTTCACCCCGGACCTGATGCCCAGCGACGTCACCGGCCACGCCGTGTACGACCTGCAGTCCGAGCAGTTCAAGCTGCGCAAGGGCCCGGCCTTCACCAACCTGCTGCTGGCCGACGAGATCAACCGCGCTCCGGCCAAGACCCAGGCGGCCCTGCTGGAGGTCATGCAGGAGCGCCAGATCACCCTGGAAGGCCGCGCCCTGCCGGTGCCGCAGCCGTTCCTGGTGCTGGCCACGCAGAACCCGATCGAGCAGGAAGGCACCTACCCGTTGCCGGAGGCCGAGCTGGACCGCTTCATGCTCAAGCTGCGCATGGATTACCCGCAGGCCGACGAGGAACTGAGCCTGGTACGCCAGGTGACGCGCTCGGCCAAGGCCGACATGCTCGAGGTGGCGCCGCTGCGCACCCTGCTGCAGGCCAAGGACGTGCTGGCCCTGCAGAAGATCGCCAGCGAACTGCCGATCGACGACCAGGTGCTCGACTACGCCGTGCGTCTGGCCCGTGCCACCCGCAGCTGGCCGGGTCTGGCCATGGGTGCCGGGCCGCGCGCCTCGATCGCCCTGGTGCGTGGCGGTCGCGCCCGTGCCCTGCTGCGCGGCGGCGACTTCGTGCTGCCGGACGATATCAAGGCCTGTGCCCTGGCCGTGCTGCGTCATCGCGTGCGCCTGGCGCCGGAGCTGGACATCGAGGGCCTGTCGGTGGACCAGGTGCTGCAGCAGCTGCTCGACCAGGTTCCGGCGCCGCGCCTGTGACGATCGCCCGCGCATGAAGCCATCCCGCCTGCTCCTCGGCCTGCTCGGCGGCCTGCTGGCCCTGGCCATCGTTCTCGGCAGCCTGCCGCTGCTCGGCATCAGGCTGCCGCAGACCCTGCAGCCGCTGTGGTGGGGCCTGCTGCTGGCCCTGCTGCTGCTCGCCGGCCTGGACGCCCTGTGGCTGCGCCGGCAGCCCACCCCGCGCCTGCAGCGCCAGCTGCCCGGCAACCTGCCGCTGGGGCGCTGGAGCGAGGTGCGCCTGACCCTGCACCACGACTATCGCCAGCCGCTGGTCATACAGGCCTTCGACCATCTGCCCGAGCACATGGACTTCGAGTTCCTGCCCCAGTCGGTGGCGCTGCATCCGGGCGAGCAGACCGAGTTCGGCTACCGGGTGCGCCCGCTCAGGCGCGGCCACTTCCGCTTCCCGCGCTGCGAACTGCTGCTGCCCAGCCCGCTGCGCCTGTGGCAGGCACGGCGCTTCGTCGAGCAGGCCAGCGAGACCCGCGTCTACCCTGACTTCGCCCGCCTCTACGGCGCCCAGCTGATGGCGGTGGACGACTGGCTCAGCCAGCTCGGCGTACGCCAGCGCCAGCGCCGCGGCCTGGGCCTGGAGTTCCACCAGCTGCGCGAGTTCCGCGACGGCGACACCCTGCGCCAGATCGACTGGAAGGCCACCGCGCGCAAGCGCACGCCGATCGCCCGCGAGTACCAGGACGAGCGCGACCAGCAGATCGTCTTCCTGCTCGACTGCGGCCGCCGCATGCGCAGCCAGGACGACGAGCTGGCGCACTTCGACCACGCCCTCAACGCCTGCCTGCTGCTCAGCTACGTGGCCCTGCGCCAGGGCGACGCGGTGGGCCTGGCGACCTTCGCCGGCAACCAGGACCAGTACGTGGCACCGCTCAAGGGCCAGGCCCACATCGGCACCCTACTCAACGCCGTGTATGCCCTCGACAGCACCCGCCGGCCGGCCGACTACGCGGCGGCGATCAACGCCCTGCTCGCCCGCCAGCGCCGCCGCGCTCTGGTGGTGCTGGTGACCAACCTGCGCGACGAGGACGACGAGGAGCTGCTCGGCGCGGTCAGGCGCCTGGGCCGCCAGCATCGGGTGCTGGTCGCCAGCCTGCGCGAGGAAGTGCTGGATCGCCTGCGCCACACCCAGGTACAGGACTACGAGCAGGCCCTGGCCTACTGCGGCACGGTGGATTACCTGAACGCCCGCGCCGGCCTGCACGAGCGCCTGCTGGCCCACGGCGTGCCGGTGCTGGATGCGCGGCCGAAGGAACTGGGGCCGGAACTGGTCAGCCGCTACCTGGCCTGGAAGAAGGCCGGGGTGCTGTAGGCGCGGGTCGCTCAGCCGAGCAGGATGATCGACCAGACCAGGCCGATCAGCACCAGCGAGGTCAGCTGGGCGGCACTGCCCATGTCCTTGGCGTTCTTCGACAGCGGGTGGCGCTCCAGGGAGATGCGGTCGATGGCCGCCTCCACCGCCGAGTTGAGCAACTCGACGATCAGCGACAGCAGGCCCACCGCCACCATCAGCGCGCGTTCCACCGGGCTCACGTCGAGCCAGAAGGCCAGCGGAATCAGCACCAGGTTGAGCAGCACCAGCTGGCGGAAGGCGGCTTCGCCGGTGAAGGCGGCGCGCAGGCCGTCCAGCGAGTAGCCGGCGGCATTGAGGATACGTTTCAGGCCGGTCTGGCCCTTGAATGGCGACATGGGGAAGGCAATCCGTGAATGACTCGCCGCGCATTGTAGCGGCGAGCGGCCCACAAGGGGCCTACTGCTGGGCCGGCACCGACTCCATCTGCTGCAGCAGCAGCGCCGCCTGGGTGCGGGTACGCACACCGAGCTTGCGGAAGATGGCGGTGACATGCGCCTTGATGGTGGCCTCCGAGACGCTCAGCTCGAAGGCGATCTGCTTGTTCAGCAGGCCCTCGCAGACCATTGTCAGGACGCGGAACTGCTGCGGCGTCAGGCTGGCCAGGCCGGCGCTGGCGGCCTTGGCCTCGGCCGACACGCTGACCGCCTCGAAGGCCTGCGGCGGCCACCAGACCTCGCCATCGAGCACCTGGCGCACGGCCTGCTGGAGGGTCTCCAGCGGGCTGGACTTGGGAATGAAGCCGCTGGCGCCGAACTCACGGGCACGCGCCACCACGGCGGCCTCCTCCTGGGCGGAGATCATCACCACGGGGATCTGCGGATACTGCCCGCGCAGCAGCACCAGGCCGGAAAAGCCATAGGCGCCGGGCATGTTGAGGTCGAGCAGGACCAGGTCCCAGTCGGCCTTCTCGGCCAGGCGCGCCTCCAGCTCGGCGATGCTAGCCGCCTCCACCAGGCGCACGTCCGGCCCCAGGCCCAGGGTCAGCGCCTGGTGCAGGGCGCTGCGGAACAACGGGTGGTCGTCGGCGATGAGAATCTCGTATGCGGCCATGGGCGTTCCCTGTTGTTGTTGTGGGCCGGTTCAGCAAGCGGCGCCAAGCATGCCGAGCCGTGACGGGGTGGTCAAGTTCCGCGCTTTGCGGCAAAGTCGCCAGTTTTTCCGAGCGAGATCCGCCATGCGAAGCCAAGCCCTGCGCGCCGACCTGTTGATGCTGCTGACCGCGATGATCTGGGGCTCCGCCTTCGTCGCCCAGCGCCTGGGCATGGACGCCATCGGCCCCTTCCTCTACACCGGCCTGCGCTTCACCCTGGCCTGCCTGGCGCTGCTGCCGCTGGTGCTCTGGCTGGGCCGGCGCGAGCAGGGACAGAAGCGCGAGCCAGTCAACCGCGGCCTGCTGCTCGGTGGCCTGACCATGGGTCTGGCGCTGTCGCTGGGGATCAACCTGCAACAGGTCGGCCTGCTGTTCACCAGCGTGACCAACTCCGGCTTCATCACCGGCCTGTATGTCATCGTAGTCCCGCTGCTCGGCCTGGTCATCGGCCAGCGCACCGGCATGGGCACCTGGCTGGGCGCAGGCCTGGCGGTGGTGGGCATGTTCCTGCTCAGTGTCGGCGAGGGCTTCCAGGTCGCCTCCGGTGACTGGCTGCAGTTGGCCGGCGCCTTCGTCTGGGGCGTGCACGTACTGCTGGTGAGCTTCTTCGCCAGCCGCCACGACCCGCTGCGCCTGGCCCTGCTGCAGTTCGCCACCTGCGCGGTGATCAGCCTGCTGCTGGCGCTGGTGCTGGAGGAAATCCGCCTGGAGGCCATCCTCGCCGCCGGCCCGGCCATCCTCTACGGTGGCCTGTTCGGCGTGGCCGTCGGCTTCACCCTGCAGGTGGTGGCGCAGAAGCATGCGATCGCCTCGCACGCCGCCATCATCCTGTCGCTGGAGGCGGTGTTCGCCGCCATCGCCGGCGCCCTGCTGCTGGGCGAGGCCCTGGCGCTCAAGGGCTACTTCGGCTGTGCGCTGATGTTCGCCGGCATGCTGCTCGCCCAGCTGTGGCCGAAGAAGGCCTGAGCGCCTGCGTCGCTGGGGCAGAGTGCGGCCGTGAGCCGGCGCAGAGGTCTCAGAGGAAAGGCTTGAGCGCCTGATGCGCCGGGCTCTGCTCGTCCAGTACGCGACGGTGCTTGGCGCCCAGATAGCGCTCGGTGAACAGGTCCAGCCAGGCATCCAGGGCACCGGCGACGCGGCGCTCGCCGGCGAGCTCCAGGCACAGCGCCGCCACTTCGGCGGTGCACAGGTGCTCGTCGCGCTTGGAGCGGCGCAGGCGATAGCGCGACAGCTGTTCGGGCTTCAGGCTGAGCACCGGGAAGCGGTTCAGGTAGGGACTCTTGCGGAACATCTTGCGCGCCTCGGTCCAGGTGGCGTCGAGCAGGATGAACAGCGGACGCTTGCCCGGCGCCAGGGGCGGTAGTTCCTCGATCACCCGTTCGGGCTCGGCGTATTCACCGGGGAACACCACGCAGGGGGCGTACTGCGGGTCGTCCAGCAACGCCAGCAGGTGTGGGTCGACTGCGGTGCGCTGCCAGCCGAAGGCGTGGGTATCGGCCACCAGGTCGGCGATCAGCCAGCCGGTATTGCTCGGCTTGAGCGCCTCCACGTCGTACATCAGCAGGCACATCGCCGCCCGCGCCTCGACCCGCGGACGCCAGGCACACAGGCAGTAGCTGGGGATGACCCGGCAGTCCGGGCAGCGCTCGGAGCGCGACCCCCGCGACACGAAGGGCTTGAGGCTGCGCGCCAGGCGCTCGGCACGCAGGCGGGCGACGGCATGGCTCATGACGGACTCCGGGTAAAAGGGGCGCAGTCTACCCTTGCCTCTGCCACTGGGTAAGATGGAACACCGGCGAACCCGACCGACGCCAAGCGGTCGAAGGCCGCACCGCACCTTCTGGAGATCCCCATGCCGCGTCTCGTCACCCTGCTCGCTCTCGCCCTGTTCCTGCCCGCCACCCAGGCCACCTCGCTGGGCGAGTACGAGCTGAACCTGATGCTTGAGGAAGTGGCCAAGCAGAGCAATGTCGGCACGCCACGGGCGATCAATGCCGACATCCTCGACCAGGGCTACACGGTGGAGGGCGGCATGCTGATCAACCAGCTCAGCGTGCGCACGGCCCATGCCGAGCAGATGCGCGCCAACCCGGCCAGCGTGCGCGAGCAGCTGGCCGCCAGCGTCTGCGGCAACCCCGGCTACCGCCAGCTGCTCAGCCGGGGCGCCGTGCTGCGCTACCAGTTCAGCGAATACCCGGGCAACCAGCCGGTAGCCGACGAGCGCTTCGCCAAGGCCGACTGCGGCCTGCAGTAGCGTTCAGCTCTCGCCGGCGCGGCGCTGCTCGTCGTCGGCGCGCAGCTCGGCGAGCAGCGCCTCCATGTAGCGCGAGCGGCGCACGCCACCCTCGAGGCGCCGCAGGCACTCGTCCTCCAGACTCAGCCCATTGCTCCGTGCGGCCTGCACCAGCAGACGATACAGCTCCAGGTCCAGCTCCAGCGTCAACTTGGGCATACCTGCCCCTCCCGTCCATGACCCTCAGCGCAGGCAGTGCGGGTCGCCCCTGCCCTCCACCGCGGCCAGCTCCTCGCCGCGCAACAGGGCCGACGGCGGCAGCCCCAGCAGGCGGCTCGCCGCGCGCAACACGTGCGCCCAGCTGCAGGCATTGGCGAACAGCATGCCCGCCTCGTCCAGGGTGCCGCCGCGGTTGCGATAGCCCAGCACGCGCAGCGCTCGGCCTGGGCCAGGATCGGCCACAGGTGACCCCGCGCCACCTCGCCGCGCATGTGGGTCAGCAGCAGGCGCTTGCAGCCGGCCGGGAACAGCGTTTCCACCAGCGACTGCGGCGCCACCACCTGTGCTTCCCAGGTATCGCGCGGCGCACGGAAGCGCCCCGGTTCCTGCAAGTAAATCAGACGCCAGGCGCGCCCCGCCTCGCTCAGACGAACGGCGGCGCGGCGCAGCTCGGCCAGCTGGTAGCTGCCGGTGGCGATCAGCAGCAGCGGGTCCTCGCCCTCATGGCGGTCCAGCTCCAGGGCGCCGTCGCGCGCCAGCTGCTCGGCCTGCGCCGGGCTCATCTCGCAGGGCCGCTCGCGCTTGGGCACGACCAGGCAGGCCAGCTGGCCGCGCGCCCGGTAGATGCCGGGCAGCAGAGCCAGCAGGGCATTGTGATCGGCGGGGAACAACACCCGCACCATGTCGCTCATCTCGCCCAGCAGCGCCTCGCAGAAGCCGGTGTCCTGGTGCGACTGCTGGTTCTTGCCGTTCTCCCAGGTGTGCGAGGTGGCCACCAGCGGCCAGCCGAGCCAGCCGGCCGGGCGCCCGGCCTCCTTCTGCAGGCGGGCGAAGATCAGGCTCTGGCGGACCGCACCGAGCATCTTCACGCAGAACGCCTCGTAGCTGGCCACCAGGTTCAGTCCCCCCTGGTTGGCCAGGCAGGCGGACACCACCGCCTCCTCGTTGAGCGCGGTGATCACCGCGCCATGCACCGACTCCAGCTCGCTCTCCGGCTGGCTGACCCGATGGCGCAGCGCCTTGAGCACGCCGCCAAGGCGATTGCTGACCAGCTCGTCGGGGTTGCCCACCCGCGGCCGCAGCTCGGGGTTGGCCGCCACCAGGTCGACGAAGAAGCCATCCAGGGCGGCCATCGGCGAGGCCGGCGCCGCGCGGTAGGCGAGCGGCGGCAGACGCGGCAGCTCGGGGTGGCGGCAGGCCAGGGCGGTATCGCGCTCCAGCGGCCGCTCGCCCTGGCGCAGCAGGTCGGCGGCGGCGAACAGTTCGTCCGGAGCCACCCAGAGCGCGGCGGCGGCCTGGTTGAACTGACCGCGGGCGTCTTCGTTGAGCCGCGGACAGGCCGCCAGCGGCAGGTTGTGCGCGGCGTTGCTGCCGGCGCCGGGAAAGCCGAAGCCCTTGACCGTCTCGGCGATGCCGTAGGGCATCGGCAGCGGATAGTCGAGCACCCCGTTGCGCAGCTCCTGCACCCGATGGCTCAGGCGCTGCTCCATTTCCCACAGGGCGCAGACGAAGGCGGCCGGGTCGCGACCGTCGAACAGCAGCGGATCGAAGCCGCACAGGCGCAGGTGCTGGCGAAAACCTTGCAACCCCTCCAGGGTGCCCAGCTCGGTGCGCTGCTCGATGCGCCGGCCGTTGGCGATCATCACCGGCAGGGCCGTGCCGCAGTCCTCGGCACGCCACCAGCGGGGCATCCAGTCGCTGCCACGCTGCTCCTCGGCGGCGCCGTCGGAGAGGAAGGCCACCAGGGTTTCACCGGGCAGCGGCATGTGCGCATACATCAGCTCGGCGAAGCCGAGGTAGCCCCCCTCGGCGATGCCGCCGGCGGTGTGCGGGTTGACATGGCTGCCGAGCGGCACCGCGACGCTGCCGTCGGCGGCCTGGGCGTAACCGTAGAAGTCGGCGACCAGGCGGCTCATGCCGGCCTCGTCGCGGCTGTAGCGCTGCGCCTGCTCGGCGTGCTGGTTGGCGCTCAGCAGGTTGAGCGCCTCGATGGCCGCCACGCAATGGCCCTGCCCCATCAGCCAGGCGCGGGTACGCCCGCTCAGGGCGTTGAGCGCCAGGTAGCCGGCATAGGCCGGCACCATGTTCAGGGCGCCGCCGGTATGCCCCTCGGGCACCGCCTTGAAGTCCTCGGCCGCCAGCGCCGCGCCATCCAGGCGCACCCGCTGCGCATAGGTCATGTGCACCACCAGCCAGAGGCCGGCGCAGGTCAGCAGATCGAGCGCGCGCAGGCGTCGGTAGACCGCCTCCAGGCTGGGCTGCAGGCCGGCCTGGACCAGCTGGTGGGCCAGGCGGAAGACCGCCGCGCGGGTTTCCGGACTATGCTGAACGGGTCCCCGCCCCTGCTGCCAGAGGGCGAAGGCGGGCTCGGCCTGGGCGTGAGCGTTGAGTTCCTGCAGGCTGGGCAATAGCTGGGACATGGCTCGGCTCCTCGTGTCTGCTGCCAGTCTAGGCAGGCCACCGTGCCCGAGTGCTGACCTGCATCAAGACGCGCGGACGCGCCAGGGTGCAACCTGCCAGCCATCATCGTGAAGAAGGACTCTCCATGGCCCTGCTCAGCTTTCTCGGCGCCATCCAGCAAGTCACCGGCTCCTGCTACCTGATCGAAAGCCGCGACGGCGCGCGGGTGCTACTCGAATGCGGTCTGCGTCAGGGGCGCCGCGAGGATGAGGAAGGCAACCGCCAGCCCTTCCCCTTCGACCCGCTGACGCTGGACGCGGTGGTGGTCTCCCACGCCCACCTGGACCACACCGGCCTGCTGCCCAAGCTGGTGAAGGACGGCTACCGCGGGCCGATCTTCGCCACCGAAGCCTCCTGCGCGCTGATGGAGCTGATGCTGCTGGACGCCGCGCACCTGCAGGAGAAGGACGCCGAGTGGGAGAACAAGTGGCGCGCGCGCCTGGGCAAGGCCGCGATCGAGCCGCTGTACACCACGCGCGATACCGAGCTGGCCCTGCAGCTGCGCCGCCCGCTGCCCTATGGCCGGGCTACCGAAGTGGCCAAGGGGGTGCAGGTAACCTTTCACGATGCCGGCCACATCCTCGGCTCGGCCATCGTCGAGGTGGAGGTGCAGGACCATCACCTGCAGCGCCGCCTGGTGTTCTCCGGCGACCTCGGCAACACCTGTTCGCCACTGATGCACGACCCGGCCATCCTCGATCGCGCCGACGTGGTACTGCTCGAGTCCACCTACGGCGACCGCGACCACCGCTGCAGCGAAGACACCCTCGACGAGCTGGCCGGCATCCTGCAGCAGGCCCATCGCGACGGCGGTAATGTGCTGATTCCCTCCTTCGCCGTCGGTCGCACCCAGGACCTGATCTACTACCTGGGCCGTTTCTATCAGGAGGGACGCCTGCCACAGCAGGCGGTGTTCCTCGACAGCCCCATGGCGATCCGCGCCAACGCCATCTACTCGCGCTTCCACGAGCAGTTCAACCCGGTCGACCGGGCCGCCCTGCAGGCCAAGGGGGTCAGGCGCGTCGAGGACTGGCTGCCGGTGCTGCGCTGCACCGAGTCGCCGGAAGAGTCGATGGCGATCAACCGGGTCAAGAGCGGTGCCGTCATCATCGCCGGCAGCGGCATGTGCACCGGCGGACGCATCGTCCATCACTTCAAGCACAACCTCTGGCGCAGCGAATGCCACCTGGTGTTCCCCGGCTTCCAGGCCCGTGGCACCCTCGGCCGCGCCATCGTCGACGGCGCCAGCACGGTGAAGCTGCTGCACCAGCGCATCGCCGTGAGGGCCCAGGTTCACACCCTCGGCGGCTTCTCGGCGCATGCCGGGCAATCGCAGCTGCTGGACTGGGTCGCCCACTTCGAGCACCGTCCCGAGCTGTACCTGGTACATGGCGAGCTGGAGAAGATGCAGACCCTGCAACAGGCCCTGCGCCAGCGCCTGAACTGGATCGCCAACATCCCCGAGCCGGGCGAGCAGATCGCCCTGTGACGCCGCACGGCGCCTGAGCCCGAGTCATCCGGTTACAAAAGCCCCTGGGTTACCCTGCAACCCGGGGCGTCTTTTGTCCGTCATAACGTCATGGTCCGGGCCATACTCTCAGACAGGGTCTGGCGCCACAGGACGTGGCCGCGACCGGACCTGCATCAGAAGAAGGAGAAGTCTATGCCTTACGAACCGGACGATTACCTGTCCCGGCACTTCCAGACCAGCGGAGTCGACCTCAGCAGCCACATCGAGCAACTCACCGCCCTGGTCGTCCCGCCTGCCAGCCCCAACCTGCCGCTGTACCGCGAAATGCTCACCACCGTGATCCGCATGGCCCAGGCCGACCGCAACCGCTGGGACGCCAAGATCATGTTGCAGACCCTGCGCGAGATGGAGCTGGCCTTCAGCACCCTCGAACAGTTCAAGCGCCGGCGCAAGGTCACGGTATTCGGCTCGGCG
Organism: Pseudomonas alcaligenes; assembly: GCF_041729615.1. Classification (NCBI taxonomy): domain Bacteria; kingdom Pseudomonadati; phylum Pseudomonadota; class Gammaproteobacteria; order Pseudomonadales; family Pseudomonadaceae; genus Aquipseudomonas; species Aquipseudomonas alcaligenes. Next base: position 3,320,997 of record NZ_CP154874.1, on the reverse strand, counting down.
CGCACGCCCGCCGACCATCCGACCTACCGCCTGGCCCGCGAACTGGGCCAGACCCTGGCCCGCCTCGACCTGATGGTGATCACCGGCGCCGGCGGCGGCATCATGGCAGCCGCCCACGAAGGCGCCGGTCTGGAAAACAGCCTGGGCTTCAATATCACCCTGCCCTTCGAGCAGGGCGCCAACGACGTGGTCAACGGCAGTGCGCACCTGCTGTCGTTCCACTTCTTCTTCCTGCGCAAGCTGTTCTTCGTCAAGGAAGCCGATGCCCTGGTGCTCTGCCCCGGTGGTTTCGGCACCCTGGACGAGGCGCTGGAGGTGATGACCCTGATCCAGACCGGCAAGAGTCCGCTGGTGCCCATCGTGCTGCTGGACGAACCGGGCAGCAGCTACTGGGAGCACTTCCAGGACTTCCTGCGCATGCAGCTGCAGGAGCGCCGCTACATACTGCCCAGCGACCTGCAGCTGGTGCGCCTGGTGCACAGTGCCGAAGAGGCCGGCCAGGAGATCGCCCGCTTCTATCGCAACTTCCACTCCTCGCGCTGGCTCAAGGACAGCTTCGTGGTGCGCATGAACCACCCGCTCAACCAGGCCGCGCTGGAAACCCTCAACAAGGAATTCGCCGACCTCTGCCTGGACGGCGGCTACCTGCAGCAACCCTACTGCGAGGCGGAGAGCGACGAGCCGGAGCTGTGCGAACTGACGCGCCTGGCCTTCCGCTTCAACGCCCGCGACCACGGTCGCCTGCGTGAGCTGGTGGACTTCATCAACCTGCCGCAGAACTGGGCGCAGAACGCCTAGCCCACGACCTGGCACAGACGCTGAAAAAACGGAGCCCGAAGAGGGGACGCTTCGGGCTCTAAGGGGAAATCAATCCAGGCTGGCGCCGCGCAGCAGACGACCTATCTGCTCCTGGGAAAAACCGCGATAGCCGAGAAAACGCGCCTGCTTGGCCTTCTCGCGCATGTCCTGCGGCAACTGGCCGGCGAACTTGCGCTGCCACAGTTCGCGCAGCTGCTCGCCCCAATCCACCTCAGCCTCGCTCAGCGCCTGCTCGATGGCCGGTCTGGGCAGGCCGCGCTGGGCCAGTTCCTCGCGAATGCGCATGGGCCCGTAGCCGGCCCGTGCACGGCTGGCCACGAAGGACTCCAGGTAGCGCACCTCGGACAACAGGCCCTCCTCGGCCAGACGCTCGAGGGTGGCCGCGATCAGCTCATCCGGCGCGCCGCGCTGGCGCAGCTTGCGGGTCAGTTCGACCCGGCCATGCTCACGCCTGGCCAGCAGGTCCATGGCGGCACGGCGCACGGCGACCGGCGTATCCAGCACAGCGCCCATGGCCGTCGACTCAGACGTCCAGATCGGCCATCTCGTCGGCGTCTTCCTCGACCGCACCGCGCGCCGCAGCGGAATCCACCAGCAGCTTGTCGCGGATGATCTTCTCGATGGCGCCACCCACTTCCGGGTTGTCTTCCAGGTACTTGGCGGCGTTGGCCTTGCCCTGGCCGATCTTGTTGCCCTGGTAGCTGTACCAGGCGCCGGACTTCTCGACCAGACCCAGCTGCACGCCCAGGTCGATGATCTCGCCGGTGCGGTAGATGCCCTTGCCGTACATGATCTGGAACTCGGCCTGGCGGAACGGCGGGGCCACCTTGTTCTTCACCACCTTGACGCGGGTTTCGCTGCCGACCACCTCGTCGCCTTCCTTCACCGCGCCGGTGCGACGGATGTCCAGGCGCACCGAGGCGTAGAACTTGAGGGCGTTGCCACCGGTGGTGGTTTCCGGGTTGCCGAACATCACGCCGATCTTCATGCGGATCTGGTTGATGAAGATGACCAGGCAGTTGGCGTTCTTGATGTTGCCGGTGATCTTGCGCAACGCCTGGCTCATCAGGCGAGCCTGCAGGCCGACGTGGGAATCACCCATCTCGCCCTCGATCTCGGCCTTGGGCACCAGCGCGGCCACGGAGTCGACGATGATCACGTCCACTGCATTGGAGCGCACCAGCATGTCGGTGATCTCCAGGGCCTGCTCGCCGGTGTCCGGCTGCGACACCAGCAGATCGTCGACGTTGACGCCCAGCTTGCCGGCGTAGTCCGGGTCCAGCGCGTGCTCGGCGTCGACGAAGGCGCAGGTGGCGCCGGCTTTCTGGGCTTCGGCGATGACCGACAGGGTCAGGGTGGTCTTGCCCGAGGATTCCGGACCGTAGATCTCGACGATCCGGCCCTTGGGCAGGCCGCCGATGCCGAGCGCGATGTCGAGGCCGAGGGAGCCGGTGGAGATGGCCGGGATGGCCTGGCGCTCGTGGTCGCCCATGCGCATCACGGCACCCTTGCCGAACTGCTTCTCGATCTGGCCCAGGGCGGCCGCCAACGCGCGCTTCTTGTTCTCGTCCATTTCCATCCTCACGTGATCAAAGGGAGCCGTACGCTCACCAACAACTGTATAAGTAGACAGTAGTATTCCATAAGGCAAATCGCTCGCCTACCCCTGAACCGGATTTTCTCCCGCCGTCAGTCGGAGCAAGCCCTGCAGCGCCCGTTCGACCGTCTGCCGGCGTACCGCCTCGCGGTCCCCGGCGAACTGGCAGCGCTCGGCGAAGCTGCGCTCGCCATCGGCCCAGGCCAGCCACACCGTACCCACCGGCTTTTCCGCCGAGCCGCCGTCGGGGCCGGCGATGCCGCTGACCGCCACGGCGAAGCGCGCGCCGCTGTGGCGTCGGGCACCAGCGGCCATGGCCTCCACCACTTCGCGACTGACCGCACCGACGCGCGGGAACAGCTGCGCCGGCACGTCGAGCTGGGCAGTCTTCTGGGCATTGGAATAGGTGACGTAGCCGGCCTCGAACCAGGCCGAGCTACCCGCGATGCGGGTGATGGCCTCGGCGATGCCGCCGCCGGTACAGGACTCGGCGGTGCTGACCTCGGCGCCCAGGGCCTTGAGCCGAGCCCCCAGCTGCTCGGCCAACGACGTGATGGAATCCATGTGCTCTCCGGGAGGTTCGGGCAGGCTGGCTACCCTACACCAGGCGCCCTGGCGATTGCAGCGGGGCCGGCCAACATCCGTGATTTCTCGGCCCCGGGAGAGGCGCCCGCGACGACAGATCCCGGATAGTCCTTCGCACCGAGAACATCAAGCAGGGCGCCGGCTCAGGCACCAACCGAGGGGGTCCCTTGCGGCCTCGGCGGTGAAACTGCCGGCCTGGTCTCGGCCGCCTGTGCCGCTAGCTGTTCGCATCACGGTCCACACAGAGCTCCCTGAAGGCCTGAGCGATATCCTGACGCAGAAGCTCGTCATCCCAGGGTTTGGTGAGGAACTTATAGATCGCGCCCTTGTTGATGGCATCGGTCACCGACTTGAGGTCGGTGTAGCCGGACAGCACGATACGAATGGTATTCGGGTAGAGGTCCTTGACCCTGCTGAGGAACTCGGTCCCGTTCATCTCGGGCATTCGCTGGTCGGAAAGAATCACCTGGACATCATGCTTGGCGAGCAGCTCGAAGGCGTCCTGGGCACGCGTGGCCATGAGGATCTTGTAGCCGTCACGCCGCAACACCCGCGCCAGGGCGCGCAGGATATTCTCCTCGTCATCCAGCAGCAGCACCGTCTGCACCTGCTCCTCGGACCCCACGGCGGGGGCGGGCTCATGCACCAGCATGCGCTGACGCAGGTACTCCTCGACCGCGGAGAAAGGCATCGGTTTGGCGAAGTAGTAGCCCTGGAACTCGTCGCAATGACTCTTCTTGAGGAAGGCGAACTGCGGCTCGGTTTCCACCCCCTCGGCGATGACCTTGAGCCGCAGATGGTGCGCCATCGAGATGATGCCCTGGGTGATGGCTGCATCGTGGCGGTCACTGATGATTTCCTGGACGAAGGAACGATCGATCTTGACCTTGTCGATGGGCAGGCGCTTCAGGTAGTTGAGGCTGGAGAAGCCGGTACCGAAGTCATCGATCGCGATGCGCACCCCCAGCTCCTTGAGCCGGTGCAGCGTCTCGATTGCCTTGTCCGCGTTATTCAGCAGGACAGTCTCGGTGATCTCCAACTCCAGCATATCGGCGCCGAGGCCATGCTTGTGCAGCATCGCCTGTACGCTCTCGACAAAGTTGCTGCGCTGAAACTGCACCGGGGAGATGTTCACAGCGACCGAGGGGCCCTTCATGCCCTGCTCGCTGAGCAGACGTATCTGCCGGCAAGCGGTGTCGAGCACCCACAGGCTGAGCGGAATGATCTGCCCCGTATCCTCGGCCACGGGCACGAATACGGCGGGCGAAACGAAGCCCTGGGTCGGATGCTGCCAGCGCAGCAGCGCCTCCAGGCCGACCACTCGACCACTGCGCCCATCGATCTGCGGCTGGTAATAGAGCTCGAAGTCCTCGGCCTCGATGGCCTTCTGCAGCTCGTTGCGCAGATTGACCCGCTCGCTGACACGCAGATTGAGGTCGTTGGTGTACCACTGGTAGTTGTTGCGCCCTTCCTGCTTGGCCTTGTACATGGCCAGGTCGGCCTGCTGGATCAGCTGCATCGGCTGTTCGAGATTGCCGTCGCTCAGCGTGATGCCGATGCTGGCCGTCACATGCAGGTCGATGCCCTGAATGCGATAGGGCCTGGAGATACTCGCGATCAATCGCTCCGCGACCGGAATCACATCCTCTTCCACCGCCAGGTCGGGCAACAGGACGATGAATTCGTCGCCCCCCATGCGTGCCACCGTGTCACCGGGGCGCACCTGCTCACACATGCGCTTGGCGACCTCGATCAGCAGCAGATCGCCGAAGTTGTGCCCGATGGAGTCGTTGATCGGCTTGAAGCCATCCAGGTCGATGAACATCACCGCCAGGCTGCGCTGATAGCGCAGGGAAATCTTGCAGCCCTGGCGCAAGCGGTCCTCGAGCAGAGCCCGGTTGGGCAGGCCGGTCAGGACATCGTGGCTGGCATTGAAGCTCAGCTCATCCTCGAAGCGCTTCTGCTCGGAGATGTCATTCTGCACGCCGACGAAATGGGTGATCACGCCCTGCTCGTTGAAGATCGGCGAGATGTACAGGTCGTTCCAGAAGGCCTGGCCGTCCTTGCGGAAGTTGCGCACCACGACATGAACATCACGCGCCTGGCTCAGCCCGCGACGGATCTCTTCCACGCGCATCGGGTCACGCGACTGGCCCTGGAGAAACCGACAGTTGCGCCCCAGCACCTCTTCCTGGCTGTAGCCGGTGATCCGCTCGAAGGCAGGGTTGACATAGATGATCGGCATGTCGGCAGCGCAGGCATCCACGATCACCACGCCGTTGTAACTGGCCTCCAGGCTACGCTGCAGCAGGCGCAACTGTTTTTCCGATTCCTTGCGATCGGCGATATCACGCAGCGAGAGCAGCTGCGCCGGCTCCCCCTCCCAGTCCGTCCGGGAGTTGTGAATTTCGACCTCGACCTGCACGCCACCAGGCAGGGGCAGTGTCCACTCGATCAGACCCTCCTGCACGGGCGGCAGGGGCAGGTAATGCTCCTGCAACTCCTCGGCGCTCAACTGCAGCAATGCCTGGGCCGCGGGGTTGGTGTAACGCACGCTGCCCTTGCCATCGATCACCAGCAGTGCATCGCGGTTGTCGTTCAGCAACTGGCGAAAGGCCTGCTCACGTAGGCGTGCCTGCTCGCGCGCCACCTGTTTCTCGGTGACGTCGATGGCCAGCACCAGGCAACAGGACTGACCGTCGAAGTCGAAGTCATGCACCAGGATTTCGGCAAACAGCTCGCGCCCGGACTTGTGCCGGTAGCACCAGACTCCGGCGGAGGGATCGACGATGCGCTCGCGAATGGACGAATGGAAATACGCCAGGAAGCGTTCGCGCTCCTGCTCGGTGCGGATGTCCAGGATCGTCATGTCGAGCAGTTCATCCTGGCCGTAGCCGAAGAAATGCGCCGCCGCCTGGTTGACCGCCACGAAACGCAGGCTCTCCCGGGAGAACACCCACATCGGCTCGGGATTGGCCTCGAAGAGCAGGCGGTAACGCATCTCGCTCTCGGCCAGTCTGGCCATGGCCTGGCTGCGATCGATGGCGTAGCGCACGCTGCGCAGCAGCTGCTGGCTGTCGAACTGGCCCTTGACCAGATAATCGGCGGCTCCCTGCTCGATGGCCGTGGCATCCAGACGTGCATCGCCCTGACCGGTCAGCAGAATGATCGGCAAGCTGACGCCCGCCTGGCGGGCCTGGTGAATCAGCTCCAGGCCCGTATCCGAGCCCAGGCGATAGTCGACCAGATACAGGTCGTGCTCCTGGCGGCAGATCGCTTCCAGGCCCTGCTGGAAATCGCCACACCAGTCGAGGCTGACCTGCTCCTGATGGGAGCCACGTAGCAGATCGCGGGTGATGACGAAGTCATCCTCGTCGTCATCGACCAGCAGCAGGCGCCAATGCGTTTCTCCTCGGGTCATGCACCCGTCCCCTCGAGCGGCAGCTCGACAATATCCAGCCAGTAGCGACCGAGCGCACGGATGACCTCGATGAGCCCGGAATAGCTGACCGGCTTGGTGATGAAGGAGTTCACCCCTATATCGTAGCTGCGCAGGACATCCTCCTCGGCCGACGAGGTGGTCAGGATGACCACGGGAATGGAACGCAGCGCGGCATCGGCCTTGATCTCCATCAGGGCCTCCCGACCATCCTTCAGCGGCATGTTGAGGTCCAGCAGGATCAACCCCGGCATCGGGAAACGCTGTTCGTCGTTGTAGGGCGGGCGGCGCTTGAGGTAGTCGAGCAGGGCTTCGCCGTCGTGCACGAAGTGCAGCCGGTTGGCGATCCGGCACTCGCGAAAAGCCTCGCGGGTCATCAGGCAGTCATCCTGGTCGTCGTCGGCGATCAGGATATCGACGATCTTGGTCTTCATGGCGAGTCCTTGTTGATCCGCGGGAAGGTGATACGAAACACGCTGCCCTGGCCTGGCTTGCTGCTGGCCGTGATACTCGCGTTGTGCCGTTCAATGATTTTTTTGACAATCGCCAACCCTATCCCGGTTCCCGAGTAGGCCTCGCGGCCATGCAGGCGCTGGAAGGGGTTGAAGATGCGGTCCAGGTATTTCTCGTCGAAACCTATGCCGTTGTCGGCGATGCACAGGGTCCAGCCGTCGTTGGCTGCCGGCTCGGCATAGATCCGGATCAGCGCTGAGTTGCCAGGTGCCTGGAACTTCAGGGCATTGCTCAGCAGGTTCTGGAGCACCTGGCGCAACTGGCTGGCATCGCCCAGCACGGCGGGCAATGGCTGGCGCTCGATGCGACAGGCCGCCTGTTCGATGCCGGCCTCCATGTCCAGCAGCACATCATCCAGAACCCGCTCCAGCTCCACGGGCTGCAGCGACTGCCCACGGGTGTTGACCCGCGAATAGTTCAGCAGGTCGATGATCAGCGCCTGCATGCGCGAGGCCGCCGAAGTCATGCGCTGCAGGTAGTCGCGCCCCTCCTCGTCCAGCCCGTCGGCGCGGGCGGCCAGTCGATCGGAGAAGGCCTGAATCTTGCGCAGCGGCTCCTGCAGGTCATGCGAGGCGACGAAGGCGAACTCCTGCAGTTCACGGTTGCTGCGCTCCAGTTCGAGCAGGGTCGCCTGCAGCTCCTCCTCGGTGCGCCGGCGCTCGGTGACATCGCGGAAGTAGACCGCCAGCCCCTCCTCCGAGGGGTAGGCATGCACCTCGAACCAGCGCTCCATGGGCGGATAGTAGGACTCGAAGTGTGCAGCCTGGTGATCTTCCATGGCCTGCAGATAACGCAGGCCGATCTCGCTTTCGCGGGCGCCCGGAAATACCTCCCAGATTTCCTTGCCGAGCATTTCATCGACCGATACCCGCAGCTGCTGGGCGGCCTCCTGGTTGACATAACTGAAGCACCACCGGGTATCGATGGTGAAAAATGCATCGGTGATGCTCTCCAGGGTATTGGTCAGCCTGATGGCCAGGCGCTGCACCTCGCGCTGGGCGCGTTTGCGCTCGCTGATATCCTGCAGCGCCCCCGATATGCGTACGATGCGCCCCCCCTCGTCGCGCACGGCCTGGCCGGCCAGGCGCGCATCCAGCAGCATGCCACTGGCATGGCGGATTTCCACATCGAGATCGAAGCCCTGCCCCTCGGCGATGCAGGCCTCGAGAGCGGCAATGATGGTGGCACGATAGTAGGGCGGATAAAGCGCCAGCCCGTCCTCCAGGGTCGGGACGCTGCCCCGTTCGAAGCCCAGCAGGCCGAACATTTCCTCCGACCAGACCACCTCGCGACCGGGCAACTCGATGCTCCATCCGCCCAGTCGGGCGGTTCGCCCGGCCATGCTCAGGATCAGGTTGTGCTGGGCGATCTGATCCTCGATGGCCTTCTGCTCGGTGATATCGCGGGCAGCACAGTAGATCGCCCGGTCCTCGCCCAGCGCAGCGCTGAACTGCAGCCAGTGCGGACGACCGCGCCCGTCCCAGACGCGGATGGTCAGATCGCGGATCAGCTCGCCATCCTGCAGTTGCTCGATGGCCTGCAGGACCCGCTCACGGTCCGCCGTGTCGATCAGTTCTATGTAGGGTTGCCCGACCAGGGCCTCGGCGCTGTAGTGCAGAGTGCTGGCGAAGGCCAGGTTGACCTGGATGAACAGCCCTTGCAAGTTGACCATGCAGAACAGATCCAGCGACAGGCTGAAGAACTGGTTGCGCTCGCGCATGGCCTGCTCGGCGCGGCGCTGCACGCTGACATCGCGCAGCGCCACCACCCAGCCCTGGGCACCGGCGAGGCCAATGAGGGGGCGTGCGTCATAGTGCAGGGTCAGCCCCCTCAGCTCGAACTCGCCGCGGTTGCCCGTGGTCGCCTCCCAGCTCTGAAAATTCAATGGCAGCAGCTGCTGCATCTGCTGCCCGAGCGGGTCCTGCTCGGCCACCAGCAGCTTTCTGGCTGCCGGGTTGATGAAGGTCAGTACGCCCTGCTCATTGACGGCGAGCAGCCCCTCGGCCAGACAGTCGGTGATGGTGGACGTGAAATCCAGCTGCGTCTTGAGGCGTTGCTCGGCCGCCATCAGCTCGTTGAGCAGACGGTTGTTCTCCAGGAAGGAAACGGCCATCTGGGCGAACTGCTGCACGATCGTCAGGTCATCGGCATCGAACTCGCCGTCCATCTTGTCCGACAGCTGCAGCAGCCCCAGGTTGCCACCGCTCTTGTCGATCAGGGGCACGGCCAGCCAGCCACGCATGGGCGGATGCGCCGCGGCATGCGCACCGAAGCCACGCCAGCGCGGATGCCGCTCCAGCTCGTCCTGGGTCAGCATCAGGGGCTGGTTGGTTTCACAGATCAGGGCATAGATGCCGCTGCCGTCCGGGATGGCCGCGTAATCGCGCCAGGCGGCATATTTGTCCGATAGCGCGACCCCATTGATGGACTGGCTCCAGTCCGCCCCCCGAGTCAGACTGAGCACGGCCTGGTGCGCGCCAACCACCACGCGCACCTGTTCCACCAGGTAGTCGATCAGGGTCTGGTGATCGTGCAGCTTGGCCGTGGCGATCGCCGCCGCGCCCAGGCCGCGCAGTTGCTCGGCCTGGCGCTCGCTGCGGGCCAGGGTGCTGTTCAGCTCGGCGGCGATGCGCTCGCGCTCGGTGATGTCCTTGGCCAGGCCGAACACCCCGACTATCTCGCCCTCCACCATGATCGGCAGGTTGCTGACATCGAGGTGCAGCTGGCTGCCGGCCGCATTCTGGATTCGTATCTCATAGCGCTGGGGTATACCGCGGCAGGCCGAGGCGAAGTGCTGCAAGGCGCGCTTCAGGTCCTCGGCCACCACCAGTTCGGCGAAATGGCGCCCGATGACCTGCTCCTCGCGCAGCCCCGTCAGCTCCATCCCGGCCCCGTTCATGCTGAGAAAGTGCCCCTTGAGGTCGAAGGCGAAGACCGGGTCGGGGTTGAAGGTGAACAGGGAACGGAAGCGCTGCTCGCTCTCCTGCAACTGCTGGCGGTCGCGGGCGCGGGCGATGGCGATTGCCGCCAGTTGCGCGGCCATGGCCAGGCACTGGATCTGCTCGTCGCTGGGGGCATGCGGCACCTTATGGTACATCGCCAAGGTACCCAGCACCTGACCATGGTGGGAAATCAGCGGGAACGACCAGCAGGCACGCAGGCCATGGGGCCTGGCCAGGTCGCGATAGTCCACCCAGAGCGGGTCGGTCTCGATGTCCTCGACCACCACTAGCTGGCGACGATAGGCCGCCGTGCCGCAGCTGCCGGCATTGGGGCCGATGGCGGCACCATCGATGGCAAGGTTGTAGGCCTCCGGCAGGCTCGGTGCCGCCCCTGTATACAGCTGCTTGCCCTCGGCATCGAGCAGCAGCACCGAGCAGAAGGCCTCCGGTTCCTGCGCCTCGATCATATGGCAGACGGCCTCGAGCGTCTCGGACTGCGGGCGATCCATGGAGATCATGCCGAGTATGTCGCGCTGGCTCTCGGTGAGGGCCTCGTTGTGCACCACTGCGGTGATGTCGTGGGCCACGGCGAACAGGGTCTGCTCTTGCTCCGACCAGTCGGCCGACCAGAGGATGTGCAGGATGCGGCCATCGCGGTGCCGGTAGCGGTTGCGAAAACCATAGGAGGGCCGCCCGGCCATCACCTCGGCGGCTTCCATGCGGGTCAGCTCATGATCTTCGGGCAACACCAGTTCCAGATAGGGACGTCCGACCAGCTCCTCCTGCCGATAGCCGAACAGCTTGACGCAGGAGGGGCTCACTTCGAGAAAACGACCCTCGCGGTCGAAGGAGCACAGCACATCCTGGGTGAACTCCATGATCCGCTGGTTGAGCGCCTGAGCCTTGAGCTGGCTGGCCAGGCTCAGTTGCAGCTGGTCGTTGGCCTGTTGCAGACGAGTGGCACGCTCGATGGCCAGGCCACCCAGGCGCTGGCTGAGCATCAGGAAGAAGCTCAGGACCAGGCCGAACAACATGATCAATGCCGGCAGCAGGCGGGCCGTGTTGAGGGTGACCGAATCGTCGATGTAAGACACCAGCCGCCAGCGCTGATCGTGGTGGAAGTCGATGAGACGCTCGCTCACCGGCGTATTGAAGCGCTGCCGCCCCTGGCTCCGGGAGGCATAGATCGGCATTCCGTCTTCATACACCCTGACGATGAAGCCACCCAGTTCGTCGCCCAGCAGCTCTGCCAGTGCCCCCTGAATATTCAGCGTGGCGATCACCAGCCGTGGCGCATCGCCGCGAATGCGCAGGGAGCTGACCAGCAAGGCATTGGCCCCGACCCCGTCGGGGCGCTCGACGGCGCGGCTGATGTGGGGTAACTCATCGGCCAGGGCATGGCTCAACCACTCGACCTGCTCCGGGCGGGCCAGGAAGGCGCGTAGCCAGAGGCCCTGACTCTCATCACGGGCCTCCAGCCAGTAGGGCTGCAGCCGTTCGTCCAGCACGCCGACCAGGTACAGGTTGGGGAAGTCGCGCAGGTAACTGCGCGCCTCCTGCTGCCAGTAGGCCTCCGATGGCAGGGCGCCCAGCGCCTGCCAGCGCTCGGCCAGACGCTTCATCAGGTCCAGGCGGTTCTGCAGGGTCCGTTCGGTCAGCGTCTGCACCTTGGACAGCAGCAGATCGCTTTCCCGGGTCAGGGTATCGATGGTTTGCAGGCTCAGCAGATACCAGCCACCACAGGTCAGGGTTGCCCCCAGCGCTCCGGCCAGCAGCGGCAGGCGCCAGACTCGCGCGTCGGGCCGCGCGTCCTGCAGGCTGAGCAGGATGATGGCGCCGCCCAGCAGGAGGGTGAACAGATTGGCGATATGGGTCGAGGAGAATTTGAAACCCAGGCTGAGCATGCCCGTGGCCGGCAGTTCCCAGGAGAAATGCGCGGCCACTGCCAGCAGCATGATCGCTACGCCGATCACCCGGGCCACGCGCCTGGCCGGCCGGGGGCCCAGGCACAGGCAAATGGCAATCGCACTGACCAGCAAGGTGGCCACCAGGGCGCTGCGCATGCGCATGAAGCCGGTCAGCAGTGAGCGGCCGCCATCCGAGCCGCCCTCCAGATGGTTGTGCACCAGGGTGTACAGGGTGCAGCCGACCAGCAGCGCCACAAACAGCCAGAGCGGACGCCAGGCCCGACGCACGGCGCACAGCAGCAGTCCGCCGAGCAGGGCCGACATGATGGCGCTGTCCGGCAACAGCACCACCGTGTGCACGGTCGGCTCATCCAGCCCCAGGTAGCCGACCAGACTGATCAACCCCATGGCCAGCAGGGCGAATGCCAGCACATGCAGGTAGGCCTCTATGATCAGCTGGCGGGTGCTCATGCCTACTCCTGCAGGTCCTGCGGGCCCAGCAGGCGCAGGACCTCGTCGATGGTGGTGAGCCCCTGGTGGATCTTCTCCCGGGCATCGTCGAGCAGCGTGGTCATGCCCTGTTCACGGGCAATGGCCTGCAACTGCATGGCCCCGACCCCCTGCGAGATGGCATCGCGCATCCGGTCGCTCATGGTCAGTACCTCGTGGATGCCGATGCGCCCACGGTAGCCCTGATTGCACTGGTTGCAGCCCTTGCCCTGGAAGAACTGCATGTCGGGCGCCAGGAACTCCAGGCCCAGGCTGCGCCGGCGCTCCTCGCTCGGGTGAACCGGCTCACGGCAATAAGGACAGATGCGGCGCACCAGACGCTGGGCGATGATCGCCTCCAGCGCCGAGGCCAGCACATAGGGCTTCAGCCCCAGGTCGAACAGCCGGGCGATGGTGGCCGCCGCCGAGTTGGTATGCAGGGTGGAGAACACCAGGTGGCCGGTCAGCGCGGCATGGAAGGCCACATCGGCGGTTTCCTCATCACGGATCTCGCCGAGCAGAATCACATCCGGATCCTGCCGCAGGATGGCCCGTAGCACACTGGCGAAGCTCAGGCCGATGCGCTCGCGCACCGGCACCTGACCCGCCAGGTCGACATGGAACTCCACGGGATCCTCGATGGTGACGTAATTCTTCTCCGACGAAGCCTCATGCTGCAGCAGGGCGAACAGGGTGGTGGTCTTGCCGCTGCCGGTAGGGCCGGTGGCCAGGATGATGCCTTGCGGCTTGTTCACCACGTGCAGCAGGCGGCGCAGGTTGTGCGGCGACAACCCGAGATCCTCCAGCGACTGTGCGGCCGACTGGCGCTCCAGCACCCGCATCACCACCTTCTCGCCATTGATGGTGGGCAGCGTGGAAATGCGCAGATCGACGATGCGCATGGGCGTCTTGACGGTGATACGGCCATCCTGGGGGCGCCGCCGTTCGGTGATGTCCAGCTCGGCCATCACCTTGATCCGTGACACCAGCGCCATCAGCAGCGTGCTGGGCACCTGGATCTTGTCCTGCAGCACACCGTCGATGCGATAGCGCACCACCACATGCTTGGTGCGCGGGTGGATATGGATGTCGCTGGCGCCCAGGCGCAACGACTCGAGAATGATCGCGTTGACCAGGCGAATCGCCGGCGGCTCCTCCGAGCTGCCCAACAGCTGCTCCAGGCTCTCGCCGGCACCATCGTCGTCGAGGACGATCTCGATGCCTTCATAGGGGTCGCTGCTGCCGACCACGGTCGCCAGGTCTTCCAGCCGGTCCGACTCGCCAAACAGCTCGCCCAGCTTGGCCTGCATCTGTTGCAGGTCGCACAGCAGGGGGTGGATGCTGAGGCCGGTCATGAAGCCCAGTTCGTCGATCAGGCCCTGGTCCAGCGGGTCGGCCATGGCCAGGCGCAGGCGCTTGTCCAGCACCCGCAGCGGCAGCACCAGCTGGCGAGTGCAGATGCTCTGCGGCACCAGGGACAGCAGCGACGGATCGACCTCGAACTCGCGCAGGTCGATCTCCTCGAACATCAGGTCCTTGCGCAACAGCTCGTGGACCTTCTGGCTGTCGAGCCAGTCGTGCTGCATGAGTTGCCGCAGCACCGGGGTCTTGTGCGCCTGCATTTCCTTGTGCAGCTGCTGGATCTGCTGGGCGTTGAGCAGGCCCTTCTTGTGCAGCAGGATGGCCAGCTGGCTACGGTTGGTCACGCTCAGCTTGGCCAGGGTCTCCAGGTCGCGGTGCTGCTTCTGGTTCTGCTGCTCCAGGGCCCGGTTGCGCTGCTGCAGCGCGTACTGCTCCAGCGCCAGGGCAATGGTCAGACGCAGGTCGTCGTCGTTCCAGGGCTTGAGGATGAAGCGGTAGACGGCCCCGTCCTTGATCGAGCCCATTACCGCTTCGGTGTTGGCGTGCCCGGTCAGCATGATGCGGATGGTATCGGGCCAGCGCTCACGCACCCGCGCCAGCAACTCGCTGCCATTCATCTCCGGCATCATGAAGTCGCTGATGATCAGCTGGATGTCCTGGCTGGCGAGTATCTTCAGCGCCTCGACGCCGTTGCGGGCGAAGTGCAGCTGGTAGTTCTCGCGCTGGAACACCCGCCGCAGCGCGGCCAGGATGCCCGGTTCATCATCCACCAGCAGCAGCTGGTAAGGCGTGGCGGGCCTGGAATCCTCGGCCTCCCCTGCAGGCGCCTTGCCGAGAAACAGCGATGCATAGTGCTTGGCCACTGCGGCTCCTTACCGGCTCAGAAAGCGCAGGATCACGCGCGTTCCGGAGCCTGGCTTGCTGTGCACGAGGATCTCTCCACGGTGCGCCGTCATGATGTCACGCGCCACGCTCAGGCCCAGCCCGGTGCCGGAGCCCACCGGGCGCGTGGTGAAGAACGGGTCGAACAGGCGCTCCAGGTGTTCGCTGGCGATGCCGCAGCCATTGTCCTCCACCAGCACTTCGCTGCAGCCACCCTCGCCCACCCGGCTGGTGACGCGCACCCGGCCACTGTCGGCAATCGCCTGTGCGGCGTTATCCAGGACGTTGTACAGCGCCTGGGAAATCTTCGCCGGGTAGCCTGCCAGCTGCGGCACAGCCCCCAGGCGCTGTTCGATGGTCAGCGCATGATTGAACTCGGCCTCGACCAGGTGGCAGGTACTGGCGATGAGCTGATTGAGGTCGCAGGGAACGAAGTCCTCCTGATCGATATTGGCGAAGGTCTTCAGGTCGGCCACGATGGCGGCGATGCGCTGGGCACCGCTGAGCGATTCCTGCAGCAGCGCACGGAAGTCTTCCAGCACTGCGGCAATGGGCTGCTCCGCAGGCAATTGGCCGCCCAGCTCGTCGAGGTACTCGCCGGCCACGCGCAGATTGCTGGCGATGAAACCGATCGGGTTGTTGATCTCGTGAGCCACCCCTGCGGCAAGCTGGCCGATGGCACGCAGGCGCGCGCTCTCGTAGAGCTGTTGCTGGGTATCCTCGATCACCCGCACCTGCTCGCGCACACGCGACTGCAGCTGCTCGGACAGTTCCCGATAGCGCGTCTCCGACTCCTGCAGCGCCGCATGCTGGCGCTGCAGCTCGGCAAAGCTGGCCTCGGTGGTGTCGTGGTGCAGGCTGGCCGCCAGGCGGTACTTGGCCACGTAATAGAGAATGAACTCCACAAGGCGCGCCGCCGGCGCCTGCCGGGCCGGTGCCGCCGGGCAACTCAGCCAGGCGATGGTCTCCAGGTTGAACTCCACCGGTTCCGCCCCGGCACAGGCCTCGGCCTGCAGGCTGAAATTCTCGCCACACAGCCCCTGCAACAGACCGAGCAGGCGCACGCGCCGCTCATCATCGAGCAGTTCGCCGAGGTCGGGATCATCATCGAACCTACGCATCTCCGGCTCCGCCCAGATCGCTCAGGTGACGGACAAAATCGTCACGCGACAGGCCTTCGCGCTCGGCCAGGTGGAACTCGGCATCGAGACGCGGGTAAAGGCGCTGCAACAACTGACGAAAGGTTTCCACCACCCCGATACCATTGAGCGCCGATGCCATGCTCAGGGGCGCCCAGGGCGTCGCCGCCCAGCGCGCCTGCAACTCGGCTTCATCCACCGCCCCGGGCACATCGCGCTTGTTGAACTGCACCACCAGTGGCAGCTGTTCGATATCCATGCCCAGTTTCTGCAGGCTGTCGGCCAGATTGTCGAAGGCGTTGGCATTGTTGTCCTGCTGCGCCGGCTGCGAGTCGGCGACGAAGATCACCCCGTCGGCGCGCGACAGCACGGCCTTGCGCGTGCTGTCGTGCTGAACCTGCCCGGGCACGGTGTAGAGCTTGAGACGCAGATCGAGGCCGGCCGCGCTGCGCAGGCCGATGGGCAGCACATCGAAGAACAGGGTGCGGTCATCGCGGGTCTCGAGCACCATCAGCTCACCCTTGCGCTGCGGCTGCAACAGTGTGTGCAGCTGCATCAGGTTGGTGGTCTTGCCGCTCAATGCCGGCCCGTAGTACACCACCTTGAGCATCAGCTTGCGCTCAAGCGCCAGGTACTCAGCCATGGCCGCTCTCGCTGGCATCGTCCTCCAGCAGCAGAGCGCCATCGGCGTCACGCAGCACCCGGGTGATGCCCGGGTGCTCCTGCTCCAGGCGCTGCAGCTCCTGGCGTTGGCGCTCCAGCGCATTCTGCTGATTACGCACCTGGGCCAGCAGGCGCTGGTTCTCCGAACGCAGCTGATAGAGGTCGATGGCCGCCTGCAGCGCCGTCTCGATCTCATAGTCTTCCCAGGGTTTGGACAGGAAGCGGTAGATCTCCGCGCGATTGATCGCCTGCATCATCGACTGGCGGTCGCCGTGCCCGCTGAGCACCATGCGCATGGCATGCGGCTGGCGCTGCTTGGCGAACTGCAGGTAGGTGATGCCATCGAGATTGGGCATCTTGTAGTCGGAGATGATCACCGCATATTCGTGTTCGGTCAGGGCCTGCAGGGCTTCCTGGGCATCACTGAAGGCATGCACTTCCCAGGGATGCGGGCGCAGCAGGCGCTGCAGAGAGGCGAGGATATTCCGCTCGTCATCCACCAGCTGGATCTTGATCATTCATGACACTCCCGTCAGCACAGCGGCATCGACTTCGGGCTTGCGTACGAAGAGGGTGTAGCGCGCCCCCTCGGAAGCCTCGAAGGCCGTCAGTTTGTCGATCAGCGGGCGGGTCAGCGGCTTGCCCTCGTTCAGCAGCAACATGCCGTTCTCCGCGTAGAGGTTGCGCGCCAGCACCATGCCAGCCTCCAGGCGACGGGTATCCAGCGCGATGATGGTGTTGTCGGCCAGCACCAGGTCGGGGGCGAGAGTGGTGCACAGCTCGATGAAGGACTCGCAGACCTGCGGGTCGTAGAGGCGCCCGGCGTACTTCTTGATCAGCAGCAGAGCCTCGTCGCGACTGAGCTTGCGCTCGAGGACCATGCCGCGCTGCAGCTCGATGAAGTCCACCGCCAGGCGCAGGATGCGCGAACCCAGCGGAATGGCCTCGCCTTCCAGGCGGTCGGGATAGCCCTGGCCGTCCCAGCGCTCCTGGTGGCTGCGAATGATCAGCCCGGCATCCTGGATCGGCTCGAGCGTCATCAACAAGCTCTCGCCGATTTCAGGATACTTGCGGTAGCGCGCCCTCTCCTCCTTGTAGAGCAGGTCGGAAGGCCGCGAGAGCAGATGATCGTCCCAGGTCAGCTTGCCGATGTTGTACAGCGCTGCCGCCATGGCGAGGTCGCCACCCAGGCGGGCATCCAGCTGATAGTGCTCGGCATAGGCCTTCACCAGTGCGATCACCTGGGCGTTGGTCTGGCGCTCCTTGCTCAGGCGCTGGGCGACCAGGTTGGCAAACACTTCGGTGGCGGTGATATAGCTGTTGCGCAACTCCTCATAGGCGAGGTCGAGCATGTCGGCGGTCTGCTGCAACTCGGCCGTGCGCGCCTTGACCCGCTGTTCGAGGGACGCATTGAGCTCCTGCAACTGGCGGTTCTGTTCCTGGGTCAGGGCTTCCAGCCGGCTGCGCTCGCGCTCCGAGTACTGAAAGGCCAGGGCCTGGCGGATGATCAGGCGCAGCTCGTCATCGTCCCAGGGCTTGCTGATGTAGCGGTAGATCTGCCCCTCGTTGATCGCCTTGACCGTGGTGGTCAGGTCGGCGTAACCGGTCAGCAGGATGCGCAGGCAATGCGGCCAGCGCTGCTGCACCTGGGCCAGCAGGGTGGCGCCATCCATGCCCGGCATGCGCGCATCGGAAATCACCAGGTCGACATGCGTCGACTCCAGCTGCTCCAGGGCGGCCTCGCCGCTACCGGCGGTGAGCAGCTGATAGGGCTCGCTGCGCAGGACCCGGCGCAGGCTATTGAGAATATTCTCCTCGTCGTCGACCAGCAGCAGGGTGAGCGGCTCGTCACTGGCGCCCATCATGGCGCAACCTCCTGCTGCTGGGGCCCGGCCGGCTGCTTGATCGGCAGGTAGACACGGAAGCGCGTACCGACGCCGACCTCGCTATGCACGTCGATACGGCCGTTATGCTTCTGCACGATGTTGTAGGACAACGCCAGCCCCAGGCCCGTGCCCTTGCCGACCGGCTTGGTGGTGAAGAACGGCTCGAAGATGCGGTTGAGAACCTTGGGCTCGATGCCCTTGCCGGTGTCCTCCACCTCCAGCCAGACCTCGTCCTGCTCGCAGCCGGTGCGCAGGGCGATGCGGCCAAACTGCTCGATGGCATGGGCAGCGTTGACCAGCAAGTTCATCACGACCTGGTTGATCTGCGACGGAATGCACTCGACCTCGGGCAACTCGCCGTACTCCTTGACCACCTCGGCCTTGTACTTGAGCTCGTTGTTGACCACGTTGAGGGTGGTATCCAGGCCCCGGTGCAGGTCCGCCGGGCGGAACTCCTCCTCTTCGATGTGGGAGAAGTCCTTGAGCGCGCTGATGATGCGCTTGACCCGATCGATGCCGTCCTCGGACTCATGGATCAGTGCCTCCACATCGCCGCGGATGTAGTCGTACTCCAGGCCACGCTTGAGCTGGCGTAGCTCGTCGAGATCGGCGACACCGTCCACGGCGTCGATGATCTTCAGGAGATCGCGCACGTAGCCGCTGAGGGTTTTCAGGTTGGAGAACACGAAGCCGATGGGGTTGTTGATTTCGTGCGCCACACCTGCGGCCAGTTGGCCGATGGCGGCCAGTTTCTCGGACTGCAGCAGCTGGCTGTTGGCGGTATCCAGCTTGCGCAATAGCTGATCCTGCTCCAGCTGCTTGCGGCGCAGGGCATTGAGCGCGGACTCCAGGTGGGCACTGGATTTGGCGATGGCGCCCGTGTCGTACATGACCAGCCCGAACAGGGGTTCGCCGTCATCGCCGGCGAAAGGAAAGAACAGGGTGCTCTGCAGATGCTGCCCTGCCTCGCTCGACACCTCGCCACTCAGCCTGACCAGGGGGGCCTGCTCCAGCCAATGGTTGTAGACGTGAATGCCACGCCCCCGCGCCAGCTCGACGATCTTGCCGAAGGAGTTCTGGTCGACATCCGGAAACACCTGCAGAAAGGGCTGGCCGATGGCCTGCGCCTGATCCTTTCCGCTACGCTGGGTGATGAAGCCGTTCCAACAACGAATGCACAGATTGGCATCCAGGACGATGATTCCCAGGTCGATTTGCTCGACCAGTGCGCCAAACAGCCCTGGGGAAGATTTATCCATTTTCATGCTCCAGATGCATTCGCCATGCAGACCGACAGACACTGACTCCGTGAACCTGAGTATGGCGTCAAGATTCGGGCGTCACAATAACATCATGATGGCAATAGGCTATAACTCCAATAACCCAGTGCTGAGGTCAGGTTAGTTGATGACGCAGGGCAGGAATGAAAGTTTCATCCGCTACCGCTTCCGCTTCGCCGATGGCCAGGTGGCCGAGCACTCCATCGACCCGGCAGGCACGCCACAGGCCGACGCCCCGGCCGAGTGGACACGCCTGGGCTTCCACCAGTGCCCGCACTGCCCCCTGACAAGCGAGCAGATATCGCACTGCCCCTTCGCCACCGCCCTCGAGGTACCCGTGCGCCTGCTCGGCGAGCGGCTCTCGCACAGCGAAGTGGATGTGCAGGTGCTCTACCGGGACAGAGACATCCGCCAACACACCACGCTGCAGCGCGCCGTCGGCTCCATGCTGGGCGCAATAGGGGCGACGAGCGGCTGCCCGCATACCGACTTCCTCAGGGCCATGGCCTGGTTCCACCAGCCTTTCAGCGATAACGACGAAACCCTGTTCCGCGCCGTCGGCACCTACCTGCTCGGCCAGCACCTGCGCGCCATGCGCGGACTGTCCCCCGACTGGTCTCTGGACGGCCTGCGCGAGGCCTACAAGAAACTGCGGCAGGTCAACCAGGGCATCGCCAAGCGCCTGCGCCACGCAGCCCAGGAGGACTCGAGCGTGAACGGGCTGATACTGCTGGACCTGCTCGCATCTTCGGCCCTGAATGCCCTGGATCAGTACGAAGGCGAGCTGGACAGGTACTTCACGGCGTACCTGTCCCCATAGCGCCGGCATTACCTTCGCCTCTGCGTGACCGTGGCATTTCCGGAGCCAAAGCGAACCTCGCTATGGATGATCGAGCCGCCAGGCGCTATGGTCGCAGCAACTGACAGCAGCCCCGCACATAACCCGCCATGCCCCTGATCACCACCGATATTCAACAGTGCGCCGCCCGCCTGCGCGGTGGCAGCCTCGTCGCCATGCCCACCGAAACCGTCTACGGCCTGGCCGCCGATGCCTGCCAGCCGGCGGCGGTCGAGCAGGTCTTCGCCCTCAAGGGGCGGCCGAGCAGCAACCCGCTGATCGTGCACCTGGCCAGCGCCGAGCAGGTCGGCCAGTGGGCCGCCGAGGTTCCACCGGCCGCGCGACGGCTGATGGACGCCTGCTGGCCGGGGCCGCTGACCCTGGTGCTGCCGGCCCGTGACGAAGTCTCGCGCAGCGTCACCGCCGGCCAGGACAGCGTGGCCCTGCGCGTGCCGGCGCACCCGAGCGCGCAGGCGCTGCTGGCGGCCTTCGCTGGTGGCCTGGTGGCGCCCTCGGCCAACCGCTACATGTCGATCAGCCCGACCAGCGCCGAGCACGTGGCGCAGCAGTTCGCCGGCAGCGACCTGTGGATTCTCGACGGCGGCCCCTGCCAGGTGGGCCTGGAGTCGAGCATCGTCAGCCTGTTGCCGGGCGACAGCCCGCGCCTGCTGCGCCGCGGCATGCTCGGCCAGGATCGGCTGGAGGCGCTGCTTGGCGAGCCGCTGGAAGGCAAGGCCGGCGCCGTGCGCGCGCCCGGCCAGCACCATCGTCACTACGCGCCCAGCACCACGACCCTGGCCTTCGTGCAGGCGCCTGCCGAGGCTTTGGCTTCGCCGCGCTGCGGCTGGCTCTGGTGTGGGCGCGCGCAGCCCAGCCAGGGGCCGGCCCTGGACCTGGGCGCCGAGCCGCAGGCCTACGCCGCACGCCTGTACGCCGCGCTCTACCAGCTCGATGGGCTGGGCCTGGAGCGCCTGTACATCCAGCTACCGCCGCTGCAGGACGCCTGGGCGGCGGTACATGATCGCCTGAGCCGCGCCAGCCAGCGCCTGGACTGAAATGCTCAAGCCGGCAGCGTCGGGGTCTCCAGCGGTACCTCGGCGAAGCGGCTGAAAGCCTGTGCGGCCGGCGATGGATTCTTGGTGCGCCAGCGCACCAGGTACCAGCGGTTGGGAATCGGGAAGCCCTCCACGTCCAGCTCCACCAGGTTGCCCGGCGCGGTGTGGATCAGCGTGTGCCGCGACAGGATGGCGATGCCCAGGCCGGCGGCGACCGACTCCTTGATCGCCTCGTTGCTCTCGATGGTCATCTGCGGCCTGAGGCTCCAACCATAGCGGGCGAAATGTTCCTCGATGGCCAGGCGCGTGCCGGAGCCCGGTTCGCGGCTGAGGAAGGGTTCCGCCGCCAGCTGCTCCCAGCGCAGGCGCTGGCCGGCGAGGCGATGCCCGGCCGGGGCGATCACCACCAGCGGGTTGTCGGCCAAGGGCACCACGTCCAGGTCCAGGTGCCGCGGCGGCTGGCTGAATACATAGAGGTCGTCGCGGTTGTCCTCCAGGCGGCGGATCACTTCCGAGCGGTTGGCGATGTTCAGCTCCACCTCGACCTGCGGGTACTGCCGGCAGAACGGGCCGAGCAGACGCGGCACCAGGTACTTGGCGGTGGTCACCGCGCCGAGGCGCAGCTGCCCGGCGGTAAGGCCGTTGAGCTGGGCCAGGCGCATCTCCAGATGATCGAGGGCATCGAAGATCTCCCGCGCCCCGGCCTGCACTTCGCGCCCGGCATCGGTCAGGTGCAGGCGCTTGCCCAGCTGCTCGAACAGGTTCATGCCCAGGGCCTGCTCCAGCTTGGTGATCTGCGTCGACACTGACGGCTGGGCCAGATGCAGGGCGCGCGCCGCCTCCGTCACGCTGAGGCGCTCGGCCACGGCGAGGAAGGTTTCCAGTTGGCGAAAGGTGGTCTGGCGGGTGTGAAAGCGCGGTCTTTTCATAGTCAATAAGCGATGATTTTGTAATCAATAATCTATTTTTGACTATAGCTTCGGCTGGTGAAAATGCCTGCGTCTCCCTCAGCAGGAATCATCGCCATGTCTGCCGCTCTTGCCCCCCATGGGCATCATGCCGCCCAGTCCCTGGCGCGGCATGTCGCCTTCCTCACCTGCCATGACAAGACCCGCCTGGTAGTAGAGGCTCTGGCACCGCTGGGCTTCGCCATCGAAGCGGTCAGCAGCTACGACACCGACCACTTCGGCACCTTCAGCCGCGAGGTGCCGCGCAGCGGCAGCGCCCATGATACGGCGCTGGCCAAAGCCAGGCTGGCCTGTTCCCTGAGCGGAATGCGCTACGGCCTGGGCAGCGAGGGCAGCTTCGCCCGCGACCCGCACCTGGGCTGGATGCCCTGGGACTACGAGATCCTCTGCCTGTGGGATGCCCAGCTGCAGTACCCGGTGTTCGCCCTGGCCGGCTCGGGGGCGACCAACTACGCCCAGGCCGAGGTCGACAGCCTGCAGGCCGCCGAGAGCTTCATGCAGCGTGCGCGCTTTCCCGAGCATGCGCTGATCCTCGGGCGCCCCGGCGAGGCCTGGTTCCGCAAGGGCATTCGCCAGCGCGACTGGCTGCTCGGCCAGCTGGAATGGTTGCTGGCGCGCGAGCCGAGCGTCTGGCTGGAAACCGATATGCGTGCCCATCTGAACCCGCTGCGCCAGGCGGTGATCCGTGAGGCGGCTACGCAGTTGGCGCAACGTCTGGCCAGTCTCTGTCCGCATTGCGAGGCCCCTGGCTTTGCCGTGGTGCGCAGCGAGCCCGGCCTGCTCTGTGCCGACTGTGGCCTGGGCACGCCGCTGGCGGCGGCGCACATCTGGGCCTGCCCGGCGTGCCAGCACGAGGAACGCCGCCCCGTCAGCCAACTGGCCAGTGCCGGCCACTGCGAGCAATGCAATCCATGAATGCCTTCGCCCCCAGCGTGTCCCGCCTGACTCACCTGCGCGCCCTCGAGGCCGAGGCCATCCATATCCTGCGCGAGGTGGTGGCGGTGATGCGCAACCCCTGCCTGTTCTATTCGATCGGCAAGGACTCCACCGTGCTGCTGCACCTGGCGCGCAAGGCGTTCTTTCCCGGCCTGCTGCCGTTTCCGCTGCTGCATGTCGACACCGGCTGGGAATTCCACGAGATGGGCCGGTTCCGCGACCGCCTGGCCGCGCGCCTGGGCCTGGACATGCGCGTGCACATCAACCCCGACGGCGCGCGGCTGAACATCACGCCGTTCTCCGTGGGCTCGGCCAAGTACACCGACATCATGAAGACCGAGGCGCTCAAGCAGGCGCTGGCGCAGTACGGTTTCGACGCCTGCTTCGGCGGCGCCCGGCGCGACGAGGAGAAGTCGCGGGCCAAGGAGCGCGTGTGTTCCTTCCGCGACCCGCACCAGCGCTGGGACCCCAAGCAGCAGCGCCCCGAGCTGTGGCAGCTGTACAACACCCGGATCAATGCCGGCGAAAGCCTGCGGGTGTTTCCGCTGTCGAACTGGACCGAGCTGGATATCTGGCAGTACATCCACCTGGAGAACATCGAGATCGTCGACCTCTACCGCGCGGCGCCGCGCCCGGTGGTGGAGCTGCACGGCACGCTGATCTGCGTGGACGACGAGCGGCTGCTGGAGCACCTCACGCCCGAGCAGCGCGCCGGCATCCAGACGCGCTGGGTACGTTTCCGCACCCTCGGCTGCTACCCGCTGACCGGCGCGGTGGAGTCGCAGGCGCAATCGCTGCCGCAGATCATCCAGGAGATGCTGCTGACCCGCACGTCCGAGCGCCAGGGGCGGGTCATCGACCATGACCAGGAAGGCTCGATGGAGAAGAAGAAAATCGAGGGCTACTTCTAGCCACTCCAGCGCCTGTTGCCACAGCCGAGGCCACGTCATCCGGACGCGGCCTCGGCGTTTTCAGGCGTCCGGCAGGGCTTGCCAGCCGCTGGCGGTGCGCCGCTCCAGGTGCGCCGGCTGGCCGTCCAGGCGCAGCAGGTGCAGCCAGCCGTGCTGCACCAGGTCGCGGACCACGGCGTGGGCCTCGATCACCCGGTCGATCATCGCCTGCGGCGCTTCGATGACCACGTGCAGGCGCAGCGGGCGGTGCATCCACTGCTGGCCGTCGTGCAGCGACTGGCGGGCCAGGCCGATGCGCAAATCGCCGCCGTTGCCCTCGAACACGCCGATATGGCCGCCCACCACGTTGTGCAGCAGCTTGTTGCCGCTGCCGAAACGCAGGTTGTCGGTGGTGGAGGTGAAGTACTGCAGGTTGATCCAGTGCGCCACCACCATGGGCGCGGTCATGATCAGCTCCAGCACGCGGCCCTCGTGGTCCTGGCGCCAGTCGTAGTCGTGCAGGAAGGCACGGCCCTGCAGGTCGACGTCACGGGTGCGTGCGCGCGGCGCCGCGATGAACGCAGCGTTGCCGGCCAGGCCCCATTCGGGGCGGGTCTGCGCCCAGTCGCGGGCGCGCCGGCGCAGCAGGTGGAGCAGCTTGCCCGGCTGCTCGCGCAGCGCCGCCAGGCCCAGCGCGTCGGCACGCTCCTGGCGCACCTTGGCGGTGGCCTGGTCGAGGGCCTGGCGCAGGCGCTGCCAGCTGGGCTGCAGGGCGGCCGGCAGATTCTGCTGGCCGAAGATCCGCACCTCATCGGTGCTGGTGTTGTGCAGGCCGGCCAGCACCCGGCAGTGCGCCGGCAGCTCATGCCCGAGGGTGCGCAGCTCGGCCCGCACTTCGGTGTCGTTGAGCAGGCCGGCCAGCAGGCGCGCATTGACCTCGCCGCTCTGCCCGCAGCAGGCGCCGCAATCCAGTCCGGCCGCCTGGGGATTGTTGGCACTCTGGCTGCCATGGCCGAGCAGTACCAGCAGTTCGGGCAGCGGGCCGCTGAGGCCCATGGCTTGGAGGATGCGCGCGGCCAGCTCGGCCTTCTGCGCCAGGCTCATGGCCAGCAATTGCGGGCTCAGGCGTTGCCACTCGGCGTCGCGCCAGGCGTTGCGGTGGGCCTCCGGCGTGCCACCGAGCAAATCGCTGGTGCGCCCGACCAGGGTGCCGGCATAGCCCAGGCCGATGCTCTCGACCAGGCTGAAGGTGGAGGCCGGCAGGCGCTCGAACAGGCGCCAGCGGCCCTGGCGCGCCAGTCGCTGTTGGCGCGCCAGGGCCAGTTGCCGGTCCTGCGCCGCGTCGCCGCTGCTGTCGCTGACCTGCAGCTGTGGCGCCAGCAGGCCCGGCAGCTGCGGTCGGGTAGCGCAGGTGCCCAGCGGCGTGTAGGCGATGGGCAGGCCGAAGAAGCCGGCGAAGCCACCGGTCTCGAGGTCCGGGCAGACCTGTTCCAGGGCCCGGCGCAGCGGCTCGGAACGCACATCGATGCAGAAGAACAATTTGGCCAGCGGCACCTGCGCCGGGGTGGCCGCAGGCGCCTGGCCGAGCCGGCGCTGCAGCTGTTCCTGCCAGGCCAGCTCATCGGCCCGCTGCCACAGCTGCAGGGCCTGCCAGGCGGCCGAGGGTGCTTGTTGCAGGCCGGCCTGCCAGGCCTTGCGCCAACGCTGCCAGCGGCTCTGCGCACCGCGCTGGCGGTCATCCACCAGCCATTCCCAGGCCGCGCGGATGGCCAGCAGTTCCACCAGGGTCTGGTCGTCACCACCCTGCAGGCGTGCCTGCCAGCGCCGGTAGGCGCACCAGGAGGCCCAGCCCAGGCTGCGCAGCAGCAGGCAGTCGAACCAGGGCTCCCAGTCATCGCGGGCCAGGCCCAGGCGCTGCACCGCCGCTTCCAGCGCCGCCTGCGGCTGCAGCGGCAGTTCCATAATGCGCCCGTGCAGGTCGGCACAGGCACTGAGCACGCTGAGCCCGCGATCCGCCAGCATGCTGGCGCGCCAGGCCTGGTACAGCCCGACGCCGGCATCCGGGCGCCAGTCGGCCTGCTCGTGGTCGAACCAGGCGGCGCAGCATTGGCCGATCTGCTGGGTGATCAGCGTCGGCCAGCCGGGCAGGGCGATGCCCGGGTCGGCCAGGTCTTCCAGCAGCGGCAGGCCGCGGCCCTGCTCCGGCTCGGCGTCCAGGGCGGTCAGCAACTGCTCGACCGTCCAGGTCTGGCCCTGCTCGGCCATGGCCAGTTGCAGGTGGCGGGCGCCGATGCGGCCGGCTTGCCAGGCCTGCCGATAGTCCGCGGCGGCCAGGCTCAGGCGGCTGCCGGCACGCTGCCAGAGCTGCGCGGCGACGGTCTGCCAGGGCTGGTCGCGACGTTCCCACAGGGGGCTGACGGCGATCATGCGGTCCAGCGGCCAGGTCGGTGCGATGCGTTCACAGGCCTGCCGGGCGGCGCCGTGCAGGGCGTCCCGGTCGAGGCCGGGGAAGTGTTCGTGCGCGGTCATGGGCGATCTCCTGTGGTGCGGGGCGAAACCTGCGGCGCGCGGACCGGCCACAGGCGGAAGGTGAGGCGGGTGAAGTGCTCATCCAGGTAGAAGCCGGCGAAGGCCAGCGGATACAGGCGCCGCGCCAGGGCGCCCTGGGGGCGGGCAAGGATTAGCGCCTGCAGCAGGTAGAGGCCGAGGAACAGCAGCAGCGCCAGCGCGCTCAGTGGCCAGGGCGCGGCGCTGCCCGGCTGCTGCAGTATCCAGGCCGCCGCCTGGTGCCAGAGCAGGTAGGCGCCGAGCAGCAGGGCGAACATCGCCAGCCCGTAGAGCACCTGGCCACGGCGCAGGCACCAGGGCGCCAAACCGACGGCGAGGATCGCCAGGGCCACCAGCGGCAGCGCCTGGGTCGGCAGCAGCCAGGCCCAAAGTCCCTGCAGCAGAGCCAGGCTCAGGCCGGCCAGCAACAGGGCCAGCAGCAGGCCGGCGATACCGGGCGCGGGCGCCTGGGGCTGTAGCGCGTGCTGCCGCGCCTGGGCCACGGTCTCGCCGGCAGCGAGGAAGGCGTGGGCCTTGTACAGCGAGTGGGCGAGCAGGTGCACCAGCGCCAGTTCATACAGGCCCAGGCCGCATTCCAGCAGCATCAGGCCCATCTGCGCGCAGGTCGACCAGGCCAGGCGCACCTTGATGCTGATGCGCGTCATCATCACCAGCGCGGCGATCACCGCGGTCAGCCCGCCGACCAGCACCAGCAGGCTTTGCGCCGGCACGGCGGCGGAGAACAGCGGGGCGAAGCGCAGCAGCAGGAAGCCGCCGAGGTTGACCAGCCCGGCATGCAGCAGCGCCGACACCGGCGTCGGCGCCTCCATCACCTGGATCAGCCAGCCGTGCACCGGCAGCTGCGCCGACTTGAGAATCACCGCCAGGGCCAGCAGCAGCGCCGCCAGTTGCAGGTCCCAGCCCAGCTGGCCGCTGGCCTGCAGGCGGGTGTTCAGGCTCTCCAGAATGATCGCGATATTGCTGTCGCCACTGGCGCGGATCAGCAGCAGCGCGGCGAGAATCAGGCCGACATCGGCCAGGCGGCTGGCGAGGAATTTCTTGTGCGCCACCACCAGCGCCTGGGGGCGGTCGCGGTAGAAGGTCAGCAACTGGTGCAGGCTCAGGCTGGAGAGAATCCAGGCGCCCACCAGCAGGATCAGGTCGGTGCTGGTCACCACCGTGGCCACAGCGGCCAGGGTGACCAGCAGGGCCAGCACGTAGCGGCGCTGGCCGGGCTCGCCCTCCAGGTAACGCCACGAATACTCGATGATCACCCAGGCCAGCAGGCCGACCAGGCCGAGCATGGCCAGCCCCAGGCGGTCGTTGCTCTGGCCGTCCAGCGCCGCCTGCAGCCAGGCGCCCAGCACCAGGACCAGACCCAGGCCGCCAGCGATGCGCGCGGGCCACCAGAACCCGCGCAGCCATGCTGCCGGCAACAGCGCCAGGGCGAAGAGCCAGGGCATCCCCTGAGCCAGAGGGAAAGACAGGCTGAACATGAGGCGATCTCCATGGGGGCGCGATGGCGCTAGTCTCATGGAGCGCTTGAACTATTAAAAATAGATAGATAAGAATTGTTCATTCACATTAGAAGAACGAAATATGCGCCGGCTGAATTTCCATCACCTGCACTACTTCTGGGCAGTGGCCAAGGAAGGCAACCTGACCCGCGCCGCCGAGGCTTTGCATGTGTCGCAGTCGGCCCTGTCCACGCAGATCCGCGTACTCGAAGAGCAGCTCGGCCACCCGCTGTTCATCCGCGCCGGCCGCAGCCTGCAGTTGACCGAGGCGGGACGCCTGGTGCTGGACTACGCCGAGACCATCTTCGCCCTCGGCAACGAACTGCAAACCACCCTGCTGAGCACCCGCCAGGTCAGCCAGACGCTGCGCATCGGCGCGGTGGCCACGCTGTCGCGCAACTTCCAGGAAAACCTGCTGCGCCCCTTCCTCGGCCGCGACGACCTGCGCATCACCCTTGAATCCGGCAGCCTGGACGAGCTGCTGGAGCGCCTGGCCCTGCACAAGTTGGACGTAGTGCTGACCAACCGGGCGGTCAGCGCCGACAGCCAGCGCCCCTGGCAATGCCGCCTGCTCGACCGCCAGGCGGTGTGCCTGATCGGCCCGCCACGTGCCGACGCACAGCCCTTCGACCTGCGCCGCGACCTGCAGCAGGCCCGCCTGATCGTGCCGGGGCGCAGCAGCGATGTACGCAGCCAGTTCGAGGTCTACTGCCACAGCCACGGCCTGAACCCGATCATCTGTGCCGAGGTCGACGACATGGCCATGCTGCGCCTGCTGGCGCGCGACTCCGGCGACCTGGCTCTGCTGCCGGCCGTGGTGGTGCAGGACGAGCTGCGCAGCGGCGCCCTGCAGCTGTATGCCGAAGTGCCGGATATCGCCGAGCAGTTCTTCGCCGTGACCCTGCAGCGTCAGTTCAGACTGGGCATCCTGGATGAGCTGCTGAATCGTTTCGATCGCAAGGAGTGAGACGGCAGCGGCGCGGTTGGACACCGCCTGGAGCCCAACAGGCTGCCATGCCAGGCGCGTGAAAGACGCCTTCCCGTCGCTCTCGAGCGCTGCTGAGGCAACGCCGCCACAAGGCATGCGAGCGCGCTGGCGTGAAAGACGCTACCCTGCACGACCTCCGCGCGCAGTCGATCAGCGATGCCCCAGCGCAGGCTCGCCATGGCAACTGGCCGGCCTCGCGGTAGATCGGCCTGCGCACTATCGACGGTGCACAGGGCCCGTCCTGGCCAGGATTGCGGCCAACAGTGCCGGCTCGGGGCAAAAGTCTTGGACAGCGATGCCCCGCCCAATTAGACAACTTAAGCTAAGTCATTGATTTATGGATGTTTCAGCACACACACCGATGATGCAGCAGTACTGGAAGCTGAAGAACCAGCATCCGGACATGCTGATGTTCTACCGCATGGGCGACTTCTACGAGCTGTTCTACGAGGATGCCAAGAAGGCCGCGGCCCTGCTCGACATTACCCTTACCGCCCGTGGCCAGTCGGCCGGCCAGGCCATTCCCATGGCCGGCATCCCCTTCCACTCGGCAGAGGGCTACCTGGCACGCCTGGTGAAGTTCGGCGAATCGGTGGCGATCTGCGAACAGATCGGTGACCCGGCCACCAGCAAGGGCCCGGTGGAGCGCCAGGTGGTACGCATCATCACCCCCGGCACCATCAGCGACGAGGCGCTGCTCGACGAGCGCCGCGACAACCTGGTCGGCGCCGTGCTGGGCGACGAGAAGCTGTTCGGCCTGGCCATGCTCGACATCACCAGCGGCCGCTTCAGCGTGCAGGAGCTGAAGACCTGGGAAAACCTCCTGGCCGAACTGGAGCGCCTGGCCCCGGCCGAGCTGTTGATCCCCGACGACTGGCCCCAGGGCCTGCCGCTGGAGAAGCGCCGCGGCGTGCGCCGCCGCGCGCCCTGGGACTTCGAGCTGGACAGCGCGCGCAAGAGCCTGTGCCAGCAGTTCGCCGTGCAGGACCTCAAGGGCTTCGGCTGCGAAGGCCTGACGCTCGCCATCGGCGCCGCCGGCTGCCTGCTGGCCTATGCCAAGGAGACCCAGCGCACTGCCCTGCCGCACCTGCGCAGCCTGCGCCACGAACGCCTGGACGACACCGTCATCCTCGACGGCGCCAGCCGCCGCAACCTGGAACTGGACACCAACCTCGCCGGCGGCCGCGACAACACCCTGCAGTCGGTGGTCGACCGCTGTCAGACCGCCATGGGTTCGCGCCTGCTGACCCGCTGGCTGAACCGTCCGCTGCGCGACCGCAGCGTGCTGGAGGCGCGCCAGGAGGCCATCGCCTGCCTGCTGGAGCGCTACCGCTTCGAGCTGCTGCAGCCGCAGCTCAAGGACATCGGCGACGTCGAGCGCATCCTCGCCCGCATCGGCCTGCGCAACGCCCGCCCACGCGACCTGGCGCGCCTGCGCGACGCCCTCGCCGCGCTGCCGCAGCTGCAAGGCGCGATGGCCGAGCTGGACGCCCCGCACCTGGCCGAGCTGGCAGTGAACATTCGCACCTACCCGGAGCTGGCCGACCTGCTGCAACGGGCGATCATCGACAACCCGCCGGCGGTGATCCGCGACGGCGGCGTGCTCAAGACCGGCTACGACGCCGAGCTGGATGAGCTGCAGTCGATCAGCGAGAACGCCGGCCAGTACCTGATGGACCTAGAGGCGCGCGAGAAGGAGCGCACCGGCCTGGCCAACCTCAAGGTCGGCTACAACCGCGTGCATGGCTACTTCATCGAACTGCCCAGCAAGCAGGCCGAGTCGGCGCCGGCCGACTACATCCGCCGGCAGACCCTGAAAGGCGCCGAGCGCTTCATCACCCCGGAACTGAAGGCCTTCGAGGACAAGGCGCTGTCGGCCAAGAGCCGCGCCCTGGCCCGTGAGAAGCAGCTGTACGAGGAGCTGCTGGAACTGCTCATCGCCCAGCTGGCACCGCTGCAGGACACCGCCGCCGCCCTGGCCGAGCTGGACGTGCTGGCCAACCTGGCCGAGCGCGCGCTGAACCTCGACCTCAATCGTCCACGCTTCGTCGAGGAGCCCTGCCTGCGCATCGACCAGGGCCGTCACCCGGTGGTCGAGCAGGTGCTCGACACGCCCTTCGTGGCCAACGACCTAAGCCTCGACGACAGCACCCGCATGCTGATCATCACCGGCCCGAACATGGGCGGTAAGTCCACCTACATGCGCCAGACCGCGCTGATCGTGCTGCTCGCCCACATCGGTAGCTACGTGCCGGCGGCCCGCTGCGAGCTGTCTCTGGTGGACCGTATCTTCACCCGCATCGGCTCCAGCGATGACCTGGCCGGCGGCCGCTCGACCTTCATGGTGGAGATGAGCGAGACCGCCAACATCCTGCACAACGCCAGCGACCGCAGCCTGGTACTGATGGACGAGGTGGGCCGCGGCACCAGCACCTTCGATGGCCTGTCGCTGGCCTGGTCGGCCGCCGAGCACCTGGCCAAGCTGCGCGCCTGGACCCTGTTCGCCACCCATTACTTCGAGCTGACCGTACTGCCGGAAAGCGAGCCGATGGTGGCCAACGTGCACCTCAACGCCACCGAGCACAACGAGCGCATCGTCTTCCTGCACCACGTGCTGCCCGGCCCGGCCAGCCAGAGCTATGGCCTGGCGGTGGCGCAGCTGGCCGGTGTGCCCACCCCGGTGATCGCCCGCGCCCGCGAGCACCTGGCGCGCCTGGAGACCACCAGCCTGCCGCAAGAGGTGCCGCGCAGCGAGCCTGGCCAGCCGGCCGCGCCGCTGCAGAACGACCTGTTCGCCAGCCTGCCGCACCCGGTGCTGGAGGAATTGGGCAAGATCAATCCCGATGATCTGACCCCGCGCCGCGCCCTGGAACTGTTATATACATGGAAGACGCGCATCTAACGCCGGCCCGATCAAACTGGTAGAATCGCGCGCATTTTTACGACTGCCCGGTTTACAGCCTGAGCCGCGGCCATTATCGAGCACCTGCAAGCCCCGCACAGATGGGGCTCAGGCTGCCGCCCGAGGAGACAATCAGCATGACCTTCGTCGTCACCGACAACTGCATCAAGTGCAAATACACCGACTGCGTGGAAGTCTGCCCGGTGGACTGCTTCTACGAAGGCCCGAACTTCCTGGTGATCCACCCGGACGAGTGCATCGACTGCGCCCTGTGCGAGCCGGAATGCCCGGCCCAGGCGATCTTCTCCGAGGACGAGGTGCCCGAGGACATGCAGGAGTTCATCGAGCTGAACGCCGACCTGGCGGAAGTCTGGCCGAACATCACCGAGAAGAAGGAAGCGCTGCCGGACGCCGAGGAGTGGGACGGTGTGAAGGACAAGCTGCAGCACCTGGAGCGCTAAGCGCCCGCCACGCAAAAGGCCCGCATCTGCGGGCCTTTTCGTTTCTGCCTTTCCTGCGGGCAAAAAAAGGGGCGGTGATTAACCGCCCGCTCTTTCTTCCCTACTCCCTGAGAATCCTTTCATCTTCCTGATGAACTGCATCCTGCAGTGGTTCCTCGATCACCGTCCTGGCGACCGTGCCTTCTCCCTAGGCACGGCTTCATAGTAGCGTCTCGCCGCGGCCGAACAAGGCCGCTATCTGGCCGCCGCGCCGCGCCCGCGGACCCAAGCCACAAGAATAAGTTATTAAATATCAGATACTTGCCATATTAAGACCGCAAAGAATGGATCACAGCCAGCGCAAATATCCTGAGATGTCCTACATGCCATGTAAGCGATCACTTACATGGTCGGACAATAAAAAGCCCGGCCAGCGCCGGGCTTTCAGGTGAAGGGCTACGCCTACTGGAACAGGGCGTCGCTGGACAGGCCATTCTTCTCCAGGATTTCCCGCAGCCGCTTGAGCGCCTCGACCTGGATCTGCCGTACCCGCTCGCGGGTCAGGCCGATCTCCTGGCCGACCTCCTCCAGGGTGCAGCTCTCGTGGCCACGCAGGCCAAAGCGGCGCACCACCACCTCGCGCTGCTTGTCGGTGAGTTCGGACAGCCACTGATCGATGCTCTCCGACAGGTCATCGTCCTGAAGCAGGTCGCAGGGGTCGCTCGGACGATCATCGGTCAGGGTGTCGAGCAGGGTCTTGTCGGAGTCCGGCCCGAGGGAAACGTCCACCGAGGTGACCCGCTCGTTGAGACCGAGCATGCGCTTGACCTCGTCGACCGGCTTCTCCAGCAGGTTGGCGATCTCCTCGGCCGAGGGTTCGTGGTCGAGTTTCTGGGTCAGCTCGCGGGCCGCGCGCAGATAGACGTTGAGCTCCTTCACCACATGGATCGGCAGGCGGATCGTGCGGGTCTGGTTCATGATCGCCCGCTCGATGGTCTGGCGGATCCACCAGGTGGCGTAGGTGGAGAAACGGAAACCGCGCTCGGGATCGAACTTCTCCACCGCACGGATCAGGCCGAGGTTGCCCTCTTCGATCAGGTCCAGCAGGGACAGGCCACGATTGACGTAGCGGCGGGCGATCTTCACCACCAGGCGCAGGTTGCTCTCGATCATGCGCTTGCGCCCGGCAGGGTCGCCCTTCTGCGCCAGACGCGCGAAGTGCACCTCCTCCTGCGGGGTGAGCAGCGGGGAAAATCCGATTTCGTTGAGATACAGCTGGGTCGCATCGAGCGCCCGCGTGTAGTCGATGTACTTGTGCTGCTTGAGATTGCTGGTCGCGGTCTTGGATTTGCTGCTGGAGAGCGACAGCTCGGCTTCCTCTGTCAGGTCTTCCAGAACGATGCCGGGCTCCATGAGAAGCACTTCGTCATCGAGGTCAAACTCCGGCGCTTCTTTGCTGAGTGCCATTGTTGTTGTCCTGTGCTGAGTTCGACAACAAGCCTTGGCGACACCCGTTCCAGTTCCACATCAGGGAGAGCCGGCCCCCCAGACCAGTCGAAACCCTGGCCTGCCGCCGATCATTGCGCACCTGATGAATCGCTGGATGACTCCCTGGCAACACCAAAGCCCGCTCCTGCCACGCATGGAACAGGCTGGCACAGGGTCAACGACGAGGCAGATATTGCAGGGGGTCTACAGGTTTGCCCTGGCGGCGAATCTCGAAGTGGAGTTTCACCCGGTCGGTTCCCGTGGAACCCATCTCGGCGATATGCTGTCCGACTTTGACCTGCTGTCCCTCCCGCACCAGCAGCCTGCGGTTATGTCCGTAGGCGCTTACGTAGGCATCGCTGTGCTTGATGATCACCAGTTCACCGTAGCCCCGTAAACCACTTCCGGCGTACACAACGGAACCATCAGCCGCAGCCAAAACAGGCTGGCCCAATTCTCCGGCGATATCAATTCCTTTATTCAAACTCCCGTTTGAGGAGAATTTGCCGATCAGCACGCCATTGGCAGGCCAGGCCCAGCCCTTGGCCGAGCGTGGCACCGACTGCACCTTGCCGGCCGCGGCGGGAGTGCCACTGGCCACCGGAGGCCGGCTCGCCGGCTGCGGCGGCGCAGTCTGCAGCGGCGGCTGCGCCTGTACCGGGGGGCGGGCGGCGGGCGGCGGCACGCTGGTCACCGCAGGCCTGCTCGGCTGGGCGACCACCGGCGCACCGCCCTGCTGGGGCAGGTCGAAGCGGATGCGCTGCCCCGGGCGGATCACGTAGGGTGCGGGGATATTGTTGCGCGCAGCCAGGGCTTTCCAGTCCCAGCCGAAGCGAAAGGCGATGGAGTACAGGGTATCGCCGCGCTGCACCGTGTACTGGCCGCTGGTGGCCTGCGGGCGGGCGGCCTGCGCACTGCCCTGGGTGCGATCCACCACCTGTACGCTGTTCGACGACTTGCTGCTGCAGCCCGCCAGTAACGCGGCGAAAACCGCAACGGCCAGAGCCTGGCGCTTGCGCTGCTGTGTGAGACTCACCCCGTGCTCCTGTGTCGGTGCTGCATGAATTGGTGCGCGCATTGTGCCGGATTTATTCGCCGGCACCAGCCGCCTGTTGCTTGCGCCCGGCCAGCCACTCCAGGCCGAGCACCAGCACCACGCCGGCCACGGCGAGCAGGATGGCTGCCAGCAACTGGGCGTCCTGGCCACTCTGCTGGGCAAACTGCAGCGGCCAGAGGTTTTCCTGCAATACCGGCACCTGCTGGCCATGGCTGTCGGCACGCCAGGTCAGGGTCTGCTTCCAGGGCCAGACCTTGTTCAGCGAGCCCAGCATCAGGCCGGTGAGGAAGGCCAGGGTGAGGTCGCGAAAACGCGCCAGCAGCCAGCTGAGCAGACGGGCGAAGCTGAGGATGCCGACCAGACAGCCGGCGGCGAATACCGCCAGCACGGCGATATCGAGGTTCTTCACCGCGCCCAGCACCAGGCTGTACAGGCCCATCAGCACCAGCAGGAAGCTGCCGGAAATACCCGGCAGGATCATCGCGCAGATGGCTATGGCCCCGGCCAGGAACAGGCTCAGCGGGTCATGCCCCCACTGGATGGGCGAAGCCACGGTGATCCACCAGGCGAAGGCGCCGCCGAGCACGAAGCTGAGCACGCGGGTCCAGTTCCAGCGTCCGATCTCGCGCGCCACCAGGTGGCTGGAAACCAGGATCAGGCCGAAGAAAAACGACCAGACTGGGATCGGGTGATGTTCCAGCAGCCAGGTGATCAGGCGCGCCAGGCTGAACACGCTGGTCAGGATGCCGCTCAGCAGCACCAGCAGGAAGGTCGCATTGGCCATCTGCCAGGCCTTGACCACACGCCCGCGCAGCAACTGCAGGGCCGCCTCGGGAATGCTGGCGATGGAACGCAGCAGCTCGTCGTAGATGCCGCTGATGAAGGCGACCGTGCCGCCGGACACGCCGGGCACGACATCGGCGGCGCCCATGGCCATGCCCTTAAGAAACAGCAGAAGGGGATTCTTCATGGTGCTTTCCGTAGCGATAGAGATCAGGCCAGGGGCCCGTTGAGCAGTGGCACGAAGCGCACCAGATCCAGCACGTGACGGGAGTAGCCGTCCTCTTCGCGGACGATCAGCAGCAGTTCCTGCACATCGCCCGCGCCCACCGGAATCACCAGGCGACCGCCGATGGCCAGCTGGTCCAGCAGCGCCTGCGGCACCTCGGCGGCGGCGGCGGTGACCATGATGCCGTGGTACGGACCGAGGGCGTTCCAGCCTTCCCAGCCATCGCCCCAGCGGAACACCACGTTGCGCAGCTTGAGCTCGACCAGGCGCTCCTTGGCGCGGTCCTGCAGGCTCTGGATGCGCTCCACCGAGAACACCCGCTCCACCAGCTGGGCCAGCACGGCGGTCTGGTAGCCGGAGCCGGTGCCGATCTCCAGCACCTTGTCCAGCGGGCCGCCGGCCAGCAGCAGCTCGGTCATGCGCCCGACTATGTAGGGCTGGGAGATGGTCTGATTGTGGCCGATGGGCAGCGCGGTGTCCTCGTAGGCGCGGTGGGCCAGGGCCTCGTCGACGAACAGGTGGCGCGGCGTGCGGCGGATCACCTCGAGCACGTGGGGGTTGGACAAGCCCTCCTCGTACAGGCGCTCGATCAGGCGCTCGCGGGTGCGCTGCGAGGTCATGCCGATACCGTGGCGCTGCAGGTGATCGTTGCCGCGCATCACAACAGCCCCTCCAGCCAGCCGCCGAGGCTATCGAAGGCCTCGTGGAAGGTCCGGTCCAGCTGCAGCGGGGTGATCGACACGTAGCCCTGCATCACTGCATGGAAGTCGGTGCCCGGCCCGCCGTCCTCGGCATCGCCGGATACCGAGATCCAGTAGCCCTCCTTGCCCCGCGGGTTGACCTGCTTGACCGGCGCGGCGGCGCGCGCGCGGTGGCCGAGGCGGGTCAGCTGCACGCCACGGATATGCTCCAGCGGCAGGTTGGGCACGTTGACGTTGAGCACGGTGCGCGGCGGCAGGTCGAGCTTGTCGTGCGCCTCGACCAGCTTGCGGGCGAAGTAGGCCGCGGTCGGCAGGTTGGTCGACTGGCGCGACAGCAGCGAGAAGGCGAACGCCGGCTTGCTCAGGAAGCGCCCTTCCAGGGCCGCCGCGACGGTGCCGGAATAGAGCACGTCGTCGCCCAGGTTGGCGCCCAGGTTGATGCCCGACACCACCATGTCCGGCACCGGATCGAGCAGGGCGTTGAGGCCCAGGTGCACGCAGTCGGTCGGCGTGCCGTTGAGGCCGATGAAGCCGTTGGGCAGGGTCGCCGGATGCAGCGGACGGTCGAGGGTCAGCGCACTGCTGGCGCCGCTCTTGTCCTCGCTCGGGGCGATCACCACGCACTCGGCGTAGTCGTGCAACGCGTCGTGCAGCGCGGCGATGCCGGGTGCCATCACCCCGTCGTCGTTGGAGATCAGAATTCGCATGGAGTATCCGTCTGTTCCGCCGGTAGCAGATCGACCAGTTCGCGCACCACCACGGTGGCGAAGCAGCCGGCCGGCAGAACGAAAGCCAGTTGCAGTACGTCAGGCTCGGGATAATGCCACGACAGGTCGGCGATGGGGAGGCGCAGGATGCGCCGTTCGTGCGCCATGCCCGCCTCGCCCAGCCAATCGGCCAGCAGCGCCTGCTCGCCGGCCAGGCGCTGCTCCAGTTGGTACGTGGCGCCAGCCGCCGGCGACGGGCCTTCGCCCCACAGCGGACCGGTCGGATGCAGGTCCAGTGCGGCCAGGCGCGGGTCATGGGTTTCCGCCTCGCCGGCCATGAAGAAGCTGCGGCTGTCGGTGAAGGCCAGCAGGTCGCCGGCCTGCGCGTGATTCCAGCTGCCCTCGGCGACCCGCGCCGCCAGCACCCGGTTGAAGATCAGGCTGCGTGCCGCCGACAGCAGGCGCGAGCGGCGGTTGCGCTGCTCCGGCAGCACGCCCTCGACGGCGAAGTGCAGGGCCTCGGCGATATTGCCACCGGCATGGCCGAAACGCTGCAGGCCGAAGTAGTTGGGCACGCCCTCGGCCCCGATCGCCTGCAGGCGCTGCTCCAGCGTGGCGCGGTCGGCCTCGAGCGCGGTCAGACGCAAGGTGAAGCCGTTGGCCGCATGGGCGCCGCGCTGCAGCTTGCGCGAGTGGCGCGCGCTCCTGAGGATGCTCAGTTCCGGCCCGGTGGCGGCGCCCAGATCGGGATCGGCCTTGCCCGGCAGGTGCAGGCTGAACCACTGGCGGGTCAATGCCTGGCGATCCTTCAGCCCGGCATAGCTGATGTGGCGCTGCGACACGCCGGCGGCACGGGCCAGGCGGCGGGCCGCCTCCTCGGTGTTGAGGCCGCGTTTCTCCACCCATAGCCAGAGGTGCTCGCCCTGGCCGGACAGCGGGATGTCGAGCACCTCGTCGACCTGGAAGTCCTCGGCCACCGCCTTCAGCACGGCCGTGCCGCAGGCCTCGCCATGGGCGCGCGGGCCCAGCAGTTCGGCTTCGTTCATGCCTTGAGCAGCAGGGCCACGGCATGCACCGCGATCCCCTCCTCGCGGCCGGTGAAACCCAGCTTCTCGGTGGTGGTGGCCTTGACGTTGACCGCGTCCAGCTCGACGCCGAGGTCCTCGGCGATGTGCGCACGCATGCTCTCGATATGCGGCGCCATCTTCGGCGCCTGGGCCACTATGGTGGCGTCGACATTGCCGACCACATAGCCCTTGGCGCGGATCAGGCCGACCACGTGGCGCAGCAATACGCGGCTGTCGGCGCCCTTGAAAGTCGGGTCGGTGTCGGGGAAGTGCTTGCCGATATCGCCCAAGGCCGCCGCGCCGAGCAGCGCATCGCTGAGCGCATGCAGCAGCACGTCGCCGTCGGAATGGGCGATCAGCCCGAACTTGTGGGGAATCCGCACGCCGCCGAGGGTGATGAAATCGCCCTCGCCAAAGCGATGAACGTCGTAGCCGTGACCGATACGCATGATGGAAATGCCTTGAAAAGTCCGGCCGCGATTCTAACCCAGGCGGGCGCCGTGCTCGCGCAATGGATCACCAAAGAGTGCGCCGCGGCAGCAGTCATGCACGCAGCAGGCTGGCCCAGGCCAGCAGCAGGCTGATGCTGACCACCAGGGTCAGGGGCCGGCGCAGTGCCGGGTACCATTGCGGCGCCAGGCCCAGCCGGGTCGCACGCAGGTCGGCGAAGTAGAGCAGCACGAAGGCGAAAAGGAAGATCGGCAGAGCCAGTCCGAAGGGCATACCGCTGGCGACGGCAACCCAGCCCAGCAACGGCGGAATCACCGACAGGCCCAGCTGCAGCCTGGCACGCTCGTCGTTGGCCTGGGCACGCATCGCCAGGCCCCAGTGGATGGCCCCCATGAAGGCCAGGATCACGGCCGCATAATCCAGCAGCGCGCTCATCACGAAGGGCCGCCAGCTGCTCGGCGTGACCCAGATGCCCAGCGCGCCGCTGACGAAGGGAATCAGGCCGGCATAGCCCAGGTGCATGGCCAACTGCTGAGGCTGTTTGGCTTCGAAGGGATGCATGACAGGCTCCTCTGGCTGAGGGCACTCGGGTTAGTCAGACCGGCGCCCCGACTGCAAATGCCGACTACCCGCCGCTAGAGAGCAGCGCTGCCGCATGATGGCGCAGATGGTCGTCGATAAAACTGGCGATGAAGTAGTAGCTGTGGTCGTAGCCCGGCTGCATCCGCAGGGTCAGCGGATGGCCGGCGGCCCTGGCGGCGGCCTGCAGGGCCTGCGGCTTGAGCTGGACGGCGAGGAAGTCGTCGCGGTCGCCCTGGTCGACCAGGATCGGCAGCTTCTCCGGCGCCTCGGCCAGCAGCGCGCAGGCGTCCCATTCGCGCCAGCGCGAACGGTCCTCGCCCAGGTAGAGGGAGAAGGCCTTCTCGCCCCAGGGGCAGTCCAGCGGGTTGGCGATGGGCGCGAAGGCCGAAACCGACAAGTAGCGCCCTGGATTCTTCAGCGCGCAGATCAGCGCGCCATGCCCGCCCATGGAGTGGCCGGCGACGCCACGCCGGTCGCCGACCGGGAAGTTCGCCTCGACCAGCGCCGGCAGCTCCTGCACCACGTAGTCGTACATGCGGTAATGCCGCGCCCAGGGCTCCTGGGTGGCATTGAGGTAGAAGCCGGCACCGAGGCCGAAGTCCCAGGCGCCCTCCGGGTCGTCCGGCACCCCTGCGCCGCGCGGGCTGGTGTCCGGCGCCACCAGCACCAGCCCCAGCTCGGCGGCCAGGCGCTGGGCGCCGGCCTTCTGCATGAAGTTCTCGTCGGTGCAGGTCAGGCCGCTCAGCCAGTACAGCACCGGCAGGCGGGCGCCCTCCTGCTCCGCCTGTGGCGGCAGGTAGACGGCGAACTGCATGTCGCAGTTCAGCGCAGTCGAGCGATGCCGGTAGCGCTTGTGCCAGCCGCCGAAGCTCTTGTTGCCGGAGACGATTTCCAGGCTCATCGCGGCGCCCTCAGAAGTGGATGACGGTGCGGATGCTCTTGCCTTCGTGCATCAGGTCGAAGGCGCTGTTGATCTCGTCCAGGCCCATGGTGTGGGTGATGAAGGTGTCCAGCGGGATCTCGCCGCTCTGCGCCTTGGCCACATAGCCGGGCAGCTCGGTGCGGCCCTTCACGCCGCCGAAGGCGCTGCCGCGCCAGACGCGCCCGGTGACCAGCTGGAACGGCCGGGTGCTGATCTCGGCGCCGGCCGGCGCCACGCCGATGATGGTCGACTCGCCCCAGCCCTTGTGGCAGCACTCCAGCGCCGCGCGCATCAGCTGCACGTTGCCGACGCATTCGAAGGAATAGTCGACGCCGCCGTCGGTCATCTCGACTATCACTTCCTGGATCGGCTTGGCGTGCTCCTGCGGGTTGACGAAGTCGGTGGCGCCCAGCTCGCGGGCCACCGCGAACTTGGCCGGGTTGATGTCGATGGCGATGATGCGCGCGGCCTTGGCCATCTTGGCGCCGATGATCGCCGCCAGGCCGATGCCGCCCAGGCCGAAGATGGCCACGGTGGCGCCCTCCTCGACCTTGGCGGTGTTGAGTACGGCACCGATGCCGGTGGTGACGCCGCAGCCGAGCAGGCAGACCTTCTCCAGCGGCGCCTCCTTGGGGATCTTGGCCAGGGAGATTTCCGGCAGCACGGTGTATTCGGAGAAGGTCGAGCAGCCCATGTAGTGGTAGACCGGCTGGCCCTGGTAGGAGAAGCGCGTGGTGCCGTCCGGCATCAGGCCCTTGCCCTGGGTGGCGCGCACCGCCTGGCACAGGTTGGTCTTGCCCGAGGTGCAGAACTTGCACTGGCGGCATTCGGCCGTGTACAGCGGGATCACGTGGTCGCCCACCGCCAGCGAGGTCACGCCCTCGCCCACCGCCTCGACGATGCCGCCGCCCTCGTGGCCGAGGATGCAGGGGAACACGCCCTCGCTGTCCTGGCCGGACAGGGTGTAGGCGTCGGTGTGGCAGACGCCGCTGGCGACGATGCGCACCAGCACCTCACCGGCCTTGGGCGGCGCCACGTCCACCTCGACGATCTGCAGCGGCTGGTTGGGGCCGAAGGCCACGGCGGCACGGGACTTGATCATGAATTCGCACTCCAGCGGTTGGGCATAGTGGCGAGAGTGTAGAACAGCGCCATTTCGGGAATAATCCGCACATTCGAAAAACATTATTGCCATGCAGGGATAATCCATGAATCGCTGGGAAGGACTGGACGAGTTCGTCGCCGTGGCCGAGAGCGGCCAGTTCGCCGCCGCGGCCAGGCGCCTGGGGCTGTCCACCTCGCAGGTCAGCCGCCAGGTGGCGCGCCTGGAGGAACGCCTGCAGACCCGCCTGTTCTACCGCAGCACCCGGCGGGTGGCGCTGACCGAGGCCGGGCAGACCTTCCTGCAGCACTGCCGGCGCCTGCAGGACGCCCGCGAGGAGGCGCTGCGCGCGGTCGGCGACCTCAACGACGAGCCCAAGGGCCTGCTGCGCATGACCTGCGCGGTGGCCTACGGCGAGCGCTTCATCGTGCCACTGGTCAACGACTTCATGGCGCGTCATCCGCAGCTGCGGGTGGAGATCGAGCTGAGCAACCAGACCCTCGATCTGCTGCACGGCGGCCTGGACCTGGCCATCCGCCTCGGCCGCCTGCAGGACTCGCGCCTGGTGGCCACGCGCCTGGCGCCACGGGTCATGCACCTGTGCGCGTCGCCCGCCTACCTGGAACGCTATGGCCGGCCGCACTCGCTGTCGGAGCTGGCGCGGCACAACTGCCTGATCGGCAGCAGCGAGCACTGGAACTTTCAGCAGGACGGCCGCGAGCTGAGCCTGCGGGTGCAGGGCAACTGGCGCTGCAACAGCGGCGAGGCGGTGCTCGACGCGGCCCTGCGCGGCTTCGGCCTGTGCCAGCTGCCGGACTACTACGTGCAGCCGCACCTGCGCAGCGGCGCCCTGCTCGACCTGTTGCCGCAGCAGCGTCCGCCGCACACCGCGGTGTGGGCGCTGTATCCGCAGCAACGCCACCTGTCGCCCAAGGTGCGCCTGCTGGTGGAGCTGCTCAAGGAGGGCCTGGCGCAGCGCCCGGAATACCGCGAGGCGCTTACGCCGGGGTGAGGCACTCCGGCCCCTCGCAGGCCGGATCGTTGATCAGGGTCGCCAGCGCCCGTTCGCGCAGCGACGGCTGCGCCGCCGCCAGCAGCGCCTGCAGCTGCTCGGCCGAGGCTTGCGCATCGAGCCAGACACGG
Source organism: Pseudomonas alcaligenes (assembly GCF_041729615.1). Classification (NCBI taxonomy): domain Bacteria; kingdom Pseudomonadati; phylum Pseudomonadota; class Gammaproteobacteria; order Pseudomonadales; family Pseudomonadaceae; genus Aquipseudomonas; species Aquipseudomonas alcaligenes. The sequence goes on along the minus strand of NZ_CP154874.1, from coordinate 3,278,185 downwards.
CTGGCGGCCTGGTCCAGCAGCAGCGGGCGGCGCAGATAGGCCGCCTCGCGGGTCACCATGGCCACGCTGAGGTAGTTGGCGCCCCCCGCCGGGTAGATCTCCCACAGCCCGGCGAAATACAGCAGGCCCTCGCCGCTCAGCCAGTAGGGACGCTTGCGGTTGGCCTGGCCACGCCACTCGTAGAAGCCGTTGGCCGGCAACAGGCAGCGGCGCTGGGCGAAGGCCTCGCGGAACATCGCCTGCTCGGCCAGGGTCTCGGCGCGGGCATGCGCCGGCGCCTTGGCGAAATCGGTCAGCCAGGCCGGCGTCAGCCCCCAGCGGCCGCTGGCGGCGCGCAGCTCGTCGCCCTGCTGGTGGACGAACAGCACCTGGGCGCCGGGCGACAGGTTCCAGCGCTGCGGATGTTCGGCGGGAAATCCCGGCAGGTTGGCGATGGCCTGGGGCCAGCGGAACAGGGCGTAGCGTCCACTCATGGGGTATCGGGCATCCGGCGGCAGGGATCAGCAGAGCAGCACGCCGGGGCAGCCCTCGGGCTCCTCGCCGGGCAGCGGCGCGGCGGCATTGTACGCGGCGATCAGGCGGCGCGCGCGCTCGGCATCATCGTCCTCCACCAGCAGGCCGAGCAGCCCGAGCGCCGGCAGCTCGCCCATCGCGCCGAGCAGATGGCGCCCGGCCAGGTGCGCTTCCACGCCCTCGCTGGCCAGCATGCCGAGCAGCAATTCGGCCTCCAGCAGGTCCTGCGGCTCGTAGACGCGCTGCATCAGTCGTCCTCCCGGCGCACGTCCAGCGACCAGTCCTGGCCATCGGTGCGCAGGTCGAAGACGATCGGCCGGCAGCACACCGGGCAGTCCTCGACGTACTCCTGGTCGCCGGAGGAGAGGTCGAGCACGGCCTCGGCCTGCTCCCAGCAATAGGGGCACTGGTACATCTGTGATTCCAGCATCGCGGCCTCCGTGTGACTTGTCGGTATAATCGCCGGTCTATTGCTGGCCCCATTGCATGCGGGCCATGCCGCCCCTGGCGGGCGTTCCGAGCAGCCGAACAACGAGAACATGATGGGCGAATTCGATTCCATCCGACCCTACGCCGACCACGAAGTCCCCGCCGTACTGGCGCGCCTGTTGAGCGACGATACCTTCCTCGGCACCCTCACCCGCTTCCGCTTCCCGCGCCTGGCCGGGCCAATGGGCTGGCTGCTCAAACCTCTTATAGCCCATCGGCTGCGTCGCGAGACGGCCGGCATCGCTTCGGTGGACGCCCTGCAAGCGCGCATCGAGCCCTATATCGACCGCACCGTGGAGCGCGCCACCGACGGCGTCAGCTATTCCGGGCTGGAACAGCTCAAGGCCGGCACGCCCTACCTGTTCCTCGCCAACCACCGCGACATCGTGATGGACCCGGCCTTCGTCAACTACGCGGTGTTCCATGCCGGGCTGCCGACGCCGCGCATCGCCATCGGCGACAACCTGCTGCAGCGCCCCTTCGTCAGCGACCTGATGCGCCTGAACAAGAGCTTCATCGTGCACCGCAACATCGCCGGACGGCGCGAGAAGCTGGCGGCCTTCCAGCTGCTGTCGGCCTACATCAACCACTCGATCCGCGAGGAAGGCCAGTCGATCTGGATCGCCCAGGCCGAGGGCCGGGCCAAGGACGGCGACGACCGCACCGACTCGGCGATCCTCAAGATGTTCCACATGGCGCGCAAGGACGAGCCGTTTGCCGAGGCCCTGGCGGCGCTCAACCTGATCCCGGTGTCGATCAGCTACGAGTACGATCCCTGTGACCAGGCCAAGGCCCGCGAGCTGCAGATCCGCGCCAGCACCGGCGACTACGAGAAGGCGCCGGGCGAGGATGACGCCAGCATCGCCCTCGGCATCACCGGCTACAAGGGCCGCGTCCACGTGCATTTCGGCGCGCCGGTGCGCGAGGGCTTCGAGGATGCCAAGCAGCTGGCCGCCCTGATGGACCGACACATCCTCGGCGGCTATCGCCTGTTCCCGGTGCACTACCTGGCCTATGCCCAGTGGGACGAGCGCGACGCCGAACTGCCGGTGCCGGACGCCGAGCAGCTGTTCGCCGCCGAGGAACTGGCCAAGGCCCGTGGCGAATGGCAGCGCCGCCTCGACGCCTGCCCCGCGCAGCAGCGCCCCTGGCTGATCCGCCAGTACGCCACGCCGGTGCGCAACCAGTACCGGATCAAGGCCGGCCTGGCCCTGTAAGGGCAGCGCGCTAACGAAAAAGGCAGCCCGAGGGCTGCCTTTTTGCTATCCGCGTCGCCCTACAGGCCGGTGCTGTAGAACGACAGCGCCAGGGCCGCGGCCAGGCTGACCCCGCCGAAGCGGAAGAAGAAACGGTTGATGCGCAGGGTCGGCTCGTCCAGCCAGCTGGCTGCGTCGTCGGCCAGGTCGCTGGCGGCGGCCAGGCGTGCCACCGCGCGCTGCTCGCGGATCCGGGTGGCCAGCAGCAGCCAGGCACCGGCCAGGGCCAGGAACAGGGCCAGGCCATTCACCACCTGGGCGGGGTGGTTGGAGAACAGGTTCCAGAGGTACTGCAGAGACACGAAAACACCTCGAATGCACCATGAACAGGAAAAGCCGGCACCAGAAGCTGGCGTGGCGGGCTGCAAGGCCCCACGCAGAGCGTTCGGCGGCGCCCACCAGCGCACCAAAAGCAGGCAGCCCGGACGGGCCGAGCAGGGTCGCGGCGGGCGGCAGTCTACTGGAAAGTGGCTGCTTATAAGTTCCGTTTCCGACGAGCGTGAATGGTCATCACCAATTCGTCTGAAAACCGTCATATACCTGGCCTAGAGTTTGATCCTCTCGCAGTGACCCATCAGTCATACGCCATGACCGATTTCGCACCATGACAGCGGAGGAACCGCCATGCTCAACCCGCAACCCGTAGACCACGACTACCTGATCGACTCGCTGGACGAAGTGGAGGCCGTGGTCGATGAACTGTCGATCAACGTGCAGGACCATCACTGGCTGATCTACTGCTCCCTCGGCGGCCACGAGCACTACGACCTGCCGGACATCGACGAGCACACCGGCCTGAGCCTGCCGGAGCTGTATGCCGAGGCGGCCTGAAGCCCAGACATGAAAAAGCCCGGCATCCGCCGGGCTTTTTTTGTGGGCGCCCGAGTTACGGCTGGCCGAGCAGCTGGCCGATGGTCGGGTCCTTGAAGGTACGGGTCAGGGCATCGCTGAGCACATCGGCCACCAGCTTGGTGTTGGTCTCCTGGTTCGGCGCCATGCCGAAGCGCTGGTTCAGCGAGGCACCATAGCGGCCGCTGTAGCGCCGGCTGCTGTTCTGCACGTCGGCGCGGAAGCTGGCACTGATGTTGGCCTCGGTCACGTAGGTGCTGTCCTTGGGCGACTGGTATTTCAGGTCGACCAGGGTCAGGGTCAGCTGCGGCGCGTTGTAGGCATTCTGGCTGGGAGTGAAGCCGAGCAGGCGCACGGCCGCCTCGGCCTCGGTCTGCAGGCGCGGCAGGATGTCCTGGCCCTGCACGGTGATGGCACTGGTCTCCGGGTAGAGGCCGCCGCGGGTGCCGAGCACCGGCGACTGGCGACCGTCAACCACCCGCACCACCACCGGCTGGCCCTGGCCGACCGGCGCCAGCTGCGCGGTCAGGCGCGGCTGCGGACGCAGTTGCTGCGGGCTGTGGGCACAGCCGACCAGGCTGACGCCAAGCGCGGCAAGCAGACCGAACAGCAGGTATTTCTTCATGGGCGATCTCCAGAAAGGTGGCTGCGGAAAATGGCCGGCAGTATACCCAGCACCCTGCCCTGCCGACAGCCGTGTATGACCCGTGCCAGGCCCCGGCGGTTCCTGTCATCGCCCTGTCACCGCCGCCTGGCATAAGGATCCGGCAACCAGGAGGATTGTCCCCATGCTGAGTCTGTGGTCCCTGCTTACCCCGCGCCCGAAGCGCCGCTACTTCGTCCTGCTGGACGCACAGGGCCAGTGCCGTGCCCTGCGCGAAGCGCATACCCCGCCGAGCGAGGCGGGCTGGGTGGAAGTCGGCGAGCTGCGGGCCAGCTGGCTGGGCCGGCCGCTGCCGCAGGACGCCCGGCTGGCAGCAGCCCCGCGTGACAGACGCACGCGCCTGGCCCTGGCGGCCTGAGCCGCGCGCAAACGAAAAAGCCGCCCGTGGGCGGCTTTTTTCATGACACGGCGGCTCAGGCGAGCTGCAGGGCCTTGGCGCTGGCGGCGGCCACTTCGCGGTACAGCGCGGCGTCCTCTTCCAGCACCTTCTCGCGCGCCGGGAAGATCTCCCGCAGCTTGCTGGCCCAGGCCTCGCTGCGGGCCTGCTCGGCGAAGCAGCGCTCGATCAGGTTGAGCATGATCGACACGGTCACCGAGGCGCCCGGCGAGGCGCCCAGCAGGGCGGCGATGGTGCCATCCTCGGCCGCCACCAGTTCGGTGCCGAACTGCAGGATGCCGCCCTTCTTGGCGTCCTTCTTGATGATCTGCACGCGCTGGCCGGCGATTTCCAGGCTCCAGTCCTCGGCCTTGGCCTGCGGATAGAACTTGCGCAGGGACTCCAGGCGCTGCTCCTGGGACTGCAGCACTTCCTTGATCAGGTAGCGGGTCAGGTCCATGTTGTCGCGGGCCACCGCCAGCATCGGGCCGATGTTGCTCGGGCGCACCGACAGCGGCAGGTCGAGGAACGAGCCGTACTTGAGGAACTTGGTGGTGAAGCCGGCGTAGGGGCCGAACAGCAGCGAAGTCTTGCCGTCCACCACGCGGGTGTCCAGGTGCGGCACGGACATCGGCGGCGCGCCGACTTCGGCCTGGCTGTAGACCTTGGCCTGGTGCAGCTTGACCACATCCGGGTTGTCGCAGCGCAGCCACTGGCCGCTCACCGGGAAGCCGCCGAAGCCCTTGCCTTCCGGGATGCCGGACATCTGCAGCAGCGGCAGGGCGCCACCGCCGGCGCCGAGGAAGACGAACTTGGCCTGGATCTCGCGCTGCCCGCCGTTCTTGGTGTTCTTGGCCTGTACGCTCCAGCCCTGGCTGGTGCGCTTGAGGCCGACGACCTTCTGGTTGTAGCTGACGCTGATGCCGCCCTGGCTGGCCAGGTACTGCAGCAGCTGGTTGGTCAGCGCGCCGAAGTTGACGTCGGTGCCGTTCTGCGCGCGGGTGGCGGCGATGCGCTCGTTGGCATCGCGGCCCTGCATCATCAGCGGCATCCATTCGGCCATGGCGGCCTTGTCTTCGGTGTACTCCATGCTTTCGAAGGCATGGTGACGGCTGAGCAGCTCATGGCGCTTCTTGAGGAAGGCGATGTCCTTGTCGCCGCGCACGAAGCTCAGGTGCGGCACCGGATTGATGAAGTTCCTCGGCGAACCGAACGCGCTCTTGCCGGCCAGGTACGCCCAGAACTGCTTGGAGACCTCGAACTGGGTGTTGATCTGCACCGCCTTCTTGATGTCCACCGAGCCATCCGCCGCCTGTGGCGTGTAGTTCAGCTCGCACAGGCCGGCGTGGCCGGTACCCGCGTTGTTCCACGGGTTGGAGCTCTCGATGGCGCCGGAGGAACGCAGCTCGGCGATCTCCAGCTTGAGGCTGGGGTCCAGCTCCTTGAGCAGCACCGCCAGGGTGGCGCTCATGATGCCGGCCCCGACCAGCAGCACATCCACGGTTTCGTGATTGACTTGCGTCATTTAACGCTTCTCCAAGATCTGCAGTACCAAGTCGCTGACATCGGCCTTTTGAGCCGCGCATCGACGTCTAATCACTGGCAGCCAGACGGGTGCCTGGAGCTTCGGAGGGCTCGCATCGTGGCCGCTGACTTGGCCTGATCGACGCGGGCAACCTCGTCCGGCGCGCGCCGCCTGTTAGCAGCCCGCGCGTTCAATTCTTCACCCTCCCGGCAGGGCCTCGGCCGCTCTGCTGCGGCCCTCGCGGGGCGCACCACGGGGTACGCCAGGCCAGTCGGGGCGCCGGCTCGGGAGTTTTCGGCGCGCACAATACCACTAATGCCGCGAATTCAGTCGCAAAAAATGCACGAACCCGGTCGGACGGTCACTTTTCCCACGACCAATCAGGCTTTCGCCGCTTTTACCGCCTCGATATAGGGCTCGGCCAGGCGCTGGTCGGCGATCAGGGCGATGAAGTCGTTGCCCTGGGCATCCTTGGCGTCCAGGTCGTAGCCGGCTTCCTTGAAGAAGGTCAGGAAACGCTCGAAGTCGTCGATGCGCAGGCCACGGTAGGCCTTGACCAGCTTGTGCAGGGACGGCGGCGTGGCGTCCGCCGGCTCGACAGTGAGGAACAGCTTGATGGAATCCTCGCTGATCTCTTCGCCGATCACCTGTTTCTTGTCTTTACGCATCACGCACTCCAGCTAGCGGATATCACGGGGCCGGCAGTTTACCCTTGCCCCGTGCGCCACTCAACGCGACTAAAGCAGAGGCCGGGGCTCGCCAAGCGCGCAGCCGCTATCCCTATAATGTGCAGGGTCTTTGCTGGAGTCCGCGATGCGCCTACCTCCGCTGTTCGCCGCCTGGCGCCAGGTCCTGGCCGCCGGCTATTCCCTGCAGGCCCTGCGCGGCGATCTTGCCGCCGGCCTCACCGTCGGCATCATCGCCATCCCGCTGGCCATGGCGCTGGCCATCGCCGTCGGCGTGGCGCCGCAGCACGGCCTGTACACCGTGCTGGTGGCCGCGCCGCTGATCGCCCTGTGCGGCGGCTCGCGCTTCAACATCTCCGGGCCCACCGCCGCCTTCGTCGTCATCCTGCTGCCGATCACCCAGCAGTTCGGCCTCGGCGGCCTGTTGCTGTGCAGCATGCTGGCCGGGCTGATCCTGATCGCCCTGGGGCTGCTGCGCGCCGGCCGGCTGATCGAGTTCGTGCCCTACCCGGTGACGCTGGGCTTCACCGCCGGCATCGGCATCGTCATCGCCGTGCTGCAGATCAAGGACCTGCTCGGCCTGCGCCTGGACGGTGCGCCGCAGCACTTCCTCGACCAGCTCGCCCTGCTCGGCCAGGCCCTGCCGGACTTCCGCCCCGGCGACGCCCTGACCGCCGCCGTCAGCCTGGCCACCCTGCTGCTCTGGCCGCGCCTGGTGCCCAGGGTGCCGGGGCACCTGGTGGCGCTGGCGGTCGGCGTGCTGGCCGCGTTGCTGCTGGAGGCCGCCGGCCTGCCGGTGGCGACCCTCGGCGAGCGCTTCAGCTACAGCCTGGACGGCGTCAGCCAGCCGGGCATCCCGCCCTTCCTGCCAGCCTTCGCCTGGCCCTGGCAGTTGCCGGGCCCGGACGGCCAGCCATTGGTGCTGTCCTTCGAGCTGATCCGCCAGCTGCTGGCGCCGGCCTTCGCCATCGCCATGCTCGGCGCCATCGAGTCGCTGCTGTGCGCGGTGGTGGCCGACGGCATGACCGGCAGCAAGCACGACCCCAACGGCGAGCTGCTCGGCCAGGGTCTGGGCAACCTGGTCGCCCCGCTGTTCGGCGGCATCACCGCCACCGCCGCCATCGCCCGCTCGGCGGCCAACGTGCGGGCCGGCGCCTATTCGCCACTGGCGGCCATCGTGCATGCCGGCGTGGTGCTGCTAGCCATGCTGCTGCTCGCGCCGCTGTTCAGCTACCTGCCGATGGCCTCGCTGGCCGCCCTGCTGCTGGTGGTGGCGTGGAACATGAGCGAGCCGCACCACGTGCTGCACACCCTGCGCATCGCCCCGCGCAGCGACGTGCTGGTGCTGCTGACCTGCCTGGCGCTGACCGTGCTGTTCGACATGGTGCTGGCCGTCGGCGTCGGCCTGCTGCTGGCCGCCGGCCTGTTCATCAAGCGCATGAGCGAGCTGACCGATGCCCAGCCGCTGCCGCGCCAGCAGCTGGCGCTGCTCGGCGAGCTGCCGGACGGGGTGCTGGCCTACAGCATCCGCGGCCCGCTGTTCTTCGGCGCGGCGGAGAAGGCGCTGAGCGTGCTGCGCCGCTTCAACCCCGGGGTGAAGGTGGTGGTGGTGGAGATGAGCGCCGTGCCGCTGCTGGACATGACCGCCCTGGCGGCGCTGGAGAATGTGCTGCGCGACTACCGCCAGCAGGGGGTCGGCCTGGTGCTCAGCGGCGCCTCGGCCAACCTGCGCCTGAAGCTGCGTCGCGCCGGCATCCGCCGCGAGCCCGGAGTGCTGGCCTTCGCCCGTGACCTGGCGCAGGCGCGGGCCAAGGCGCTGGACTGGCTGGAGGCCAGCCCGTAGCCCGGATGCACTCCGGGGGGCGGAGTCGCCTGCTTTCCCGGATTGCATCCGGGCTACCTGCGGCTTCAGCGCGCAGCAGTCTCAGAGCAGGCGTTCAGAACTGTGCGCGCATCCAGGCCAGGTACTCGGCCACGCCGGGCTCGCCCTCGCGCGGCGCCCAGGCCGCCTGTTCGGCCTCGACCAGCGGGCGGTAGGGCCCAGCCTTGCATTCGAAGAGGATGCTATCCGCCTCCAGCACCACCAGGGCATGGAACTGGCCGGGCGCCAGGTCGACCCCGACGCATTCGCCGCCGGCTTCGAGCAGGCGGGTCTGCTGCAGCTCGCCCTGCTCGCCGAACAGCAGCAGGCCCAGGCGCCCCTGCAGCACCAGCAGGGTCTCGGCCTTGTCGGCACTCAGGTGGCGATGGGGCGGGATATAGGTGTCCGGCTGCAGCCCCACCGCCAGGCGATGGCAGGGCTCGCTCATCGCGTGCAGGTTGTGGTGGGCGCGCCGGCGCGGGCTCTGGCCGGCCTGGCCCGCCAGCTCGGCGAACAGGGTACGGTCGAGAAAGGCCGGTGCACGCACTTACAGGCCTTTCACCGCGTAGATGCCGGCGGCATTGCGCCAGTAGCCCTTGTAGTCCATGCCATAGCCGAAGATGAAGCGATCCTCGCAGGACAGGCCCACGTAGTCGGCCTTGAGGTCCGGGCGGGCCTTGCGGTCGTGATCCTTGTCGATCAGCACGGCGGTGTGCACGGCGCGGGCGCCGGCGTGCTTGCAGAACTCGATGATGGCCGCCAGGGTGTGCCCCTCGTCGAGGATGTCGTCGATGATCAGCACTTCGCGGTCGATGAAGGAGATTTCCGGCTTGGCCTTCCAGAACAGCTCGCCGCCGGTGGTCTCGCTGCGGTAGCGGGTGGCGTGCAGGTAGGACAGTTCCAGCGGGAAGTTCAGCTTGGGCAGCAGCTTGCCAGCGAAGATCAGACCGCCGTTCATCACGCAGAACACCACCGGATTGCTCTCGGCCAGCTCGGCGCTGATGGTCGCGCCGACCTGCTCGATGGCGGCCTCGACCTGGGCCTCGGTGAACAGGCAATCGGCTTCGGCCATGACTTGGCGGATATGGGCGAGATCGGCTGACATGGCGTACTCCGGATAAGTAGAAAGAGGGCTGGTTAAAAATTGCCGGGAGCAATTTTTAACGTCGCGCCAGCGACGGCCCGAAGGGTGACCGCCAAGGATGGTAGGTCATAAAAAATGGCCGGCAAAGTTACTCAGATGAGCGCTGGAGGGCAAGCCTGGCGGCGTATTTTCTGACCATTTGCTCAGGCGAATCGGTAAACTGCGCGGCTTCTATCTGGCATCAGCAGTGCTTTACTCTAGCCAGAATTTTTGCCCGCCCGGAGAACTCCGCATGCCCATCCGTGAGATCCGCCACCCGCTGATCCGCCACAAGCTCGGCCTGATGCGCCGCGCCGACATCAGTACCAAGAATTTCCGCGAACTGGCCCAGGAAGTGGGCGCCCTGCTGACCTACGAGGCGACCAACGACCTGCCGCTGGAAAGCTACGAGATCCAGGGCTGGGCCGGGCCGGTGCAGGTGGAGAAGATCGCCGGCAAGAAGATCACCGTGGTACCGATCCTGCGCGCCGGCATCGGCATGCTCGACGGCGTGCTCAGCCTGATCCCCGGAGCCAAGGTGAGCGCCGTGGGCATCGCCCGCAACGAGGAGACCCTGCAGGCACACACCTACCTGGAGAAGCTGGCGCCGGAGATCGACGAGCGCCTGGCGCTGATCGTCGACCCCATGCTGGCCACCGGCGGCTCGCTGGTCGCCACCATCGACCTGCTGAAGAAGGCCGGCTGCAAGGAGATCCGCGCCATGGTGCTGGTCGCCGCGCCGGAAGGCATCCAGGCGGTCGAGGACGCCCACCCGGACGTGGTGATCTACACCGCCTCGATCGACCAGCGCCTCAACGAACACGGCTACATCATTCCCGGCCTGGGCGATGCCGGCGACAAGATCTTTGGCACCAAGCAGAAGGACGCCTGAGCATGACCCAGCAGTTCAACGACCCCCTCTGGCGCCAGGTGATCTCCGGCGCGCAGATGCTCTTCGTGGCCTTCGGCGCCCTCGTGCTGATGCCGCTGATCACCGGCATGGACCCCAACGTGGCGCTGTTCACCGCCGGCGTCGGCACCCTGCTGTTCCAGCTGGTCACCGGCCGCCAGGTGCCGGTGTTCCTGGCGTCGAGCTTCGCCTTCATCGCGCCGATCATCGCCGCCAAGGGCCAGTTCGGCCTGCCCGCGGTGCTCGGCGGCATAGTCGCCGCCGGCCTGGTCTACGTGCTGCTCAGCGCGCTGGTGCGGGTGCGTGGCGCCGGCTTCATCGACCGCCTGCTGCCGCCGGTGGTGATCGCGCCGGTGATCATCTCCATCGGCCTGGCCCTGTCGCCGGTGGCGGTGAACATGGCCATGGGCAAGAGCGGCGACGGCGCCATGGAGCTGGTGCCCTACCAGACCGCCATGCTGATCTCCATGCCGGCGCTGGTCACCACCCTGCTGGTGGCCGTGCTCGGCAAGGGTCTGCTGCGCCTGGTGCCGATCCTCGCCGGCATCGCCGTGGGCTGCCTGCTGGCCGCCTTCTTCGGCGTGATCAAGACCGACGCCATCGCCGCCGCGCCCTGGCTGGCGCTGCCGGCCTTCGTCGCCCCCGAACTGCACTGGGGCGCCATCCTCTACATAGTGCCGGTGGCCCTGGCTCCGGCCATCGAGCATATCGGCGGGGTGGTGGCCATTGGCAGCGTCACCGGCAACAACTTCATCAAGAAGCCCGGCCTGCACCGCACCCTGCTCGGCGACGGCCTGGCCACCTCGGCCGCCGGCCTGTTCGGTGGCCCGCCCAACACCACCTACGCCGAGGTGACCGGCGCGGTGATGCTGACCAAGAACTTCAACCCGAAGATCATGACCTGGGCCGCCGTGTTCGCCATCGCCCTGGCCTTCATCGGCAAGTTCGGCGCGGCGCTGCAGGCCATCCCGGTGCCGGTGATGGGCGGCATCCTCTGCCTGCTGTTCGGCTCCATCGCGGTGGTCGGCCTGAACACCCTGAACCGCCACCAGGTCGACCTGTCCGAGGCGCGCAACCTGATCATCGTCTCGGTGACCCTAGTGTTCGGCATCGGCGGCATGGTCATCGGCGGCCAGGAATTCGCCCTCTCCGGCATCTCTCTGTGCGCCATCGCCGCCCTCGCGCTGAACCTGCTGCTGCCCGGCGGCAGCGCCTGGCACAAGCACCCGCAGATCGATCCGGAAATCTGAGCACGCGCCGCACGCTGCCTCAGGCATCGTGCGGCGGCTGCACCCCGGCGTCGGTCAGGGTCCGCGGGCGATAGCCCGCATCCTCTCGCCAGCGCCGCCAGACCGACGGATCGACCGTCACCCCCAGCGCGCGGTTGCCCCTGTCGTCCCGATCGAACAGCCGGTAGTGACGACCGTCGCCACCGCGCCAGGCCCTGCGCCAGGCGGCATAAGCGCCCCCAATGAAGTCCTCGTAGGACGCCGCCGGGCGCCCCATCCAGGCGTCTTCGGCGAGCGGCGGCAGCTTCAGCCTGAGCCCGGCGTCGGCGGCCTTGCGCAGCATCCAGGCCAGCGGCAGTTCGCACAGCGCGTCCTGCTCGTAACCACCGCCCACGTTGGCATGGGCGCCGATGAACCAGCGCTGCTCCACCTCCAGCTGCTCGGGCTTGTGCTGGCCGGTCCACGGCGCCACATCGTAGGCCGCGCGAAATTCGTCCAGGGCCATCGCGTGGTAGGCGCGGCGCACGATCTTCGACAGCTGGGTGTCGTGCCAGGCATACAGGCCGCGCTCCGAGACCAGGGTGCCCGGTACGCCGAGCGCGCCGACCGTGTCCCACACGCCGACCAGGGCCACTTCCACATCGCGGCTGTACTTCTGCCGGAAGCCACAGGCCAGGCTGTCGTCAGGCGCCACCGCCTTGTTGCGATAGAGCGCCTCGGCCTGCTTCAGCAGCGCGGGCGTCGAGGTGTGCAGCAGGCCGCACTTGCGCAGCATGCCGACCAGGCTGCGCGCGGTGTAGGCACCACGGCTGAAGCCGAAGACGAATATCTCGCTGCCCTGCAGGTAGCGCCGCACCAGCCAGTCGTAACCCTCCAGCAGGTTGCGGCTCAGGCCGCTGCCGAAGGCCCCGCCGGCCAGGCGGGTCAGCGGCGTGGTGCCCACGCCGGGGTCGTAGAAGAAACGCTGGCGCAGCTTGCCGTCGAAATCCTCGAGGCAGCGCGACAGGCGATAGACGTTGGTGCGGTCCTGCGGATCGTTCCAGGTACCGTCGAACAGCAGGATCAGACGCTCTTTCTGCTCTGCCATGGGCTGCCTCCTTGGCGCGCTGCGCCTGCCTGGCAATGGCTCACGGGAAAGACGGCGTTCGATCCCACCGCGGGTTTGGCCTCGCTCAGAAGGGCTCGGCGATGTATTTGAACGGGTAGTTGGCCGGCTGGTACTTGCCGATCTTGCGCTTGGGCAGCTTGACCCTGGGCTGCTCCACCGGCTGGTAGGGAATCTGCTGCAACAGGTGACTGATCAGGTTCAGGCGCACCCGTTTCTTGTCCTCCGAGCGGGCGACGAACCAGGGCGCCCAGGGCGTGTCGGTGGACTCGAACATCTCGTCGCGGGCGCGGGTGTAGTCGTCCCAGCGGTCGAACGACTTGATGTCCATGGGCGACAGCTTCCACACCTTGCGCCCGTCATCGATGCGCGCGTGCAGGCGCCGCTCCTGCTCTTCCGGGCTGACCTCCAGCCAGTACTTGAGCAGGATGATCCCCGACTCGACCATGGTGCGCTCGAACAGCGGCGCCAGGGCGAGGAACTTCTTCACCTGCGCCTCGCTGCAGAAGCCCATGACCCGCTCCACGCCGGCGCGGTTGTACCAGCTACGGTCGAAGATCACGATCTCGCCGGCCGCCGGCATCTGCGTCAGGTAACGCTGCACATACATCTGGCTCTTCTCCCGCTCGGTCGGCGCCGGCAGCGCCACCACGCGGAACACCCTGGGGCTGACCCGCTCGGTGAGCGCCTTGATGGTGCCGCCCTTGCCGGCGCCATCGCGCCCCTCGAAGACGATCACCACCTTGGCCCCACTGGCCACCACCCACTGCTGCAGCTTGACCAGCTCGACGTGCAGCTGCGCCAGGGCCTTCTCGTAGTCCTTGCGCCCGAGCTTCTGCGCAGCAACCTGCGGCTTGACGCTTTTGTCCTTGGCTTTGGCCATGGCGAACTCCTGTTGCGGATGGACAGTCATGGCTATCAGCCTAGACCCTGGAGCCGAGGCTGCCTTGCGCCGGATCAACGGCGCGCTAGGCTGATCCGACGCCACGCCACGAGGAGCACGCATGTCCATCGAACACCTGGATGTCCTGATCGTCGGCGCCGGCCTGTCCGGCATCGGCGCCGCCTGCCACCTGCGCCGCGAGCTGCCGGGCCAGCGCCTGGCCATCCTCGAGGGGCGCGAAGCGCTGGGCGGCACCTGGGACCTGTTCCGCTACCCAGGCATCCGCTCCGACTCGGACATGTACACCCTGGGCTACGGCTTCCGCCCCTGGACCGATGCGCAGGCCATCGCCGACGGCCCGGCGATCCGCCGCTACCTCGCGGACACCGCCCGCGAACACGGCGTCGACGCGCTGATCCGCTACCGCCACCGGGTGCTGCGCGCCGACTGGGACAGCGCCAGCGCCACCTGGACCCTGCAGGTACGCTGCGCCGACGAGGCCGAGCCGCGGCGCCTGAGCTGCCGCTTCCTGCTGCTGTGCACCGGCTACTACCGCTATGAGGCCGGCTACACCCCGGACTTCCCGGGGCGCGCGGAGTACAGGGGCACCTTCATCCACCCGCAGCACTGGCCGCAGGACTATGACCCGGCCGGCCGGCGCATCGTGGTGATCGGCAGCGGCGCCACCGCCGTGACCCTGGTGCCGGCGCTGGCGGCACGCGGCGCGCAGGTGACCCTGCTGCAGCGCTCGCCGAGCTACGTGATCAACCTGCCGCAGCACGACCGCCTGCTCGCCGGGCTGCGCAAGCTGCTGCCGGAAACCTGGGTGTACCGCATCGCGCGCACCCGCAACGTGGCCCTGCAGATGCTCTTCCACAAGCTGGCCAGGCGCTTCCCCGGCCTGGTGCGGCGCCTGCTGCTGGGCCTGGTGCGGCGGCAGCTGGACGCGGACTTCGACATGCGCCACTTCAGCCCGCGCTACCGGCCCTGGGACGAGCGGGTCTGCGCCGTGCCGGACGGCGACCTGTTCGCCGCGCTGCGCAGCGGCCAGGCGGACATGGTCACCGAGCCGATCGAGTGCCTCACCGCCAGCGGCATCCGCCTGCAGTCCGGCCGCGAGCTGACCGCCGACACCATCGTCAGCGCCACCGGCCTGCAGCTGCAGCTGTTCGGCGGCATGCAGCTGGCGGTCGACGGCCAGCCCTTCGACGCCGCGCAGAGCATGGGCTACCGCGGCATCATGCTGCGCGACCTGCCCAATGCCGCCGTGGTACTGGGCTACACCAACGCCAGCTGGACCCTCAAGGCCGACCTCTCCTGCCAGTACCTGTGCCGCCTGCTGCGCCACATGGAGGCCAGCGGCATGCGCCAGGTGACCCCGCGCGAGCCCAGCGGCCGGGTACGCCCGACGCCCTTCCTCGACCTGCAGTCCGGCTACATCCGCCGCGCCGCCCACCTGCTGCCGAGCCAGGGCGACCGCCTGCCCTGGAAGCTGTACCAGAACTACCTGCTGGACCTGCTCCTGCTGCGCTACGCCCGCCTCGAGGATGGCTGCCTGCAGTTCTCCTCGCCGGCGACAGCCGAACCGCTCGCAGCCCCGCTGTAAGTCGGGGCGAACGCCGGAGCCTAGAGACGCGGCAGGCCCCAGTGGGTCTGCGCCAGCCAGTCGGCAAAGGCCTGCGGCGCCAGCGGCTTGCTCAGCAGGTAGCCCTGGGCGATGTCGCAGCCGAGCTGGTCGAGGCGCTGCAGCACGGCGTCCGTCTCCACGCCCTCGGCCACCACTCTGAGCCCCATGTTGTGGCCCAGCTCGACGGTGGAGCGGACGATGATGTCGTCGTCCGGGTTGCTCAGCAGGTCCTGGACGAAGGACTTGTCGATCTTCAGCTCGTGCACCGGCAGGCGCTTGAGTTGGGCCATGCTGGAGTAGCCGGTACCGTAGTCGTCGATCGACAGGCGCACGCCGAGCTCGCACAGCTGCTGCAGCTGGCCCATGGCCAGTTCGGGGTCGGCCATCACCGCGCTCTCGGTGATTTCCACCACCAGGCCGGCCGGCGGCACGCCGTGCTCGGCCAGCTGGGTGGCGATATAGCCGGCGAAGCCGGGATCGGCCAGGTCCAGCGCGGAGACGTTGACCGCCACCTTCAGGTCCAGCCCCTGGTCATGCCAGGCGCGGCTCTGCGTCAGGGCGGTACGCACCACCCAGCGGGTCAGCGCGCAGACGTTGCCGGTCTGCTCGGCCAGGGGGATGAACTCGTCCGGGGGGACGAAGCCGTGCACCGGATGAATCCAGCGCACCAGGCACTCCACCCCGAGCAGGCGGCGCGCCCGAATCTCCAGCTTGGGTTGGAAGTACAGGCTCAGCTGGCCCTGCTCCACCGCGCCCTTTAGCTCGCTCATCAGCGCCAGGCGCACCAGGCTGTGACGATCCAGCTCCGGGCGGTACAGCGCATAGGGTGCGTGCTGCGCCTTGCCCCAGTACATGGCCACCTCGGCATGCTGCAGCAGGCTGCCGGCACTCTCGCCATGGTCCGGATGCAGGGCGATGCCGAGGGTGGCGTTGAGGGTCATGCCGATGCCGCGTACCACGAAGGGCTGCTGCAGGGCGCCGCGGTAGTGCTCGGCGGCCGGTATCAGGTCGCCCGGGTGGCAGCGCGGCAGCAGCACGGCGAACTCGTCCCCGCCGAGGCGCGCCAGCTGCTCGCCCTCGCGCAGCAACTCCTGCAGGCGCCGCGCGAGCAGGCACAGCAACTGGTCGCCGGCCTCGTGGCCGAGGGTGTCGTTGAGGTCCTTGAAGTTGTCCAGGTCCATCAGCAGCACCGCCACGCCCTCCCCCGCCGGGCATTGGGCCAGGGCCTGCTGCAGCTCGGCGGCGAAACGGTTGCGGTTGGCCAGCTGGGTCAGCGGGTCGCGGTAGGCGAGGAAGCCGATGGTGGCCTCGCGCTCGGCGATGCCGCGCTGCATGGCGACGAACTCGCGGGCCAGCAGGCCGACCTCGCCACCGGCCTGGCTGGCCACGCTGGCCTGGTAGTCGCCGCCGGCGATACGCCGCACGTTCTCCACCATCTGCGCCAGTGGCCGGCTCACCGTGTTGGCGATCCACAGGGCGCCGAGCCCGGCCAGCAGCAGGGCGGCGGCGAAGATGCCCGCCAGCTGCCACTGCAATGGCCGGTAGTGGGCCAGTTCGGCGGACAGCGAGCGCATCAGCAGCACCTGCAGGTCGCCATCGGTACCGGCCAGCGGTGCACGCAGGGCCAGCTGTTCCAGGCCCTGCAGGGGAAAACGGAAGACCTCGGCGCTGTCCGGCAAATGGCTGCCGCCCAGCTCGGCGCGCGGCAGGTCGGCCAGGTTGCTGGCCAGCACCCGGTAGGCGCCTGGCGCGCCGTCGAGCAGCGCCACGTCGGCACCGCTGAGCTCGGCCAGGTGACTGACGGCCGCATCGTCCAGCTCGAAGGCCATCAGCAGCCAGCCCATCAGGTTGGGACGCGGGGCGAAGATCGGCGTCAGGTTGATGTGCAGCACGCGACCATCGAGCACCACCAGGCGCTCGGCGCTGTCCGGTTCGGCCGCGTTCAGCAGCCCGGCCCAGGGCAGGCGCGTGCCGGGCTCCAGCTCGGTACTGGTGCCGGCCAGCACCAGGCCGTCCGGCGCCAGCACCAGGGCGAAGCCGGCCTGGCTGCGCGAGGCGAAGGACTCCAGCGCGGCGGACAGCGACTGCGCCTCCTGCTGCGGACTGGTCACCAGGTCGGCGATCTCGCCGAGCAGGGTGAAGTCCTTGGCGATCAGCTCGGCCATGGCGCTCTGCGCCTGGCGCCGGCTGTGCAGCTCGTTGGCCAGCACGCGGTGGGCGAAGCCCAGCTGCGCCTGCACCTGCTGCAGGCTGTGGCCGAAGGTGGAGCGGTAGACCAGTAGCGCCAGCAGCAGCATCAGCGCCACCAGCAGCAGCAGGAAGAAACCGAGGATCTTGCCGCGCAGGCTCATGGCGCGTAGCCGCCCTTGCCCTTGGGTCGCCCCTGGGGCTCCTTGGGCCGCGGGTCTGGCCTGAGCGGCGCGACCAGCTGCCAGTTCACCGGCCCTGCACCGTCCAGCGCGCGGACCAGCTGCGCCGGGGCATCGGCGATGCGCGGGTGCCACAGGTGCAGGCGCTGGCCGGCGGAGGGCATGTAGTCGATGCGCGCCAGCCCCCGGGCATCGGCCTGGGCGAACCAGGGGCTGTCCAGCACCAGCACGAAGCCGAGCATCCAGTCGTGGATGTTGCAGCCCAGGGTGACCAGTCCGGGCTTGTCGAACAGCACCTCCTGCGGCGCCTCGCTGCTCTTCTGCAGGCGCAGCTCGAAGCGCTTGGCGGCGGAGAAGGAATAGACGTGGTGATTGATCGGGTCGGCGTTGGGGAAGCTCACCCGGGTGCCGGTCTGTACGGCGAGGATATAGGGCACGAACTGGCGCTTGCGCTGGTCGACATGGGCCGCGAGCGGCAACGCCTGCACGGGTCCCGGCTCGATCCACAGCACCGCCTCGCTCAGCGGCCGGCCCTGGTCATCGCGCAACTGCACCTCCAGAGTCGCCGCCGCCAGCGGCGAACACAGCCACGCCAGCGCCAGCCCCCAGTACCGCCTGCCCATAGCCATCCCTCCAGTTGCGATGGCTTGAGTATAGGAAGCCCTATTCCAGACCGATTTCGCGGATGCGCGCGACCAGCCACTGCAGCGCCTGGTCGCGGCGGCGCAGGTCGAGGCTGACGATCTCCAGGTGGAAGGGCCCCAGGGCGAACGGCAGGTCGAACAGCTGCAGCGGCAGCAGGCCGGCGAAGTAGCGCGCCAGGCGCGTCGGCAGCACCGCCACCAGGTCGCCGCCGGCGGCGATGTGCGCCGCCTGCAGGTAGTTGGGCGTGGTGTAGACGATCTCGCGGGCGAGGCCGTGCTCGCCCAGCCACTGCTCGACCATGCCGCGGGTCTGCCCGCCATGCACCCACAGGTGGCGCAGGCCCAGGAAGGTCTCCAGGTCGAGCCCCGCCCGCAGCTGCGGGTGGTCGCGTCGCGCCACCAGCTGCAAGGTCTCGCTCATCCAGCGCACCCCGGCGAAGCGCGGCGGCAACGCCTCGAAACGGCCCAGGGCGAGGTCGATCTCGCCCTTCTCCAGGGCCTCGGCCGGCAGCCGTGGCGACAGGTGCTGCACGTCGATGCGCACGCCCGGCGCCTGCTCGGCCAGGCGCGCCAGCAGGCGCGGCATCAGCAGCATCTCGGCGTAGTCGGTGAGGGCGATGCGAAAACGCTGGCGGCTACGTGCCGGCTCGAAGCGGCTGCCCTCGCCCAGGCTCTCCTCGATCTGCCGCAGCGCCGCGCGGATCGGCGCCTCCAGCTCCAGGGCCCGCGGCGTCGGCTGCATGGCGCGGCCAACACGCACCAGCAGCGGGTCGTCGAGCAGGTCGCGCAGGCGGTTCAGCGCGTTGCTCACGGCCGGCTGGCTCAACGCCAGGCGCTCGGCGGCGCGCGACACGTTGCGCTCGCGCAACAGGGCATCGAGCACCCGCAGCAGGTTGAGGTCGAAGGTCAATATATTCACGAGGAGAATTCTGCTTATCACAAGTCAAAATTTCCCAAATAGTACAGCCGTACTTAAGGTGCGTCAGTTGTGTTTTACGTGACCGAGGTAGGGCTATGAGCAACAACTACAAGATCGAACAGGCCGCCGTGATCGGTGCCGGCACCATGGGCCGCGGCATCGTCATCAGCCTGGCCAACGCCGGCATCCCGGTGCTGTGGCTGGACAACAACCCGCAGATGGTCACAGCCGGCCTGCAGATGGCCGAGGACACCTGGGCCCAGCACGTCGCCAAGGGTCGCATCAGCACCGGCGAGGCCAGCCTGCGCCGCGCGCGCATCCAGGCGGTGGCCGACTACGCCGAGCTGGCCGGGGTCGATCTGGTGATCGAGGCGGTTTACGAGAACCTCGAGCTCAAGCAGGAAATCTTCCGCACCCTCGACAAGACCGTGAAGCAGGGTGCGATCCTCGCCAGCAACACCTCGGCGCTCGATATCGACGCCATCGCCGCCGTCACCGCGCGCCCGCAGGAGGTGCTCGGCCTGCACTTCTTCAGCCCGGCGCACATCATGAAGCTGCTGGAGATCGTGCGCGGCGCCAAGACCGCGCCGGCCGTGCTCGACGCCGCCCTGGGCCTCGGCCAGCGCATCGGCAAGGTCAGCGTGGTGGCCGGCAACTGCGACGGTTTCATCGGCAACCGCATGCTGCATACCTATGTGTTCGAGGCGCGCAGCCTGCTGCTCGAAGGCGCCTACCCGCACCAGGTCGACAGCGCCCTGCAGGGCTTCGGCTTCGCCATGGGCCCGTTCCGCATGTACGACGTGGTCGGCATTGACCTGGAATGGCGCGCCCGCGAGCTGGCCGGCAAGGGCCAGGACGTGGCCCAGGTGCAGGTCGACAACCGTCTGTGCGAACTCGGCCGCTTCGGCCAGAAGTCCGGCAAGGGCTACTACCTCTACGCGCCGGGCAGCCGCCAGGCCGAGCACGACCCGCAAGTGGACGCCCTGGTACAGCGCGAGAGCGAGCGCCTCGGCTACGCCCGTCGTCGCATCGGCCCGGAGGAAATCCTCGAACGCTGCCTGCTGGCGCTGGTCAACGAAGGCGCGAAGATTCTTGAAGAAAAGATCGCCGCAAACGCCCACGACATCGACCTGGTGTACCTCAACGGCTACGGCTTCCCCGCCGACAAGGGCGGGCCGATGGCCTGGGCCGACGCCCAGGGCGTGGCGCAGATCCGCCAGCGCCTGCTGCAGCTGGCCGAGCGCTTCGGCGCCCACTGGCAGCCGGCCGGCCTGATCGACCACCTGGTGGCCGACGGCAAGAAATTCGCCGATGTCCAGGAGGGCCGCGCATGACGTACCAAGCGCCACTGCGCGATATGCGCTTCGTCCTGCATGAACTGTTCGACGTCGCCGGCCACTGCGCGCGCCTGGGCAACGGCCTGGACCGCGAGCTGATCGACGGCGTGCTGGAGGAGGCCGCGGCCTTCACCGCCAACGAGATTGCCCCGCTCAACCGCAACAGCGACGAGGAAGGCTGCCAGCTGGTCGACGGCAAGGTCAGCACGCCCAAGGGCTTCCGCGCCGCCTACAAGCAATACGTGGACAACGGCTGGGCGAGCATGACCGGGCCGGTGGACTTCGGCGGCCAGGGCTTCCCGCAGCTGGTCAGCTTCGCCTTCCACGAGATGCTGATGGGCGCCTCGCTGTCGTTCCGCATCTACTCCGGCCTCACCGAGGGCGCGGTGCTGGCGCTGGACAAGCACGGCAGCGCTCCACTGAAGGACGCCTACCTGGCCAAGATGGTCGGCGGCCAGTGGACCGGCACCATGTGCCTGACCGAACCCCAGGCCGGCACCGACCTGGCCCTGCTGCGCACCCGCGCCGAGCCGCAGGCCGACGGCAGCTACAAGGTCACCGGCAACAAGATCTTCATCAGCGGCGGCGAGCAGGACCTGTCCGAGAACATCGTCCACCTGGTGCTGGCGCGCCTGCCGGACGCTCCGGCCGGGGTCAAGGGCATCAGCCTGCTGCTGGTGCCCAAGTTCATCGCCACGCCGGAGGGCGGGCTGGGCGCGCGCAATGCCCTGAGCTGCGGCGCCATCGAGCACAAGATGGGCATCAAGGGCGCCTCCACCTGCGTGATGAACTTCGACGGCGCCACCGGCTGGCTGGTCGGCGAGGCCAACCAGGGCCTGGCGTGCATGTTCACCATGATGAACGACGCGCGCTTCCAGGTCGGCCTGCAGGGCCTCGGCATCGGCGAGGCGGCCTTCCAGGGCGCCCTACGCTATGCCCGCGAACGTCTGCAGTCGCGCGGCCTGAAGGGCGCCGCCGCACCCGAGAAGGCGGCCGACCCGATCATCAATCATCCGGACGTGCGGCGCATGCTGCTGACCCAGAAGACCCTGGTCGAAGGCTGCCGCATGCTCGCCGCCTACACCGCGCGCCAGCTCGACCTGGAGCACGGCGCCGAGGAGCCGGCCGCGCGCAAGGCCGCGGCCAGGCGCGCCGCGCTGCTGATCCCGATCGTCAAGGCGTTCTTCACCGACATGGGCCAGGAAGTCGCCAGCCATGCGGTGCAGGTCTACGGCGGCCACGGCTTCATCCGCGAGTGGGGCATGGAACAGCTGATGCGCGACAGCCGCATCACCCAGCTCTACGAGGGCACCAACGGCATCCAGGCGCTCGACCTGATCCGCCGCAAGCTGCTCGGCGACGGCGGCGCCGAACTGAGCGCGCTGATCGGCGAATTCAGCGAGCTGTGCGACGCGCAGGCCAGCCAACCGGCGCTGGCAGAGATGGCGCACACGCTGCAGGCACGCCTGGGCGAGTGGCGCGAGCTGAGCGCCGAGGTGCTCGCCCGCAGCCAGCGCGACGCCGAGGAAATCGGCGCCGCCTCGGTGGACTTCCTGCAGTACTCGGCCTATGTGTTGCTGGCCGGTTTCTGGCTGCAGGCCGCCGCTGCCGCCCAGCGCGCACTGGATGCTGGCACCAGCGAGGCGGCCTTCTACCAGGCCAAGCTGCACAGCGCCGCGTTCTATCTGCGCCGCGTACTGCCGCGCGCCAGCAGCCACCGCGAGGCCCTGCTGGGCGGCGCGGCGTGCCTGATGGCGATGCCGGAGGAGAGCTTCGCGTTCTGATTGGCGCTGCGTGCGGCGCTGTCCGATGCTCATTCTCGGGCAGCCCCGCACGCAGCCCCTCCCCCTAACCAAGAGGCACGGATGAAAACAACAAGAAGGGTGCTGAAAATCCTGCCGGTGCTGGCCCTGATCCTGGCCGGCCTGTACGGCTATTTCCTGTATGCCCCGCCACCGACTACACCGACCCTGAGCGCCAGCCTGCAACGCGCGCAGATCGCGGTCGGCGACCGCCAGCGCGACTACGCCTACTACCTCCCCGCCAAGCTGCAAGCCAAGGCAACGCTGCTGTTCGTGCTGCACGGTTCGCTGCAGACCCTCGACGACATGCGCACCTTCAGCGCCTACCAGTTCGAGCGCCTGGCCGACGAGCATGGCTTTATCCTCGTCTATCCACAGGGCTATGAGCGCAACTGGAACGACTGCCGCGCCGTGGCCGACTACCCCGCACGCCAACAGAACGTCGATGACGTCGGCCTGATCGCCGCGCTCATCCAGCGCTTCGCCGCGCAGCACGGCGCCGACCCGCGGCGCGCCTTCCTCGCCGGCTATTCCAACGGCGGCCACCTGGGTCTGCGTATTGCCCTGGAGCGCCCGAACCTGCTGGCCGGCGTCGCCGCCGTGGCGGCCAGCCTGCCGACGCCCGACAACCTGGCCTGCCAGGCCGTGGCCGGCGCCACGCCGGTGCTGCTGATGAACGGCACCCGCGACCCGATCAACCCCTACAACGGCGGCCGCGTCACCCTGTTCGGCTTCGGTGATCGCGGTCACGTGCGCTCGTCCTATGCCTCGGCGCTGTTCTTCGCCGAGCGCGCCGGTTACGTGGCCGCCGAGATGCAGCGCGAGAATCTGTGGCAGAACGGCGACAACCCGGCGCAGCGCGTCGAGCTCGACCGCTGGCAGGCCGCCGAGCGCGCCGAGGTCGTCCTGTTCGCCGTGATCGGCGGCGGCCACCTGCTGCCCCAGGCCGGCTTCCGCGCGCCGCGCCTGCTCGGCCCGACCCTCTCCGGTTTCGACGGCCCACAGGCCATCTGGGACTTCTTCGCCCGCCAGCGCCCCGCGCCGGCGCAGCCCTGATCGTCAGGAGGATTCGCCATGCAACCCTTCAGCTTCGCCACCACTGCGCAGATCCTCTGCGAATCCGGCGCCGCCACGCGCCTCGCCGAACTGTGCCGCGAGCGCGGCGCTAAGCGCGTGATGCTGGTGACCGACCCCGGCATCACCCGTTTCGGCCTGCTCGACGGCGTGCTGCCCGGTTTCACCACTGCCGGCCTGGCCGTGGAGGTGTTCGACCAGGTGATCGCCGACCCGCCCGAGGCCATCGTACTCAACGCCGTGGAGCGGGCCCGTGCGCTGGGCGCCGACCTGGTGGTCGGTTTCGGCGGCGGCAGTTCGATGGACGTGGCCAAGCTGGTCGCCCTGCTCGCCCATCCCAACTGCCAGCAGGCGCTCAAGGACATCTACGGCGTGGGCAATGCCCGCGGCCAGCGCCTGCCACTGATCCAGGTGCCGACCACCGCCGGCACCGGCTCGGAGGTGACGCCGATCTCCATCGTCACCACCGGTGAAACCACCAAGATGGGCGTGGTCTCGCCGCTGCTGCTGCCGGACCTGGCGCTTCTCGACGCCGAGCTGACCCTCGGCCTGCCGCCGGCGGTGACCGCCGCCACCGGCATCGACGCCATGGTCCACGCCATCGAGGCCTACACCAGCAAGATCAAGAAGAACCCGCTGTCCGACCTGCTGGCCCGCGAGGCCTTGCGCCTGCTCGCCGCCAATCTGGATGAGGCGGTGCACAACGGGCACAACCGCGAGGCACGCCAGGCCATGCTGCTAGGCGCCTGCCTGGCCGGCCAGGCGTTCGCCAACGCGCCGGTGGCGGCGGTGCACGCCCTGGCCTATCCGCTGGGCGGGCACTTCCATATTCCCCATGGTCTCTCCAACGCCCTGGTGCTACCGCAGGTGCTGCGCTTCAACGCCCCCGCCGCCACGCCGCTGTACGCCGAGCTGGCGCCGCTGCTGCTCGGCGAGCGCTTCAGAGAGGGCAGCGCCGAGCAGCGCTGCGCCGAGTTCATCAACGAGCTGGCGGCGCTGAACGAGCGCTGCGGCCTGCCCAGCCGCCTGCGCGACGCCGGCGTCCCGGAAGCCATGCTGCCGACCCTGGCCCGCGACGCGATGCTGCAGCAGCGCCTGCTGGTGAATAACCCGCGCGAGGTCAGCGAGGCGGATGCGCTGGCGATCTACCAGGCGGCGTATTAATGCCCCTCTCCCTTACGCGGGCCGCCCCTCCCCTCTCCCATAAATGGGAGAGGGGGCAGTCCTGTGCAGTGATCAAGCCGTACAAGGCTTGCCTCCCCTCTCCCGTTCACGGGAGAGGGGCCGGGGGAGAGGGAGAGGGAAAGACCCTCGCAATCACCAAGAACAACACCCACGGTAGCCCGGATGCAATCCGGGAAGCCCGCCACTCCGCCCCCGGATTACATCCGGGCTACGACTGGCCAATAGGCCGAAATACAGCCCACGAATCTAACTACCCCGCGCACCACCCAGGCCCTAGGCTGGTACGCAAGCACGACGAGAACCGTCCCATGAGCCAGCCCGAACACCTGCGCAGCGACTACGTCCACTTCCAGCCGATCACCACCCGCTGGCACGACAACGACCTCTACGGCCACGTCAACAACGTCGTCTACTACGGCTTCTTCGACAGCGCGGTGAACACCTACCTGATCGAGGTCGGCGGCCTGGATATCCACGAGGGCGAGGTGATCGGCTTCGTGGTCAGCTCGTCCTGCGACTACTTCGCCTCCATCGCCTTCCCCGAGCGCATCGAGGTCGGCCTGCGGGTCGGCAAGCTGGGCAACAGCTCGGTGCAGTACGAGCTGGCCATTTTCAAACAGGGCGAAGACGAAGCCTGCGCCGCCGGGCGCTTCGTCCACGTGTTCGTCGACCGCGCCAGTAACCGGCCGGTCAGCATCCCCGAGAACCTGCGCACGGCGCTCGCCCGCCTGCTGCGCGACTGATAACAGCCATAACAGAGGATTCCGCCATGCAAGACGCCGTCATCATCTCCACCGCCCGCACGCCGATCGCCAAGGCCTTCCGCGGCGCCTTCAACGACCTCAAGTCGCCGTCCATGGCCGCCGTCGCCCTGCGCACCGCCGTCGAGCGTGCCGGCATCGAGCCGGGCGAGATCGAGGACGTGGTGATGGGCACCGCCATGCAGGGCGGCACCGCCTCGACCAACCTCGGCCGCCTGTCGCTGCTGGCCGCCGGCCTGCCGCTGTCGGTCAGCGGCCAGACCATCGACCGCCAGTGCGCCTCCGGCCTGATGGCGATTTCCATTGCCGCCAAGCAGATCATGGTCGACGGCATGGCCGTTACCGTCGGCGCCGGCCAGGAGCAGATCAGCCTGGTGCAGAACACCCATATGAAGTGGACCGTTGCCGAAGCCGACGCCAACGTCATCAAGATGGCCGAGCACGCCTACATGCCGATGCTGCAGACCGCCGAGCTGGTGGCCAAGCGCTACGGCATCAGCCGCGAAGCGCAGGACGCCTACTCCCTGCAATCGCAGCAGCGCACCGCCGCAGCCCAGGCCGCCGGCCTGTTTGCCAATGAAATCGTCCCGGTCACAGCACGCAAGAAACTGGTAGATAAAGAAACCGGCGCGGTCAGCTTCGAAGACGTCACCCTCAGCCTGGACGAAGGCAACCGCCCGCAGACCGTGCTGGACGACCTGACCAAGCTCAAGCCGGTCATCGAAGGCGGCTGCATCACCGCCGGCAACGCCAGCCAGCTGTCCGACGGCGCCAGCGCCAGCGTGCTGATGAGCGGCGCCCTGGCCGCCCAGCGCGGCATCCAGCCGCTGGGCCTGTACCGCGGTATCGCCGTGGCCGGCCTGGCCCCTGAAGAAATGGGCATCGGCCCGGTATTCGCCGTACCCAAGCTGCTCAAGCAGCACGGCCTGAGCGTCGACGACATCGGCCTGTGGGAACTCAACGAAGCCTTCGCCTGCCAGGTGCTGTACAGCGCGCAGAAGCTCGGCATCGACCCGGCCAAGCTCAACGTCAACGGCGGCGCCATCTCCATCGGCCACCCCTACGGCATGAGCGGCGCGCGCATGGTCGGCCACGCCCTGCTGGAAGGTAAGCGGCGCGGCGTGAAGTACGTGGTGATCACCATGTGCGTCGGCGGCGGCATGGGTGCGGCAGGGCTGTTCGAGGTGCTCTGAGCCCCGTGCGGCAAACGCGAAAACGCAGGCTTCGGCCTGCGTTTTCGTTTCTGCGGTACTCAGTTGCCGCGGTAGGTGGAGAAGCCGTACGGGCTCAGCAGCAGCGGGATGTGGTAGTGCGCCACGCTGCCGTCGACCTCGAAGATCACCGGCACTTCCGGGAAGAAGGTCGCGGTGGCGTGCTGCTTGAACCAGGCGCCGGTTTCGAAGGTGACGCGATAGGTGCCACTTTCCAGCTTCTTGCCCTCGGGATAGAGCGCGGTGATGCGGCCCTGCTCGTTGGTCGTGCCCTCGTTCAGCTTGTTCCAGCGCTCGCCATCGAGCTTCTCCAGGCTGACCTCGACCCCCGGCGACGGCAGGCCGTCCTGCAGGTTGAGGACGTGCACGCTAAGTGGGTTACCGGCAGCCAGGACGAGGGTGGACAGGCCGCTCAGGGCGCTGCCGAGCAGCAGTTTTTTCAGCATCTTCATGGTGGATCTCCAGTTCAGGGTTGGGTGGGTAGAACCTGGGCGATGGCCTGCAACGCGCAGCCTTCGTCGAATTGCGCGCCGCCGGCACCGGCCACGCCGATGGCGCCGATCACCTGGTCGGCCACCTTCAGCGGCACGCCGCCGCCGAGCAGCAGCAGTTCATCGAGGGTGTTGAGGTTTTCCGCGTCGGGGGTGCTGCGTGCACGCTCGGCCAGCAGGCCGGTGGCGGTCTTGGTCGACAGCGCGGTGAAGGCCTTGCGCTGGGCAGCCAGGGTGTTGTGCGGGCCGACGTTGTTGTCGCGCTGCACTGCCACCAGGTTGCCGCCACGGTCGACGACAGCCGCCACGGCAGTGCGGCCTTCGGCATGGCAGGCGGCCAGGGTGGCATCGAGCAGCTGGTTGGCCAGGGCCAGGCTGACATCGGCGCGCTGCGCCACCGCCGGGATCTCGGCCCAGGCCGGGCTCGCCGCCAGGGCCAGGGCGAGCAGCGACAGTGCGGTAGGGGTTCGGATGGTCATGCGGTTCTCCCGGATAAGGCTCGGCTGAGCCAGTGGCGGGCATCTTGCCCAGTCCTTCCGCACAGACCGATTGCCGGCGGATTACCAATTTGTAATGGGAGAGAAGCGCGGATCGACCTAGGCTATGCGTCTGCAGTGGAGGTCGGCATGCGTATCCTGGTGGTTGAAGACGAAGCGAAGACGGCGGATTACCTGCGCAAGGGCCTGAGCGAAGACGGCTATGCGGTAGAGGTCGCCGGCAATGGCCTGGACGGCCTGCACCTGGTGCAGGAGGAAGTGTTCGACCTGATCATCCTCGACGTCATGCTGCCGGGCATCGATGGCTGGCAGCTGCTGCAGATCATCCGCCGCCAGCTGCAGACCCCGGTGCTGTTCCTCACCGCCCGTGATGCCGTCGAGGACCGCGTCCGCGGCCTGGAGCTGGGCGCCGACGACTATCTGATCAAGCCCTTCTCCTACGCCGAGCTGCTGGCGCGCGTGCGCAGCCTGCTGCGCCGGGGGCCGCCACGGGAAACCGAGCACTTCGAGGTCGCCGACCTGCAGCTCGACCTGCTCAAGCGCAAGGTCACCCGCAGTGGCGAGCGGCTCAACCTGACCAACAAGGAATTCGCCCTGCTGCATCTGCTGCTGAGCCGCCAGGGCGAAGTGCTGTCGCGCTCGCTGATCGCCTCGCATGTCTGGCAGATGAACTTCGACAGCGACACCAACGTGGTCGACGTGGCCATCCGCCGCCTGCGCGCCAAGGTCGA
Source organism: Pseudomonas alcaligenes (assembly GCF_041729615.1). Taxonomy (NCBI): domain Bacteria; kingdom Pseudomonadati; phylum Pseudomonadota; class Gammaproteobacteria; order Pseudomonadales; family Pseudomonadaceae; genus Aquipseudomonas; species Aquipseudomonas alcaligenes. The sequence goes on along the minus strand of NZ_CP154874.1, from coordinate 3,250,068 downwards.
CGATCCCTACCCGCTCAAGCTGATCCACACCGTGCGCGGCATCGGCTACCTGCTGGACCTGCAGCCGTGAGGCTCTGGCCGCGCACCCTGAGCCTGCGCCTGGCGCTGATGTTCGCCCTGGTCGGCGTGCTGCTGCTCGGCGCCCTGGGCTTCTTCCTGTATCAGTCGCTGCAGCGCGAAATCGCCTGGCGCGACGACCAGGCCCTGCTCGGCCGCCTGCAGCGCATGCAGGCCCTGCTCGATGACGCCGCCAGCATCGAGGCGCTGCGCCGCCGTCCGCAGCTGTACGAGAACATGCTGGGCAACCGCGACAACCTGCTGTGGATAGTCGATGCCCAGGGCCGGCCACTGATCGAGGTGAACCCGCCGGCCCTGCCCCTGCCGCACCTGCCGCCGGCATCGGCGCCCAGGCTGGCCGATGCGCCGGGCGCTGCGACCCTGCGCCTGGCCTGGCTCGATGTGCCACGCCCGGGCGGCGCGCTGCGGCTGATCGCCGGCAAGCTGGCCAGCGAGCGCGAGCAGATGCTCGCCGCCTATCGCCTGAAGATCGGCCTGGCGCTGGGCGTCGGCGCGCTGCTGGCCTTCGCTCTCGGCGCCCTGGTCAGCCAGCGCGGGCTGCGCCCGGTGCGCCAGCTGGCCCGGCAGGCCGCCGGCATCGATACGCAGCACCTGCACCTGCGCCTGCAAGGCTTTGCCGAGGTCGGCGAGCTGAGTGCCCTGAGCCAGGCGCTGAACCAGATGCTCGATCGCCTGGAGCAGGGCTTTGCCCAGCTCTCGCGCTTCTCCGAGGACCTGGCCCACGAGATGCGCACGCCGCTGAGCAATCTGATGGGCCAGACCCAGCAGGCGCTGCGCCGCTCGCGTTCGGTGGAGGATTACCAGAACCTGCTGGTATCCAATCAGGAGGAATATGAACGCCTGGCGCGGATGATCGACAGCATGCTGTTCCTTGCCCGCACCGAGCAGCCAAAGGCGGCGATCCAGCGCGAGACGGTCGACCTGCAGGCGCTCGGCGAGCAGCTGTGCGACTACTTCGAAGGCATGGCCCAGGAGCGCGACATCACCCTGCTCAACCTGGCCAGCGGACAGCTCGCGGCCGAACCGCAACTGCTGCGCCGCGCCCTGGCCAACCTGCTGGCCAATGCCCTGCGCCATGCCACGCCACACAGCCGCGTGACCCTCGGCAGCACCCACACGACCACGGGCGTGACTCTCAGCGTGCACAACCTCGGCGAGCCGATCGGCGCACAGCACCTGCCGCACCTGTTCGAGCGCTTCTACCGCTGCGACCCTTCACGCCATCAGCCGGGCGACTCCGGCGGCCTGGGCCTGGCGATCGTGCGTTCGATCATGCAGGCGCACGGTGGTCAGGTCAGCGTCAGCAGCGATGGCGACGGCACCACCTTCCGCCTGCACTTCCCGGCCTGACGGCTGCGCCACTCATGCGAACGGGGCCGCAGCCACGTTGTCTTCACAGCTGCTGCGGCGCCCGCTCGCACAGCACCTTGAGCGCCTGCACCCACTGCGGGTGGTCGTTCAGGCAGGGCACCAGCACCAAATCCTCGCCGCCCGCCTCGCGGAACTGCTCGCGGCCGCGGTCGCCGATTTCCTCCAGGGTCTCGATGCAGTCGGCGACGAAGGCCGGGCACATCACCAGCAGCTTCTTCACCCCGGCCTTGGCCAGCTCGTCGAGGCGCGCCTCGGTGTAGGGCTCGATCCACTTGGCGCGGCCCAGGCGCGACTGGAAGGCCACCGACCACTTGCCGGCCGGCAGCCCGGCGCGCTCGGCGAACAGTTCGGCGCTGCGCAGGCACTGGGCGCGATAGCAGTTGGCGAGCACCTGCGGCGAGGCGTTCTTGCAGCAATCGGCGCCTTTCAGGCAGTGGCCGGTGGGGTCCAGCTTGTGCAGGTGGCGCTCCGGCAGGCCGTGGAAGCTCAGCAGCAGGTGGTCGAAGTCCTGCTCGATATAAGGTTTGGCGCTCTCCACCAGGGCCTCGACGTACTCCGGCTGGGCGTAGAACGGCGCCAGCTCGGCGAATTGCAGGGCCAGGCCGCGCTCGCGCACCACCCGCCGCACTTCCTGCAGCGCGGTGGTGGTGGTGCTGTCGGCGAACTGCGGATAGAGCGGGGCCAGGGTGACTTTCTTCACGCCCCGGGCCGCCAGGCCGACCAGAACTTTCTCGATCGACGGTTCGCCATAGCGCATGGCCAGCTCCACCGGGCCATGCGGCCAGTGCGGCGCCATGGCCTGCTGCAGGCGGCGGCTGAGCACCACCAGCGGCGAGCCCTCCTCCCACCAGATCGAGGCGTAGGCGTGTGCCGACTGCGCCGGGCGCTTGAGCAGGATCAGCGACACCAGCAGGCGCCGCACCGGCCAGGGCAGGTCGATCACGTAGGGGTCCATGAGGAACTGGTTGAGGTAGCGACGCACGTCGGCCACCTCGGTGGAAGCCGGCGAACCCAGGTTGAGCAACAGCAGGGCATGATCGGTCATGCGTTGTCCTTGAGGATGTCGGCCAGGGCCGAGTCGATGTCGGTGAAGCGGAATGCGTAGCCGTCCTGCAGGGCGCGCTGCGGCAGGGTCTTCTGCCCGCCCAGGAGCAGCTCGGAGAGCTCGCCCAGGCCCAGCTTGAGCGCCAGGGCCGGCACCGGCAGGATGGCCGGGCTATGCAGGGCCCGGCCCAGGGCGCGGGCGAAGTCGCGGTTGCGCACCGGCTGCGGCGCGCAGGCATTATAGGGACCGCTGGCGCCCTCCCGCCGCAAGAGAAAATCGATCAGGCCAATTTCATCCTGCAGATGAATCCACGGCATCCACTGCCGGCCGTTGCCGATCGGCCCGCCCAGGCCCAGGCGGAACGGCAGCAGCAGGCGCTTGAGGAAGCCGCCATCAGGCGCCAGCACCAGCCCGGTGCGCAGCAGCACCACGCGGATGCCGAGGGCCTCGGCGCGCTGCGCGGTCTCCTCCCAGGCGCCACACAGCTGGGCGGCGAAGTCCTCACAGACCGGCGCATCGCTCTCGTGCAGCTCGCGCTCGCCGCCATCGCCATACCAGCCCACGGCCGAGCCGGAGATCAGCACCCGCGGGCGCTGCGTGCGCGCCTCCAGCCAGGCCAGCAGCTGTTCGGTGAGGCTGATCCGGCTGGCCCACAGCAGGGCCTTGCGCTTGTGCGTCCAGTGGCGGTCGGCGATCGGCGCGCCGGCCAGGTTGATCACGGCGTCCAGGGGGGCGTCGCCATATTCCTCCAGCCGCGCGATGCCACGCACCGCTGCGCCACAGAGTTGGCTCACCTGCTCCGGCCTGCGGCTCCACACGGTCAGGCTGTGGCCCGCGGCCAGCCAGTGCCGGCACAGCGCGCGGCCGATCAGACCCGTACCGCCGGTCAGCAATATGTGCATGGCATCCTCCTCGCATGGCGCTAACCACCAGTCTCGCCCTAGTCTGAAGTATGACGCAGGCACGTGCCTTGTCCGCCCGGACCTGACGTCGCAGTTTCAGCAGGTTCGCGATTGGAACCGAACATAGCTGTACAAGACAAGTGTTTGTACAGAATTCGTCGAGAGCGTAGCCTGTAGTAAAGGCAAACGAGGTAGACCATGAGCGCACCCATCGCCATCATCGGTACCGGCCTGGCGGGCCTCTCCGCCGCGCAGGCGCTGCACGCCGCCGGGCTGCAAGTTGAACTGTTCGACAAGAGCCGCGGCAGCGGCGGGCGCATGGCCAGCAAGCGCAGCGACGCCGGCTCGCTGGACCTCGGCGCCCAGTACTTCACCGCCCGCGACCGCCGCTTCGTCGAAGTGGTGCAGCAGTGGCAGGCGCGCGGCTGGGTCGCCGAGTGGGACCCGCAGCTCTACCACAGCAACCAGAACGGCCTGCAACCCTCGCCGGACGAGCAGGTGCGCTGGGTCGGCACGCCGCGCATGAGCGCCATCACCCGCGCCCTGCTCGGCGCCCTGCCGGTGCATTTCGCCTGCCGCATCACCGAGGTGTTCCGCGGCGAGCAGCACTGGGAGCTGCTGGATGGCGAGGGCAACAGCCACGGCCCCTACAGCGCGGTGATAGTCGCCACCCCGGCGCCGCAGGCCACCGGCCTGCTCAGCGCCGCGCCGAAGCTCGCCAGCGCCGCCGCCAGCGTGATCATGGAGCCGACCTGGGCGGTCGCCCTGGCCTTCGCCACGCCGCTCGATACCCGTGTGGAGGGCTGCTTCGCCCAGGGCAGCGCGCTCGACTGGGTGGCACGCAACCGCAGCAAGCCCGGCCGCGACGGCACCTTCGACACCTGGGTGCTGCACGCCAGCAGCATCTGGAGCAAGCAGCATCTGGACCTACCCAAGGAGGCGGTGATCGAGCGCCTGCACGGCGCCTTCGCCGAGCTGATCGGCTGCGCCCTGCCGGAGCCGGCCGTCAGCCTGGCACACCGCTGGCTCTACGCCCGCCCGGCCAGCGCCCACGAGTGGGGCGCGCTGGCCGACGCCGACCTGGGCCTGTACGCCTGCGGCGACTGGTGCCTGTCCGGCCGTGTGGAAGGCGCCTGGCTGAGCGGCCAGGAAGTGGCGCGGCGGCTGCTGGAACATCGCCAGTGACGCCGGGCCGGATCAATCCGCGCAAGCTGCTGCTGTCGAAGTGGACGGCGCGCCAGCCGCGCAACCGCGAGAAGCACTTCCTGGTCACCGAGCTGCACTGCGACGAGGAGGGCGAGGTGCTGGCCGTGGAGCTGCAGGCCGTGCTGACCCGGCGCAGCGAGCGCCTGGACTGGCGCCTGCTGGAAGATGGCGAGCGCTGGCGGATGGGCTGGGCCTAGCGGACAATGCCGCCCCCTCGCCCGCCGAAGCAGTCACCATGCGTCAGAAGAACCCGCCGCCGCGCCAGCCCAAGGCAGTCGTCAAGGGCCAGCTGCACCCGCGCAACCGCCACCAGGGTCGCTACGACTTCCCCAGGTTGATCGAGAGCAGCCCGGAGCTGGGCCGCTTCGTCATCCTCAACCCCTATGGCAAGCAGAGCATCGACTTCGCTGACCCCGAGGCGGTGCGGGTGTTCAACCGCGCCCTGCTGCGCCAGCTGTACGGCATCCGCCACTGGGACATCCCGCCGGGCTACCTGTGCCCGCCGATCCCCGGCCGCGCCGACTACCTGCACGGCCTGGCCGACCTGCTGGCCGAGGGCAACGCCGGGGTCATCCCGCGCGGCGCCGGAGTGCGCGTGCTGGATGTGGGCTGCGGGGCCAACTGCATCTACCCGCTGCTCGGCCACAGCGACTACGGCTGGCGCTTCCTCGGCTCGGACATCGACGCGCGGGCACTCGATTCGGCGCGCCAAATCGTGCAGGCCAACGGCCTGGGCGAGGCCATCGAACTGCGCCGGCAGCCCGATGACCGGCACATCTTCCAGGGCCTGCTGGCAGCCGACGAGCGCTTCGCCCTGACCCTGTGCAACCCGCCCTTCCATGCCTCGGCCGCCGAGGCGGCCAGCGGCAGCACGCGCAAGTGGAGGAACCTCGGCAAGCTCGACCCCAGGCGCAAGCTGCCGGTGCTCAACTTCGGCGGGCAGAGCAACGAGCTGTGGTGCGCAGGCGGTGAGGCGGCCTTCCTGCGCCGCATGGCGCGCGAGAGCGCGGCCGTGGCCGGCCAGGTGCTGTGGTTCAGCAGCCTGGTGTCCAAGGCCGCCAACCTGGCGCTGCTGAAGGCGGCGCTGCAACAGGCCGGTGCGCTGGAAGTGCGCCAGGTGGACATGGCCCAGGGCAACAAGCAGAGCCGCTTCGTCGCCTGGACCTTCCACGAGGTCGCCGCCCGTCGCACCTGGCTGGGTGCTTGCGCCGGCGCGAATGCGGGATGACTATGCTAGGGCTGTAAGAGCGGAGACCGCCGGGAGCCGAGGAGTGCCCATGCGCTGGACAATGCTGCTGACCATCTGCTGCCTGTGCTGGGGGCTGAGCGCCCAGGCGCAGCCGCGCGAGCTGCAGATCAGCGTCGGCGACTGGCCGCCCTACCTGTCCACCGACCAGCGCCACAACGGCGTGATGGCCCACATCATCAGCGACCTGTTCGCCGCGGAAGGCTACAAGGTCAACTTCCGCTTCCTGCCCTGGCCGCGCGCCTACTCGGAGGCCGCCGCCGGCAAGTTCGACGCCACCGGCGTTTGGATGCACAAGGGCGAGCGCGAGGCCGACTTCCTGTTCAGCGAGCCGCTGCTGAACGAGCAGTTCGTGTTCTTCCACCTCAAGTCCATGCCCTTCGACTGGCAGCGCTTCGACGACCTCACCGGCATGACCCTCGGCGGCGGCCTGGAATACAGCTACGGGCCGGCCTTCGATGCCTTCCTGGCACGCGGCAAGGTGCGCATGGAGCGGGTCTCCAGCGACCAGCAGAACTTCGAGAAACTGCTCAAGGAGCGCATCGTGCTCTACCCGCAGGAGCTCAACGTCGGCTACGCCGCCCTGCGCAGCCAGTTCACCCCGGCCGAGCGGGCGCGCATCACCCATCATCCCAAACCGCTGCTGGTCAACCAGAGCTACCTGATGCTACCCAAGCGCCTGGCCGGCAGCGAGGCACTGGTGCAGCGCTTCAACCAGCGCCTGCGCGAGTTCCGCAGCAGCGGCCGCTACGACCGCTACTTCCATGACCTGCAGGCGGGCAAGTACATGCTCACCGAGGACGGCGCCGAGCAGGCCGTGGTCCTGCCCTGAGCGCGTAAACGCAAGAGCCGCCCCGAAGGGCGGCTCCCGTGCAGGCCCGCTGCGTTACTCGACCAGTTCGAACAGTGCCACGCTGCCGTTCTTCTCCAGGCCGGCAACCAGGAAGTGGCGGCCCTGGTGCTCGACATGGACCAGCCCTTCCGGGGCCAGTTCACCCTTGCCGGCCCCTGCGGCCACCGGCACCACCTGCAGCACCTTGGGCTGCTGCGGCTGGCTCAGGTCGATCAGCGCCAGACCATCGGCACGCTCCAGCGCGGCCACCGCCAGCGACTTGCCGAATGCGGCGAAGGCCACCACGCCTTCCGGCTCGCTGCCCTTGTTGGGGCTGCGCGCGTCCGGGTAGATGCCGGCCTGGGCCGCCATGTCGTCCAGCTGGCTGTCGGTGTCGCCGACCAGCGCGCCGCTCTCGGCGTCGAACAGGCTGACGCTGCGGCCGCCGCCGGTGGGCAGGCCGGCCTTGGTCTTGGACGCCTTGGGATCGGTATCACCCTCGTCGGCGGTGACCAGGTAGCGGCCATCGGCGCTGACGCTGATGCCATCCGGCTCGCGCAGCGCCAGCAGGCTGGCCTCGGGCTTGTACTGGCCGTCGTCCTCGATGTCGGCGGCATGCTCGATGGTGCCCAGGCCGAACACCTTGAGCAGCCTGGCGCCGGCCACGTCGACCACGGCGATGGCGTTGTTCTCCTGCAGGCTGACGTAGGCCTTGCTGCCGTCCCTGGAGAAGGTCACGTACTCCGGCTCGATGTGCTCGGGCGCGCTGCCGAACGGTACCTTCAGCTCCTCGCCGTCGATCATGCGCTCGACCAGGCGCTTGTGCGCGTCCTGCACGGTACCCGGCACCTGGGCCAGGTCCGGCAGCTCGACCTTGTGCTGCACGGCCTGGTCCAGCCCGGCGCGCAGGTCGATCACGCTGATCGAGCCCTCGCCGCTGCGGTAGCCGGCGCCATCCTTGACATAGGCCTCGCCCTCGTTGGCCACCACCAGGAACTCGCCGTTCGGCGAGAAGGCCAGGCTGTCCGGCCAGATGCCCACCGGCACGCTGGCCAGCAGCTTGCCGTCGGCGGCCGAACGCAGCTGCACCTCGCCGGCGGCCATGCCGTCGCTGCTGCGCACGCACACGGCGTAGAGATCCTCGCTGGGGTGGAAGGCGGCCGAGGTGATCTCGCCGGCGCCCTTCTCCACCAGGTTCTGCCGCGCCGTGCGCTGCAGCTTGCCGATCGGGTCGAGCTGGAGGATGTCGACCAGTCCCTCGGCGCTGTTGGTGAGGATCACCCGCATGCTGGAGGCCTGGACGTTGACGATCTCGGTGCCCTCGGCAAAGCCGCTCTGGTACAGGTCCAACGGTTTCAGTTCGAGGGCGCAGGCCAGCGGGCTCAGGGCGAACAGTGCGCAGAGAGCGGGGAGACGCAGCATGTGGAGAGTTCCTTGTGCGGGTTGGTCGGATGAACCGCCGCAGTCTCCACGGGCCGTGTGAAAGGTTGATGAAGCCGCGGTTACAGCCTCACATCGGCCATTCGTTGACCACCATGTGGGTCTTCACCCGCTGCATGCCGGGGTAGTTCTCGATCTCGCCGCGGATCTCGGCCAGGCGCGCCATGCTCGCCGCCTCCACCTGCACCAGCATGTCGGTCTCGCCGCTGATGCCACAGCACTGGCGGATCTCCGGATGGGCGCGCATGCGTTCGACGTAGTCCTGGCAGCGGCCATTGCTGTAGAAGAGTTCGAGGAAGGCCTTAACCGCCGTGCCTTGCGCCTCCACCACGCGGGCGTGGTAGCCGCGGATGATCCCGGCCTGCTCCAGCTGGCGGATGCGCTCGCCCACCGCCGAGCGCGACAGGCTGACCTCGCGGGCGATCTGGCTGACGGAGGTGCGCGCGTCGCTGCGCAGCAGGGCGAGAATCTGACGGTCGAACTTGTCCACGAAGGCTCCGGCGATCTGACGGGCGATTCCGCCAGTTTGCCGGCGATCGGCGGCAACCTGGCCGCGGCGGCGCGCTTAACATGGCGGGATCGAAAAGGATCGCACGAGCATACCTCATGAGCCGTCTGAACAAGGAACTGGGCCTGCTGCAGGGCATCGGCCTGCTCAGCACCTCGCTACTGGGCACCGGCATCTTCGTGGTGCCGGCGCTGGCCGCAACCGCCGCCGGCCAGGCCTCGCTGTGGGCCTGGCTGATCCTCATCGCCCTGGTGCTGCCGGTGGCCTTCACCTTCGCCCAGCTGGGCCGCCGCTTCCCCCACGCCGGCGGCGCGCCGCACCTGATCGGGCGCGCCTTCGGCGCGCGCAGCGAGCGGCTGATCGCCTTCCTGTTCCTCGCCGTGCTGCCGGTCGGCCTGCCCGCCGCGCTGAACATCGCCACCGGCTTCTGGCAGGCCGTGCTGCCGGTGGGCCGCGGCGAAGCGCTGCTGATCCAGCTCGCCACCCTGGCTGCCATGCTCCTGCTCGGCCAGCGCCCAGCGCGCGCCAGCGGCCTGGTGCAGGGGCTGATCGCCCTGGCGATCATCGGCACCGTCGCCCTGGTCTGGTGGGTGGGCGAGCTGCCGCTGGTCAGCCAGCCGCTGCTGCCGGAGATCGGCGACACCTGGCCGCTGATCCCCGCCGCGCTGGGCGTGATGTTCTGGTGCTTCGTCGGCATCGAGGCCTTCACCCACCTGGGCGAGGAATTCCGCCGCCCGCAGCGCGACTTCCCCCTGGCCCTGCTGCTCGGCGTGCTGCTGGCCGGCCTGGTGTACTGGGCCTTCTCGGTGGCGGTGCTGAGCTTCGGCGTGTACGGCGACGAGCACAGCGACGCCGCCTCGCTGCCGCGCCTGATGCACCTGCTGCTGGGCGACCGCGCCGGCTGGCTGGTGGCGCTGGTCGGCTACCTGGCCTGCTTCGCCTCGATGAACGTCTACGTGCAGGGCTTCGCCCGGCTGATCTGGAGCCTGGCCGACGAGGGCAAGCTGCCGGCGCCGCTGGCCGCGCGCAACCACCACGGCGTGCCCGGCCCGGCGCTGCTGCTGGTGGTGGCGATCTGTGCCCTGTGCGCAGGCCTGGCCGCCGTGCTGCAGCTGTCGGTGGACGACCTGATCCGCTATGCCAACGGCAACTTCATCCTGGTCTATCTGCTCAGCATGGGCGCCGGCGTGGTGCTGCTGCGCGGCATCTGGCGCTGGCTCGCGGCGTTCAGCGCCCTGCTCTGCGCGCTGGTGCTGCTGGCACTGGGTATCGACGCGCTGTATGCCCTCGGCCTGCTGGCCGTGATCGCCCTGCTGGATCACTGGCGCACTCGCCGCGGCACACAGGCCAGCCTGCAGAGCTGAGGCGGTTCCGGCTATCCTGCCCATTGGGATAGCCTCAAGGACCGACCATGCGCCGCATTCTCCGCGACCTGAAAATCCTCATCCTCGCCAACCTGTGGCTGGTGCCGGTGATCGCCGGCCTGGTCGGCGCGCTGTTCTACTTCGTCGCGCCGCCGCCGCCGATGCACGCGCGCCTGGCCACCGGCGCCGAGGGCGGCGGCTACCACGCCTTCGCCGAGCGCCTGCGCGCCGAGCTGGCCGAGCAGGGCTTCGAGCTGGAGCTGGTGCCGAGCCAGGGCTCGCGCGACAACCTGGCCAAGCTGGGCGCCGGCGAAGTGGAGCTGGCCCTGGTGCAGAGCGGCCAGGAGCTGACCCTGGACGCCGAGGCGCGCGCCCGGCTGCTCGGCCTCGGCGTGATGTACCGCGAGCCGCTGTGGCTGTTCACCGGCCGCAAGGTGAAGTTCGAACGCCTCTCCGACCTGCTGCGCCTGCGCCTGGCCATCGGCGCCGAGGACAGCGGCACCCAGGCGGTCACCGCCGCCCTGTTCGCCGCCAACCGCATCACCCCGGCCGACTACCCCAAGGGCTGGCAGAGCCTGGGCGGCAGCCGCGCCGCCGACGCGCTGGTCGAGGGCCGGCTGGACGCCGCCTTCTTCGTCGGCCCGGCGGAGAACCCGCTGGTCCAGCGCCTGGCCGCCGAACCCCGGGTGCGCCTGGTCAGCCTGCGCCGCACCGAGGCCTACCTGGCGCGCCTGCCCTACCTGAGCCGCCTGCAGGTCGGCGAGGGCATGCTGGACATGGCCAACAACAGCCCGGACCGCGACATCGTCACCCTCGGCCCGGTGGCCACCCTGGTGGCCGGCGAGGACTTCCACCCCTCGCTCACCCCGCTGATCCTCGAAGCCGCGCGCGAGGTACTCAAGGATGGCAGCCTGCTCGATCCGGCCGGCAGCTACCCGCAGCGCCCGCCGCGCTCGCTGGAGACCCTGGCCGAGGCCGAGTACTACTACGACAAGGGCCTGCCGATCCTGCAGCGCTACCTGCCGTTCCGCATCGCCTCGCTGGCCGACCGCTACATCATCCTCGCCATTCCCCTGGTGATCCTGCTGTTCCCGCTGTTCAAGGCCATCGGCCCGATCTACCAGTGGCGCATCCGCGCGCGCATCTACCGCTGGTACAAGCACCTGCGCGAGATCGACCAGCAGCTCTACAGCGGCAAGCTCAACGGCGATATCGACGCGGAGATCGCGCGCCTGGAGAAACTGGAAGACGAACTGGCCAAGGTCGAGGTGCCGCTGTCTTACTCCAGCGAGCTGTACGAGCTGCACATGCACCTGCGCTACATGATCGAGCGCCTGCGCGCGGTGCAGCAGCGGCGCCTGGCCGGCGCATGAAAAAGCCCCGCCAGGACGAACCTGGCGGGGCCTCGGCGCAGCCCGGGATCACTTGATCCAGTGCTTGCCCCAGTGGGTGATGTCGTAGGCCTTGGCGGCGCGCTTCAGGCTGGGCCCGGCCTGGCTCGCGGCGATCTCGTCATCGACCACCTTGGTCGACAGCGCCAGCCAGCTGGTGACGAAGGCCATGGCATCGCCATTGATCTCCAGGGCCCGCTGGTCGAGGTTGTTGAGATCATCGCAGGCCGCGTGGTAGCAGGGGTCGAGGGCGATGCCGGCGGTGCCGCCGTAGCGCGCCGCCTGCTCCTCGGTCTTCAGCACCTCGGCGCCGGTGAACAGTCCGCCGAAGGCGATGCCGTCGGTGAAGAACTGCGCGTAGTCGGAGCGGAAGGTGATCTCGTCGCCCTCGAACGGCAGGCCACGCAGCTTGTAGTACTCCTCGAACAGCTTCTCCAGCGCCGCCGAGCCGGGCGGGCCCTGCAGGCCGAAGTCGGAGCCATCGCCGTCATAGATGAAGTAGGCGAAGTTGGGCGAGGCGATCATGTCGAAGTTCAGGTAGGCCTTGATCTTCGCCTTCTCCTCGGCCGGCAGCTCGCTGACGTAGTAGGTCGACCCCACCAGTCCCGACTCCTCGGCGCCCCACCAGGCGAAGCGCAGCTTGTTCTTCGGCCTGACCTTGCGCATCTGCACCGCCAGCTCCAGCAGCGCGGCGCTACCCGAGCCGTTGTCGTTGATGCCGGCGCCCTCGTACACCGAGTCCAGGTGCGCACCGGCCATCACCACGTTGTCCGGGTTGCCGTGGCGCGACTCGGCGATCAGGTTGAAGGTCTGGGTGCGCTCGCGTACCACGTCGGTGAACATGCGCAGCTGCAGCTCGGCGGTCTGCGCCAGGCTCACGCCCAGATCGTAGGTGACGAACAGCACCGGGATGCCGCCGGCGTAGGCATCGCCCAGGGTGGCATTGAGCAGGCCCTTGCGCTCCTCGGTGTCGCCCTGGTTGAAGATGACCACCCCGCTGGCACCGGCCGCCGCCGCGTTCTCCGCCTTCAGCTGGAAGTTGCAGGTGCCGCGCTGCAGCAAGGCGATGGCACCGGCCGGGAAGCCGACGAAGTCCTCGGCTTCGCAACCGCTGCTGGAGGTGTTGCCGAGGCCGAGGGCGATGTCCACCGGCGCCACGGCGGCGCTCACGTCACCGGCGTCGGTCTGCGACAGGTAGGTGAAGTCCACCTCCCACTCGTATTGCGCGGGCGTCGGCGCCAGGGCCTGCAGCACGCCTGGGCCCTGCGGGTAGAAGGCGCTGAACGGGAAAGCCTGCTGGGTGACGCTGTAGCCGGCGTCCTCCAGGGTGGTGCGCACATAGTCCAGCGAGCCCTGGTAGCCGGGCAACCCGGCGGCGCGATTGCCGCCATTGGCCAGGGCCACGGCATGGAGCATCTGCAGGTGCTCGGTGGTTTTCTGCGCCTGCATGCAGCGCGGCAGTAGCAGCGGCGAGCCGTTCAGCACCCCGGCGCGACACTCCATGGGGCCGAGGCGACTCGGGCTCCACAGCCGGTCGAACAACTGCGCGGGGTCTTCAGGGCCGGCGGCCATGGCCGGCGTGGCCAGGCTGGCCAGCAGTGCAGCGAGCGAGAGTTTCTTCTTGTTAGGCATGGGTTTTCTCCAATCCATATCTGGAGCAGATGGATGCGACAGCGCTTGTGGCGCGGCCGCGGGCCGTCCCTTACTGCGTCGTGTGGACGCAGGAGAAGCTAGACAGGGATTACCGCAAGGGCGAAGAAACACTCCTCTTTATTGCCGAAATATTGCGCTGGTTCACCGAAGATAACGGCCAGTTGCCAGCAAAACAGCGGCACCATGCTGGCACCGCCAGGGCTCCCCTGAAGCCGTGGCCAGACTCGGGTAGACTGCGCGCATGCCGCGGCGCCCCTGCCGCCCCCGAACCACCGCGAAGAATACGACCCATGCCGATCCGCCATTGCATCGTCCACCTGATCGACAAGAAGCCCGACGGCTCGCCCGCCGTGCTGCACGCCCGCGACAGCGAACTGGCCGCCTCGCAGGCCATGGAGAACCTGCTGGCCGACCTCAACGAGAGCTACAACGCCAAGCAGGGCAAGGCCTGGGGCCTGTTCCACGAGGAGTCCGGCGCCTACCCCTTCAGCGGCTGGCTGAAGCAATACCTGGACGGCGAGCAGGACTTCACCGCCTTCAGCCGCCAGGCGGTGACGCAGCTGCAGAAGCTGATGGAGGAGTCCAACCTGTCCACCGGTGGCCACGTGCTGTTCGCCCACTACCAGCAGGGCATGACCGACTACCTGGTCATCGCCCTGCTGCACCACAGCGAGGGCGTGGCGGTGACCGAGGCGCTGGACGTGGCGCCGGCCAAGCACCTGGACCTCGGCCAGCTGCACCTGGCCGCGCGCATCAACATCAGCGAGTGGCAGAACAACAAGCAGTCCAAGCAGTACATCTCCTTCATCCGTGGCAAGAACGGCAAGAAGGTCTCGGACTACTTCCGCGACTTCATCGGCTGCCAGGAAGGTGTCGATGCGCCGAGCGAGACGCGCACCCTGCTCAAGGCCTTCAGCGACTTCGTCGAGAGCGAGGACCTGGCCGAGGAGAAGGCCCGCGAGAAGACCGACGCGCTGGTCGACTACGCCACCAGCCAGGCCAGGCTGGGCGAGCCAATCACCCTGGAGGAGCTTTCCGGGCTGATCGACGAGGAGCGCCCGCGCGCCTTCTTCGAACATATCCGCAACAAGGACTACGGCATGGCCCCGGAGTTTCCGGCGGACAAACGCACCCTCAGCCAGTTCCGCCGTTTCACCGGGCGCGCCGAGGGCCTGTCGATCAGCTTCGAGGCGCACCTGCTGGGCTCGAAGATCGAATACGACGAGGCGCGCGACATGCTGATCATCCGCCAGGTCCCGACCCAGCTGAAGGACCAGCTCAAGCGCCGCAAGGACTGAGCCCATGCGCCTGCCCGACGCCGTGCTCGACGCCTGCCTGTGCGACGTGGACGCGCCGCTGGCGGGCGATCCGGCACGCGACTTCGGCCTGGACAAGCTCCAGGGGCAACAGGCCCTGGCCGCCTTGCGCCCTTGGCTCAACGAGCGCCAGCGCATGCTCTGGGCCAATCGTCGCGAGGCCCTGCTGCTGGTGTTGCAGGGCCCGGACTGCTCCGGCAAGGACAGCCTGATCCGCCGCGTGCTCAATGCCTTCGACCCGCAGGGCCTGAGCATCCACGACTTCCACCAGCCGAGCGCCGAGGAGCAACGCCAGCACTTCCTGCTGCGTTATCGCCAGCGCCTGCCCGGCCCCGGCCTGCTCGGCGTGTTCAACCGCAGCCACTACGAGGCGCTGATCTGCGACCCGCTCGATGGCCTGTGCAGCGCAGACGAACTGCCCGGCCGCCTGCACGAGCTGCGCGCCTTCGAGGCCGAGTGGCCGGCGCGTCACCTGCATCCGCTCAAGTGTTACCTGCACATCTCCCGTGACGAGCAGCGACTACGCCTTCTGAGCCGTTTGCAGCGCCCGGAGAAGCGCTGGAAGCTGCACCCCAGCGACCTGCAGGCGTACCGCGAATTCGACCTGCGCCAGGCGCGCTGGAGCGCGCTGCTGGCGGCCAGCCATACGGAGGCAGCGCCCTGGTATGTGATCCCCGCCGAGCAGCGCTGGCTGCGCGACTGGCTGGTGGCCAGCCTGCTGGCCCGCGAGCTGGAACGCCTCGACCTCAGCTGGCCGGACAACCCGCCGCCCTTCTCCGCCGCCGACCTGCTGTAGCCCGGATGCAATCCGGGAGCGGAGTCGCCTGCTTCCCGGATTGCATCCGGGCTACGCCATCTGGCCGCCCCAACGAAAACGCCCGGCGGTGCCGGGCGTTCGTGCAGCGCTCGCGCGGCCTCAGACCGCCGTCAGGCTGAAGCCCAGGCGCGGGAAGTGCACATGCACAGTACCGGCGCGCTCGTCCTGGCGGCGCAGGATAATGCTCTCGTCCGACACGCAGAGCAGCTCGCCCTGCACCGGATCGACGCCGTAGTCGGTCGCCGCCACGCTGACCTGCTGGCCGACCTGGAAGCCCAGCGCCTGGCTGCAGTCTTCCTCCGGCAGCGCCGCAGGCGTCGCCGCGCGGGCGATGGCGATGGCCTCCTCGCTGCTCAGCGGGCTGTGCGCGCCATGCCCGAAGCCGAGCACGCGGCCGAGCCAGGCCGCCACTTCAGGGTAGTCGTCAACCAGCGGCGCAGTGACGTGGGTGCCCTTGAGGAACCACAGCGGATGGGCCATGGCGAAGTCGGCGATCGACGGCTCGCCGCACAGGAAGTCGCCCTCCTCGCGCGCCAGCTGCTGCTGCAGGCGTGCCATCAGCACCGGCCACTGCAGCTTGGCCTGCGCGGCCGGCAGGCGGCTGGCGCTACCACCGGCGAACAGCGCCGCACGGTCGGCGACGAAGGCCTGCTGCGCCGCCGGCGGCAGCTTGCCCATGCGCACGGCGATGGATTCCGGCTGGAACACCAGGGTCACCGCGTGTTGGAACACCGCCGCGTCGGCCCACTGGGCGAAGCTGGCGGCGACGAACTCCTGGCCTTCGGGGAACAGGCTCGGCGTGGCCTTCTCGGCCTCCAGGCGACGGGCGATCAGCGCGGTGTCGCAGTAGATGTCGGCGCCGACCTGCAGCACCGGGGTCTTGCGGTAGCCGCCGGTCAGCGCGACGAGATCGGGCTTGGGCATGATCCGCGGGATTTCCACCGAACGCCACGACAGCTGCTTGAAGCCCAGCATCAGGCGGGCCTTCTCGGCGAAGGGCGAGGCGTCGTAGTGGTGCAGGATGAGTTCGGACATGGCGGGACTCCGCGGCAGTTGAAAAGACGAGGCCGCAGCTTAGCCGCAGGCGCCGCCACGGCCTACCCCTTCAACCTGATGACGGCCCATCCAGCGCACCTATCAAGGCCTCCTTGGCCGCCTTCTTCAGGCGCTTGATGGCGATCTCGCGGCGCAGCGCGGCGCCCTTGTTGGCGCAGGCCTCAACATACACCAGCGCCCGCGCCGGGCTGGAATGGAAAAAGCGCGCGCCCCTGCCGCTGCGATGCTGCTCGAAGCGCCGCTGCGGATCGTCGCTGATGCCACAGTAGAGCGCACCGCTTTCGGCGCGGACCAGGTAGACGAACCAGGGTTTGGCGGGCGGAGTATCGGTCATGGCTCGGCGGCACAATGGATGGCTGCCGAGCTTACCCAGTCAGCGCCCGGCCTGCCAGGCGCGCAGCCCGGCCATGGCCTGCTTGCCGACCGCCGCCTGCACCGGCGCCAGCCAGCCCAGCAGCAGGCCCTTGGCGCCCAGCGCCTGGCGCATCCAGCGCCACAGGTCGAAGTGATCGCGGTGCTCAACGATCTTGCCGCCCTCGAAGCGGAAGCTCGCCTCGATGTGGTTCTCCACTTGGCGCCCGGTGGCGCTGAACAGGTAGTTCGCCACCCAGCGCGCGCGGCCCTGCTGGTCGTCGGCCTCGAGCACCTCGTAGCTCAGCGAAAAGTCCTTGGCACGCGCGCAGAGCATGCGCCACATGTCGCCGGCGTCGCGGCCGCGCAAGTCGCGGAAGGCCGGGTCGGAGAAGCGCACGTCGGCGGCGTAGCAGGCGGCCATGGCCTCGGCGTCGAGCTTCTGGAAGGCCTGGTAGAAACGGTCGATCAGTTCGGCATTGGGATGGGCCATGGGGCGCTGCTCCGGGTGGGAATGGGCAGAGTATGGCCGCGCGGGTGAGCGACAGCGATTGGCGATAAAGACAACTTTGTGGCAATAATCGCCACATGATTCGCATCGCCCTGTACGTCTGCCCGCTGACCGTGCTGTCCAGCCTGAGCCAGGCCCTGGATACCTTTCGCCTGGCCAACCAGCTGGCTGGCGCGACGCTGTTCGAACTGCTGCGGGTCAGTGCCGACGGCCGGCCGGTGGACCTGGGCCTTGCCGAAGTGCGGGTGGACGGCGGCCTGGAGCTGGCCGAGGGCGCCGCACTGCTGCTGATCCCCGCCACCGGCAGCGCGCTGCAGCGCACCCTCGAGGGCAACGCCGCCCTGCTCGCCTGGCTGGCCGCGCGGCCGCCGGAACAGCAGCTGGCCAGCCTGTGCAGCAGCGCCTGCCTGCTGGCCGCCGCCGGACAGCTGGACGGGCGCCGCGCCACCACCCACTGGGCCCTGGCGCAGCAGTTCCGCCAGCGCTACCCGCGGGTACGTTTGCAGATCGACGCGCTGTTCACCGCGGACGGCAACCGCTTCTGTTCCGGCGGTGCCCAGGCCGGGATCGACCTGTGCCTGCAGCTGATCGCCCTGCACGCCGGCGACTGGCTGGCGCAACAGGTGGCCAATGCCCTGGTGGTGGAGCGCCAGCGCGGCAGTCAGCTGCGCTTCACCCCGCTGCTGCCGGATAATGGCCAGGACGATGCCCAGTTCGCCCCGCTCTTGCGCTGGATGGCCCTGCACCACGCCGAGCCCATCGACCTGGCGAGCCTCGCCGCACGCGCCAACTGCTCCACCCGCACCCTGCTGCGGCGCTTCAAGGCGGCCACCGGGCTGACGCCCAACGACTACCTGCAGCGCCTGCGCATCGGCGCCGCGCAGCATGCCCTGCGCAACCCCGCGCACTCGCTGGAGCAGGTCGCCGCGCAGGTCGGCTACGCCGACCGCGCCACCTTCGCCAAGCTGTTCAAGCAGCTGTGCGGCGAGACACCCGGCGCCTTCCGCAAACGCCTGCGCCAGGCATGAAAAAGCCGGGCCCGGGCCCGGCTTTGGCGAACAGCGCGCTTAGAAGCTGGTGCGGTAATGCAGGGTATAGGCCTCGACGCCGTCGTTGGGCTGCTTGATGCCGAGGTTGGAGTAGTGGATGGCGCGGATGCCGACTTCCTGGCCGGAGAAGCGCAGGCCGGCGCCGATGCGGTCCTCGAACTGGAAGGAGGAGCCGAGGTCGTTGTCCTCCAGTTCGGTGCTCTCGAAGAAGGCCACGCCGATACCGGCCTCGATGTAGGGGCGCACCGTCTCGCCGGCGAATTCGTAGACGAACACCGGGCTGAATGACAGGCTGTGGTTACTGGCCGTCTCGTCGCCGTCCCAGTAGCTGTAGCCGGCGTCCCAGTAGCCGGTCAGGCGCCCGGTGTCGCTCTGCCACCAGCTGGTGTTCCAGTCCCATTGCGCACCGAGGCGATAGACCATGGTCGAGTCGCCGGTCTGGCCGACGGCGGCGGTGAAGTCGACGGCCTGGGCGGACAGGCTCCCCATTGCCAGGGCCGCAGCGGCGGCCAGAGAAAGGATCTTCTGCATTCTTCTACATCCTGTACTGGAAGGTAACGGCGTTATGACAGTACAGAGAGTATAGAACCCAGGGTTCTCAGGGAAAGCCGACCAAAGGCAAAATTCAGGGCAGCGGCTGCACCGCGCAGGCTTCGCCCCAAAGCAGCGGCAGGACGCCGGCCAGGCTCTGCGGCGTGCCACTGGACCAGAACCGCGCGCGGGCCCGCGTGCCTTCCCCGGCCAGCAAGCGGCGCTGCTCCAGCAGGCGCTGCAGGTGCCGCGCCACCGCCGCGCCGGTATCCACCAGGCTGACCGCATCCGGCACCAGCTCGCGCAGCAGCGGCTTGATGAAGGGGTAGTGGGTGCAGCCAAGGATCAGCGTGTCGCAGCCCTCGGCCAGCAGCGGCTCGACCCAGCCCTGCAGCAGCGCGCGGGTGCGCGGGCTGTCCAGCTCGCCAGCCTCGATCTGCTCGACCAGCCCCGGACAGGGCTGGGTGATCACCCGCACGTCGCTGGCGAAGCGATCCAGCAGGGCGGCGAACTTGGCGCTCTTCAAGGTGCCGGTGGTGGCCAGCACGCCGACCACGCCGCTGCGGGTAGCCGCCGCCGCCGGCTTCACCGCCGGCTCCATGCCGACGATGGGCAGCTCGGGGTAGCGCGCGCGCAGCTCGGCCACCGCCGCCGCGGTGGCGGTGTTGCAGGCCAGCACCAGCGCCTTGGCGCCCTGCCCCAAGAGAAACTCGGCGATGTGCTGGCTGCGTTCGCGGATGAACTCCGCGCTCTTCTCGCCGTAGGGCACATGGCCGCTGTCGGCCACGTACAGCAGCGACTCGTGCGGCAGCCGCGCGCGGATCTCGCGCAGCACCGAGAGGCCACCGACGCCGGAGTCGAACACGCCGATCGGTGCCTGGCTCATGGCCGCGCTCCGCACACACTGCAGGCCGGATCGCGCTTGACCCGCAGCTCGCGAAAGCGCGAACCGAGGGCGTCGATCAGCAGCAGGCGGCCGACCAGCGGCTCGCCGAAGCCGGCCAGCAGCTTGAGCGCCTCCAGCGCCTGCAGGCTGCCGACCAGGCCCACCAGCGGCCCGACCACGCCGGCCTCGCTGCAGGTCAGCTCGGCCTCGCTGCCATGGCCATAGAGGCAGTGATAGCAGGGGCTGGCCGCGTCGCGCGGGTCGAACACGGCGAGCTGGCCCTCCAGGCGGATCGCCGCGCCGGACACCAGCGGCTTGCCGGCGGCCACGCAGGCGGCGTTGACCGCCTCGCGGGTGGTGAAGTTGTCCGAGCAGTCCAGCACTAGGTCCACCGCGGCAACGGCGGCGGCCAGGGAATCCTCGTCCAGCGCCATGCGGTGCGGCACCAGGGCGATCTGCGGATTGATGGCGGACAGACGAGCCATGGCCGAATCCACTTTGCTGGCACCGATCTGCGTGCTGTCATGCAGCACCTGGCGCTGCAGGTTGGTCAGGTCGACGCTGTCGAAGTCTGCCAGGTGCAGCTCGCCGACCCCGGCGGCGGCCAGGTACAGGGCCACCGGCGAGCCGAGGCCGCCTAGCCCGACTATCAGCACGCGGCTCTGTTTCAGCCTGAGCTGCCCGGTCACGTCGATCTGCGGCAGGAGGATCTGCCGGCTGTAGCGCAGCAGCTCATCGTCGTTGAGTTCCATCGTCATGCAGGCCATTGCCCCAGGGAAATACGCTCGTGACCGCCCAGGTCGCGACGGCTGTCCACGCGGGTGAAACCGGCGGCGGCGAGCAACCCGCGCACCGCCGCGGCCTGATCGTAGCCATGCTCCAGCAGCAGCCAGCCGCCGACTTCCAGGTGCGACGGCGCCTGGGCGACGATCTGGCGGATATCGTCCAGGCCATCGGCGCCGGCCACCAGGGCGCTGAGCGGCTCGAAGCGCACGTCGCCCTCGCCCAGGTGACGGTCGCTAGCGGCGATATAGGGCGGATTGCTCAGGATCAGGCCGAAGCGCTCGCCGGCCAGGCCGTCGAACCAGCTGCTCTGGCGGAACACGGCATTGGTCAGCCCCAGGCGCTGGCGATTGCGCTCGGCCAGCGCCACCGCCTCGGCGATGCGGTCCACCCCGGTCACTTGCCAGCCGCCGCGCTCGCTGGCCAGGGCCAATGCGATGGCGCCGCTGCCGGTGCCCAGGTCGAGCACCCGCAACGGGGTGGCCGGCGCCAGCTGCAGGGCGGTCTCCACCAGCAGTTCGGTATCGGGACGGGGAATCAGGGTGTGCGGCGCGACTTCCAGGTCCAGGCTCCAGAAGCCCTGGTGGCCGAGGATGTAGGCCACCGGCTCGCCGGCGCGGCGGCGTTCGAGCAGGGCGGCGAAGGCGGCTTGCTGCTCGGCGCCCGGCTCGTGCTCGGGCCAGGTACGCAGGTAGCTGCGCGGCTTGCCCAGGGCGGCGGCCAGCAGCAGCTCGGCATCCAGGCGCGCCGTCGGCGAGTCCGGCAGTTCGGCCTGGTCCAGCAGCGCGGCGAGGCTCGGCATGCGGTCAGTCGCCCAGGGCCGCCAGCTGGTCGGCTTGGTATTCCTGCAGCAGCGGTTCGATCACCTGCTCCACCGCGCCGCCCATCACCTCGTTCAGCGAATACAGGGTCAGGTTGATGCGGTGGTCGGTGACCCGGCCCTGCGGGAAGTTGTAGGTGCGGATGCGCTCGGAGCGGTCGCCGGAGCCCACCAGCAGGCGACGGGTCTCGCTGATTTCCTTGTGCGCGGCGGCGTCCTGCTGGTCCTGCAGCTTGGCCGCCAGCCAGGCCATGGCCTTGGCGCGGTTCTTGTGCTGCGAGCGTTCTTCCTGACACTCCACCACCATGCCGGTGGGCAGGTGGGTGATGCGGATCGCCGAGTCGGTCTTGTTCACATGCTGGCCGCCGGCACCGGAGGCGCGGTAGGTGTCCACGCGCAGGTCGGCCGGGTTGATCTCGATGGCCTGCTGCTCGTCCGGCTCCGGCAGCACGGCGACGGTGCAGGCCGAGGTGTGGATGCGCCCCTGCGACTCGGTCTCCGGCACGCGCTGCACGCGGTGGGCGCCGGACTCGAACTTGAGCTTGGCGTAGACGTTGTCGCCCTCCACCCGGCTGATGACTTCTTTATAGCCACCGTGCTCGCCGAGGTTTTCCGAGAGAATCTCGACCCGCCAGCCCTGGCGCTCGGCGTAGCGCGAGTACATGCGGAACAGGTCGCCGGAGAAGATCGCCGCCTCGTCGCCACCGGTGCCGGCGCGGATTTCCAGGAACACGTTGCGACCGTCGTTGGGGTCCTTGGGCAGCAGCATGCGCTGCAGGCGGTCCTCCAGCGCGACCAGCGCCTCCTTGGCCTGGGCCACCTCCTCCTCGGCCATCTCGCGCATTTCCGGGTCGCCGTCCTTGAGCAGCGCCTGGGCGCCCTCGAGGTCGCCCTGGGTCTTGCGGAACTCGCGGTAGGCGACGATCACCGGCTCGACCTCGGCGTACTCCTTGGAATAGGCGCGGAAACGGTTCTGGTCGCTGATCACTTCGGCATCGCCGAGCAGCGCGGTGAGCTCCTCGAAACGGTCGTGGAGGATGTCGAGTTTCTTCAGCAGGGAGGCTTTCATGTCTTGCTCGGGCCCTCGTCGAGGGCAAAGAGTTCCTGGGCCACGGCCAGCGCTTCGAAGCGACCGTCGGCGGAGATTTTCTTCAGCTGCACGCTGGGCGCGTGCAGCAGCTTGTTGGTCAGGCCGCGGGCCAGCTGTGCCAGCACGTCCTCGGCACTGCTGCCGTTGGCCAGCAGGCGCTGGGCCTTGGCCAGCTCCTCGTCGCGCAGGCGCTCGGCCTGCTGGCGGTAGGCCTTGAGCACGTCCACCGCGGCCAGCTCGCGCAGGCGCTGCATGAATTCCTCGGCGCCGGCGGCCACCAGTTCCTCGGCGGCCTGGGCGGCGCCCTGGCGGCTCTTGAGGTTTTCCTCGATGACCTCGTGCAGGTCGTCCACCGTATAGAGATAGACGTCGTCCAGCTCGCCCACCTCCGGCTCGATGTCGCGCGGCACGGCGATGTCGACCATGAACATGGGCTTGTGCTTGCGCTGCTTGAGCGCGCGCTCCACCGCGCCTTTACCCAGAATGGGCAATTGACTCGCCGTAGAGCTGATGACGATGTCGCTGTGCGCCAGTTCCTGGGGGATGTCGGCTAGCAGCACGGCGTGCGCGCCGAACTGCTCGGCCAGCTGGCTGGCGCGCTCGAGGGTGCGGTTGGCCACGACGATGCGCTTCACGCCCTGGTCGTGCAGGTGGCGGGCGACCAGGCTGATGGTCTCGCCGGCGCCGATCAGCAGGGCCTGGCTGCGGTGCAGGTCGGCGAAGATCTGCTTGGCCAGGCTGACGGCGGCGAAGGCCACCGACACCGGGTTCTCGCCGATGGCGGTATCGGTGCGCACGGTCTTGGCGGTGCTGAAGGTGGCCTGGAACAGGCGGCCGAGCAGCGGGCCGACGGTGCCGGCCTCGCGCGCCACGGCGTAGGCGGACTTCATCTGGCCGAGAATCTGCGGCTCGCCGAGGATCATCGAGTCCAGGCCCGAGGCCACGCGCATCATGTGGCGTACCGCGTCGTTGTCCTGGTGCACGTAGGCGCAGGCGCGCAGGTCGTCGAGGCTCAGGCGGTGGTAGTCGGCCAGCCAGCGCAGCACCTCGTCGGCGGACAGCTGGTCCTGCTCCAGGTACAGCTCGCTGCGGTTGCAGGTGGAGAGGATCGCCGCCTCGCGGCTGGGCGTGACGCGACAGAGCTGCTGCAGGGCCTCGACCAGCTGCTCGGGGGTGAAGGCCACGCGTTCGCGGACGTCCACCGAGGCGGTCTTGTGATTGATGCCGAGGGCGAGGAAGGCCATGCAGGGTCGCTAAGGGGGAATCGGAGATAGCGGGCGATTGTCCTACGTCACCCGAGGGAGAACAACTGTTGCGACAAATTGACCCGCCCGCCATCCCCGGCCAATCACCGGCGCCGCGGTGGGCTTGCGCCCGCCGCTTGTGTCATGATGCTGCCACGCCACGGACCGCAAGCTTGCCCTCATGAACAAATCCCTCGCGTTGCTGACCGCCTCCCTCCTGCTCGCTGGCTGCCAGAGCCTGGCGCCTGTCCCGGACGGCACCCCGCCGGTGGAAGACGCGGCGACCACCCCGTCCCCGGCCAAGCCCAAGCAGTACGCCTCGTTCAGCGAGGAGACCCTGTACGCCCTGCTCGCCGCCGAGCTGGCCGGACAGCGCAACCGCTTCGACATCGCCCTCGGCAACTACGTGCAGCAGGCCAATGCCACCGGAGACCCCGGCGTGGCGGAGCGCGCCTTCCGCATCGCCGAGTACCTGGGCGCCGAGCAGGCGGCCCTGGACAGCGCGCTGATCTGGTCGAAGAGCGCCCCGGACAGCCTCGACGCCCAGCGCGCCGCCGCCGTGCAGCTGGCCCGTGCCGGCCGCTACGACGAAGCCATGGAATATATGGAGAAGGTCCTGCAGGGCCAGGGCGACACCCACTTCGACTTCCTCGCCCTGTCCGCCGCCGAGACCGATCCGGACACCCGCGCCGGCCTGCTGCAGAGCTTCGACCGCCTGCTGCAGAAGTACCCGGAAAACGGCCAGCTGCTGTTCGGCAAGGCCCTGCTGCTGCACCAGGACGGCCGCGCCGAGGAGGCCCTGGAACTGCTCGAGGCGCACGCCGCCAGCGAGGAGGAGATTCCCCCGCTGCTGTTGCGCGCCCGCCTGCTGCAGGGCCTGGACCGCGGCAAGGAGGCCATCCCGCTGCTGGAGAACGGCATCGCGCAGCACCCCGAGGACAAGCGCCTGCGCCTGGCCTATGCCCGCCAACTGGTCGAGCTGCGCCGCCTGGACGAGGCCAAGAGCGAATTCGCCGGCCTGCTCCAGCGCTTCCCCGACGACGATGACCTGCGCTACTCCCTGGCCCTGGTGTGCCTGGAGGACCAGGCCTGGGACGAAGCCGCCGTCTACCTGGAGGAGCTGATCGAGCGCGGCGCCCACAGCGATGCCGCGCACTTCAACCTGGGGCGCATCTACGAACAGCGCGGCGATGCGGAAAGCGCCCTGATCGAATACGGCATGGTCGGCCCCGGCGACGACTTCCTCGCCGCCCAGGTACGCCAGACCGAGATCCTCTTCGAGCAGGGCCGCGCCGCCGAGGCCAGCAGCCGCCTGGGCCGCAGCCGCGACAGCCAGCCCGACTACGCCATCCAGCTGTACCTGCTGGAGTCCGAGGCCCTGGCCAACCGCCAGCGCCACGAGGAGGCCTGGCAGGTGATAGCCAGGGCGCTGGAACAGTTCCCCGGCGACACCAACCTGCTCTATACCCGCGCCATGCTGGCCGAAAAGCGCGGCGACCTGGCCGGACTGGAGCGCGACCTGCGCGACATCATCGCGCGCGAGCCGGATAACGCCACCGCGCTCAACGCCCTCGGCTACACCCTGGCCGACCGCACCACCCGCTATGACGAGGCCAAGGCGCTGATCGAGCAGGCCCACCGCCTCAATCCGGAGGACGCCGCCACCCTCGACAGCCTGGGCTGGGTCAACTACCGCCTGGGCAACCTGGAGGAAGCCGAGCGCTACCTGCGCGCCGCCCTGGCCAAGTTCCCCGACCATGAGGTCGCCGCCCACCTGGGCGAAGTGCTCTGGGCCCAGGGCCGGCAGCGCGAGGCCCGCAAGGTCTGGGCCAGTGCCCTCGAGGCGCAGCCCGACAGCGCCATCCTGCGCTCCACCATTCAACGCCTGACCGGTTCCGAGAAACTCTGATCCATGCTTCGTCACCTTATCGTTTTCAGCCTGATCGCCCTCCTCGCCGGCTGCGCCGGCCTCACCAGCCGAGAATCCGTCGAGGGCCAGGGCGACGCCAAGCGCTGGCAGGCACACAAGACCAAAGTCTCCGCCCTCGACGGCTGGCAGATCAGCGGCAAGGTCGGCATCCGCGCACCCAAGGACTCCGGCAGCGGCACGCTGTTCTGGCTGCAGCGCCAGGACTACTACGACATCCGCCTGTCCGGCCCGCTCGGCCGCGGCGCCGCCCGCCTCACCGGCCGCGAGGGCGCCGTGCTGCTGGAGGTGGCCAACCAGGGCCGCTACGAAGCCGCATCGCCCGAGGCCCTGCTAGAGGAGCAGCTGGGCTGGCGCCTGCCGGTCTCCCACCTGTTCTGGTGGGTACGCGGCCTGCCCGCGCCGGACAGCCGCAGCCGCGTCACCCTCGACACGCAGAGCCAGCTGGCGCGCCTGGAGCAGGATGGCTGGCAGCTGCAGTACCTCAGCTATGTCGAGCAGAACGGCTACCGCCTGCCCGAGCGCATCAAGCTGCACGGCAAGGATCTCGACATCACCCTGGTGATCAAGGACTGGCAGCCGCGCCAGCTGGGCCAGTAAGCGCCAGGCTCGCACCGATTATTCCCTCTCCCCTCGGGGAGAGGGCCAGGGAGAGGGGGCTGCCCCAAGAACCCTCTCCCCCCTCTCCCGTAAACGGGAGAGGGGACACACCCACTCGGCACTCCAGCTCTGCATATGACAACCCAAGCCATTCCCGCCCGCGCCGAACTGATCCTGCCCGCCCCGGCCAAGCTCAACCTGATGCTGCACATCCTCGGCCGCCGCGCCGACGGCTATCACCTGCTGCAGACCCTGTTCCAGTTCCTCGACCACGGCGACGAGCTGGGCTTCGCCCTGCGCACCGACGGCGAGATCCGCCTGCACACCGAGATCCCCGGCGTGCCGCACGACGCCAACCTGATCGTGCGCGCCGCACGGCGCCTGCAGGAGGCTTCCGGCACCCGCCTGGGCGCCGATATCTGGCTGGACAAGCGCCTGCCCATGGGCGGCGGCATCGGCGGCGGCAGCTCGGATGCCGCCACCACCCTGGTCGGCCTCGATCACCTGTGGCACACCGACCTGGGCGAGGAGCGCCTGGCCGAGCTGGGCCTGGCCCTGGGCGCCGACGTGCCGGTGTTCGTGCGCGGCCGCGCGGCCTTCGCCGAGGGCGTCGGCGAGCAGCTGCAGCCGGTGGAACTGCCCGAACCCTGGTTCCTGGTCGCCATGCCGCAGGTCAGCATCAGCACCGCGGAAGTTTTTGCCGACCCCGAGTTGACACGTGATACCCCCGCCATTACAGTTCGCAGCCTTCCCGAGGGGGGCGGTCGTAACGACTGTCAGCCGGTTGTCGAGAAGCGTTACCCAGAAGTACGTAACGCCCTGAAAACGCTCAACAAATTTGTTGCAGCCAAGATGACCGGAACCGGAGCTTGCGTGTTTGGGAGCTTCCCAAACCAGGCCGATGCTGATAAAGTCTCGCGCCAACTTCCGGCCACCCTGCCGAGCTTCGTCGCTCGCGGCTGCAATCGGTCTCCGTTGCATCGCCAGCTCGAAACGGTAACTCGGAAGTGAATGCGGGACGCGATACAGGGGCGTCGCCAAGCGGTAAGGCAGCAGGTTTTGATCCTGCCATGCGTTGGTTCGAATCCAGCCGCCCCTGCCATTAACCTCCCAGCATTCGACTAATACTCTAGGGGCGTCGCCAAGCGGTAAGGCAGCAGGTTTTGATCCTGCCATGCGTTGGTTCGAATCCAGCCGCCCCTGCCATACACTCGAAAGCTGTTCAGAAAGCCGGCCTTTTTGAACAGCTTTTTAATTCATCGGGCCCACTCCCAGGCAGGTACTGCGCGTGTCCAAGATGATGGTCTTCACGGGGAACTCCAACCCCGATCTGGCCCGGCGCATCGTGCGCCAGCTGCATATCCCCCTGGGCGATGCTTCCGTAGGCAAGTTCTCCGACGGCGAAATCAGCGCCGAAATCAACGAGAACGTTCGCGGCAAGGATGTCTTCATCATCCAGCCGACCTGTGCGCCGACCAACGACAACCTGATGGAACTGGTGGTGATGGCCGACGCCTTCCGCCGCTCCTCGGCCACTCGTATCACCGCGGTCATCCCCTACTTCGGCTATGCCCGCCAGGATCGTCGTCCGCGCTCCGCCCGCGTGGCGATCAGCGCCAAGGTAGTGGCCGACATGCTCACCGTGGTCGGCATCGACCGCGTGCTCACCGTCGACCTGCACGCCGACCAGATCCAGGGCTTCTTCGACATCCCCGTGGACAACATCTACGGCTCGCCGGTGCTGACCGACGACATCCAGGATCAGCGCTTCGAGAACCTGATGATCGTCTCCCCGGACATCGGTGGCGTGGTTCGCGCCCGTGCCGTGGCCAAGAGCCTGGGCGTCGACCTGGCGATCATCGACAAGCGTCGCGAGAAGGCCAACCAGTCCGAAGTCATGCACATCATCGGCGATGTCGAAGGCCGCACCTGCGTGCTGGTCGACGACATGGTCGACACCGCCGGCACCCTCTGCCACGCCGCCAAGGCGCTGAAGGAGCACGGCGCCTCGAAGGTCTACGCCTACGCCACCCACCCGGTGCTGTCGGGCCGCGCCATCGAGAATCTGGAAAATTCCGTGCTGGACGCCCTCGTGGTGACCAACACCATCCCGCTGTCCGCCGCGGCGCAGGCCTGCCCGCGCATCCGTCAGCTGGACATGGCCCCGGTCATCGCCGAAGCGGTTCGCCGCATCAGCAACGAAGAATCGATCAGCGCGATGTTCCGCTAAGCGGAACAGGCCTGAGCGACAAGTGCCCCGCCGCGTGCGGGGCTTTTTGCCCAACCGTCCACACGCTGGTCGCAAGCGCTGAGGGCGGTTTGGTTATTTTGGAGAAATGCAATGACTGAGTTTGCCCTGAATGCCGAAGTGCGTTCCGACCTGGGGAAAGGTGCGAGCCGCCGCCTGCGTCGTAACGTCGCCATGGTGCCTGCCGTAGTTTACGGCGGCGACAAAGCCCCGCAATCCATCAGCCTGCTGGCCAAAGAAGTGGCCAAGCTGCTGGAAAACGAAGCCGCCTTCAGCCACGTGCTGGCCCTGAACATCGCCGGCGCCACCGAGAACGTGGTGATCAAGGCCCTGCAGCGCCACCCGGCCAAAGGCTACGTGATGCACGCCGA
Organism: Pseudomonas alcaligenes; assembly: GCF_041729615.1. NCBI lineage: Bacteria > Pseudomonadati > Pseudomonadota > Gammaproteobacteria > Pseudomonadales > Pseudomonadaceae > Aquipseudomonas > Aquipseudomonas alcaligenes. The sequence continues at coordinate 3,221,432 of NZ_CP154874.1, read as the reverse complement.
CTTCGTCCGCGTCGTTGCCGGCCAGAAGCTGAGCGCCCACGTTCCGCTGCACTTCATCAACGAAGCCAGCTCCGTTGGTGTCAAGCAGCAGGGCGGTGAAGTGTCCCACACCATTTCCGAAGTCGAAGTTTCCTGCCAGCCGCAAGACCTGCCGGAATTCATCGAAGTCGACCTGGCCAAGGTTGAAGTCGGTCAGATCGTTCACCTGTCCGACCTCAAGCTGCCAAAGGGCGTCGAGCTGGTGGCCCTGGCCCACGGCAACGACCTGGCAGTCGCCAACATCCACGCTTCCCGCGTGAAGGAAGAAGGCGCCGAGTAATACTCGCCCGCCCCTTCCGGTAAAAGGGCTCCTGACGTGACTGCCATCCAACTGATCGTCGGCCTGGGTAATCCAGGCCCCGAATACGACCAGACCCGGCACAACGCAGGGGCCCTTTTCGTTGAGCGCCTGGCCGACAGCCAACGCGTCAGCCTCGCCCTCGACAAGAAGTATTTCGGCCTGGTGGGCAAGTTCAGCCATCAGGGTCGCGACGTTCGTCTGCTCATCCCCACCACCTACATGAACCGCAGCGGCCAGGCCGTGGCGGCGCTGGCGAATTTCTTCCGCATCCCGGTCGACGCCATGCTGGTGGCCCACGACGAACTCGACATGCCTCCCGGCGTCGCCAAACTCAAGACCGGCGGCGGCCACGGCGGCCACAACGGCCTGCGCGACATCATCGCGCAGTGCGGCAACCAGAACGGCTTCCACCGCCTGCGCCTGGGCATTGGCCACCCCGGCCACGCCAGCCTGGTCTCCGGCTTCGTCCTCGGCCGCGCCCCGCGCAGCGAGCAGGAGCTGCTGGACAAGAGCATCGACAATGCCCTCGGCGTATTGCCCGAAATGCTCGCCGGCGACTGGACCAAGGCGATGCAGAAGCTGCACAGCCAGAAAGCCTGACCCCCTTTTCACGACTTCATCTCCGCGAGGGATACACCATGGGATTCAACTGCGGCATCGTCGGCCTGCCCAACGTCGGCAAGTCCACCCTGTTCAACGCCCTGACCAAATCCGGCATCGCCGCGGAGAACTTCCCCTTCTGCACCATCGAGCCGAACAGCGGCATCGTGCCGATGCCGGATGCCCGCCTGGACGCCCTGGCCGCCATCGTCAAGCCCGAGCGCGTGATCCCCACCACCATGGAGTTCGTCGACATCGCCGGCCTGGTGGCGGGCGCCTCCAAGGGTGAGGGCCTGGGCAACAAGTTCCTCGCCAACATCCGCGAGACCGATGCCATCGCCCACGTGGTGCGCTGCTTCGAGGACGAGAACGTCATCCACGTGGCCAACAGCGTCGACCCCAAGCGCGACATCGAGATCATCGACCTCGAACTGATCTTCGCCGACCTCGACAGCTGCGAGAAGCAGCTGCAGAAGGTCGCCCGCAACGCCAAGGGCGGCGACAAGGAGGCCCTGGCGCAGAAGGCCATCCTGGAGAAGCTCATCCCCCACTTCAGCGAAGGCAAGCCGGCGCGCAGCCTGATGAAGAACATGAGCCCCGAGGAGAAACTGGTCATCCGCGGCTTCCACCTGCTCACCAGCAAGCCGGTGATGTACATCGCCAACGTCGCCGAGGACGGCTTCGAGAACAACCCGCACCTGGACGTGGTCCGCGCCATCGCCGAGGAAGAAGGCGCCATCGTGGTACCGGTGTGCAACAAGATCGAGGCCGAGATCGCCGAGCTGGACGAGGACGAGGAAAAGCAGATGTTCCTCGAATCCATGGGCATGGAAGAGCCGGGCCTGAACCGCGTGATCCGCGCCGGTTACTCGCTGCTCAACCTGCAGACCTACTTCACCGCCGGCGTCAAGGAAGTGCGCGCCTGGACCGTGCGCATCGGCGCCACCGCCCCGCAGGCCGCCGCCGTGATCCACACCGACTTCGAGAAAGGCTTCATCCGCGCCGAAGTGGTGGCCTACGACGACTTCATCCAGTACAAGGGCGAGGCCGGCGCCAAGGAAGCCGGCAAATGGCGCCTGGAAGGCAAGGACTACATCGTCAAGGACGGCGACGTGATGCACTTCCGCTTCAACGTCTGAGCCTCCTCCAAAGCCCCGCCAGCGCGGGGCTTTTCATTCTCCCGGGCATCACGCCTAAGCGCTTGATAAGGCATCAATTTATCCGCCAGACGGGGTTGACAGCCGGCATCGACAAGAGAATAATGCGCGCCACTCGGCTACATAGCTCAGTCGGTTAGAGCGCAGCATTCATAATGCTGATGTCCCAGGTTCAAGTCCCGGTGTAGCCACCATACAAAACAAAGGGTTAGCGAAAGCTAGCCCTTTGTCGTTTCTGGCCGGGCAATTCTACTATTGCCCGCGCCCTCTCCCCGCCAGTAACAACCCGCTGACAATCAGCGCGCCACCGACCCAGTGATAGCCCTGCAGGCTCTCGCCCAAAAGCAGCCAGCCGAGAATGGCGGTGAACACCGGCATCAGGTAGTTGCTCATGGCGGTGCGTGAAGGGCCCAGCTCGCGCAGACCGATGTTCCACAGCTGGTAGGCAACCACCGAAGCGAATAGCGCGGTGTAGCCGATGGCAGCGAGGTTGGCCGGACTGAGTTCGAAGCGCGCCCCCAGCCAGAACTCCCAGGCGTAGAACGGTGCCAGCATGAGCAGGCCGAGCAACACCAGCGCGCCGAGCAGGGTGAAGGGTGGCAGCTGGAAGTAGGCGTTCCAGCGACGCAACAGCAGCGAATAGAGCGCCCAGTCCAGCGTGGCAAGCACCATCAGCAGATCGCCCTCGGCAAACGACAGGCTGGCCAGCACTCGCCAGTCGCCCTGGCAGATCAGCCACAGCAAGCCGAACAGGGCCAGCAGCAGGCCGACCCAGGCCCTGCGCACCGGCCACTCGCCGAGCAGCAGCCCAGCCCCGATGAAGGTCGCCAGCGGCAGGCAGGTGCTGACCAGGCTCAGGTTGATCGCCGCCGTACTGAGCGCGGCGGTATAGAGCAGGCAGTTGTAGGCGGTGATAGCCAGCGCGGCCAGCAACCAAAGGCGCCAGCCGGCCCTGCGCAACACCTGGCGATGTTGCCAGAGCGAGGGACCGACCAGCGGCAGGAGGATGGCCAGGGCCACGGCCCAGCGCCAGAAGGCCAACGAAAGCGGCGGAATCGCCCCGGTGAAGGCGCGCGCCACCAGCGAATTGCCAGCCCAGAACAGGCTGGCCAGCGCCAGGCCGGCCCAGGCCAGCAGCGCGGCACGACTCATGAAAGATCACGCCATGCGCAAAAGCGCCGAAGCCATCTGGGCATGTGGCGGCCCGGGCCTAATCGAACAGCGTACAGGCCATCACCAGGGCATCCTCTCGCCCACCGGCGGCCGGATAGTAGTCACGCCGGCGACCGACTTCATTGAAGCCGTAACGCTCGTAGAGGCGGTAGGCGCTCTGGTTGCTGGCACGCACTTCGAGGAAGCACTCGCCCGCGCCGAGCTGGCGGGCGCGCTGCATCAGGTGCTCCAGCAACTGCAACCCCAGCCCACGGCCCTGGCTCTGTGGACGCACGGTGATGTTGAGCAGGTGCGCCTCGTCGAGAATGATCTGGATGATGCCGTGGCCGATCTGCTCATCACCGTCGAACATCAGCCAGCAGTCATAGGACTTGAGGCCATCGGCGAACAGGTTGCGGCTCCAGGGATGACTGAAGGCCGCATTCTCGATCTGCACCACGCGGTCGAGGTCCGCCTCGGTCATCGGGCGGAAGTGGACAGCGGCACTCACGACGGCTGCTTCCATCGCGGCATGATACGGCGCATGGCACGCCAGACCTCGACCTTACGCTCGGGCTCGTCCATCAGCAGTTCCAGGCTCGGCAGCGCCCAGGCAGCGCCCAGGCCCTCGACCTGCAGCTCGCGGTTGTAGGCCTCGGCATCCGCCTCACCAGCAAAACGCACGGCGGGCAGGCCGATCAGCCACAGACAGCGGCAGGGCTCGGCCTCCAGCTGACCGGCCAGCACGCCCTGCACGTAGTCGCGGGCGGCGTCCGGACCCTGGTCGAGGTTGCCGCGGGTGAGCAACGGCCAGCGAATCGGCGAGCCATCGCCGACCTGCTGCGGGGCATCCGGCAGGCCGGCGGCGCGCAACAGGTCCTTGAGCAGCAGGTAGGAGGGGTCGCGGCTCTGGAACGGTTCGCCGGTGGCCAGCTCGACCAGCACCGCGCAGTCGCCCGCGCGCAGCAGCTGCAGGGCGAAGCGCGGCGGCGGCAGCACCGGCTTGGCCTCGGCCACCGGCGCGTCCTCCGGCTCGGCCTGGGCCTCCGGCTTGGCAAATACCTTGGAGGCGGCCGACGGGCGCGGCACTTCGATGACCGGGCGCGGCGGCTCGGCCGCTGCCTTGGACTCGACCACCGGCGCGGCGACGGGCACAACCGGCGCGACTTCCGGCTCAGGCAACGGCTGCAGCAACTCGGCGCGCGAGGGCGCGGCGAACGGCAGTTCCACGCGCGGCAACCAGCTGGCCACCTGCATGGCGGTCAGATAGGCGCGGCGGCGGACTTCTTCGATCAAGAGCGGCTTCCAGGACGGACGGAATCAGGCGCGAATTGTGGACTGAATCGGCCCCCGGGAAAAGGCCGATGGAGTGACGGTCATGCATCGGCCCTTTCCAGTACAATCCGGGCTTTTGCGACGGACCGACCCCGCCCATGATCGACCCCAAGCGCGTGTTGCGCGCCCTCGCCGAGCACTGGACGCTGCTCGAACCGCTGTGCGAGCGCTTCGACACCGGCACCCTGAGCCTGGTCGAGCTGCGCAACCAGCTCGGCACGCAGCTGCCCGAGGGCAGCCCCGCCGACATCACCGCCCTGCTCGACCAGTGGATCCGCCTGGACATCCTGGTGCCGGTGGCCAAGAGCCCCAACCGCTTCGAGCTGAACGCACAGATCCACGACTTCCTCGCCTACCTGCGCCGTGAGCACCGCCTCGGCCTGTGCCTGGAGATCGAGGCCTACCTGCGCCACCTGGAGCGTCTGGCCGGCTATATCCAGGACGCCTTCGAGGTGCGCGACGGCAACGACCTGGCGCGCCAGCTGCGCCTGCTCGATATGCGCGTGCGCGACGTACTGAAGAAACTGGCCAACGACGAGCAGGCCCTGGTCGGCGTGGCCGAACGGGCCAAGACCAGCGACCGGCAGATTCCGCTGCGCCAGCGCTATGCCGAGGTGCTGGCGACCTGGGACGAATATGTCGAGCCGATGATCCAGCTGGTCTCCGCCGACGGCGCCTTCGAGCAGGGCGTACGCCGCGTCGAGCAGGTGCTGCTGCGCCTGCTCGGCGAACAGCAGCGCCTCGGCCAGCTGGTCGACGACGACCTGCTGCTGCGTACCCACGCACGCATCCTGGAGATGCAGACCGTCGCCCAGCTGACCCTGCGCAAGGCCCGCGAGCTGCTGCTGCCGCTGCGCGAGGAAGCGCGCCGGCACAACGCCGTGACCCGTGGCGCCGCACTGGCCCTCTCGGTGATCCGCAAGAAGGGTCTGGACGCCCTGCCGCAGGCCTCGATGCCGCTGTTCACCCGGCCGCAGAGCACCTTCCTCGGTACCGCCAGCCAGGTGGAGAGCTACGTCTACGCCCTGGCCCGCTTCCAGCCCAAGCCCAACCAGTTCCCGCGCGCCAGTGGCTCGCGCAAGGGCGCGCCGCCCAAGGCGCCACGCACCGCACGCGAGATGATCGAGCGCTGCGAGCAGGCTCTGCCGCTGCCGGACCTGATGGTCTGGCTGCTGGAGCAGGAGCCGGAAGGCGCCACCGACGAACTCCTCTACTGGTTCTCGCGGCTGTCGCGCGACGGCCGCTTCCAGCGCGAGCGCCTCGAGCGTCGCGACTACCTCACCCGCGAGCATCAGGTCAGCCTGAGCTCCTATGCCCTGATCAAGCCGGCCGGGACCTCCGCATGAATATCGATCTGAAAGAACTCACCCAGCTCGCGCCGATCTTCCGCGAGCTGTTCAAGGGCTACCACATCAGCCGTGCCGCCCCCGAGCTGTACACCCAGCTGTCCAACCAGCAGGACGCCTACCGCGCGCTGTTCAAGTCGCTCGGCTACGAGCTGGTCTGCGACAGCCGCGGCTTCTACTACTTCGTGCCGGAGCAGATGGGCGCCCAGGTGAACAAGACCGCCCAGCGCCTGGCACTGTTCACCTTCATTCTGGTCGAGCATCTGGCCGACCAGGGCCGCGACCCGCTGGCCGTGCTCGACGGTGGCAGCCTCGGCCGCGACGAGCTGCCGCCGCTGCTGGAGAAGTACAAGGACCTGTTCCTGCAGGCCGAAGTCACCACCCAGGACGAACTGGAAGAGAAGGTCATGCGTCGCCTGGCCCAGCTCGGCTTCGCCAGCGAGGAGAACGGCGTGTACCGTTTCCTCGCACCGATGCACCGCTTCCTCGACGTGTGCCTGTCGGTGCAGCAGGACCGCGACCTGGCCGCCAGCCTGCACAGCAACCTGCCGCTGCCGACGCCGGAACTGGTGGTCGACGAAGCCGAGGAAGACATCGTGCGCATCGAGCCGCTGCCCGCGGCTACCGAGGAATCCGAGGAAGAGGCCCTGGCCCGCGCCATGGCCGAGGAACGTGACGCCCAGGAGATCGACGCATGAGCCAGGAACGCTACGGCATCCGCCGCTTCGCCCTGCTGAACACCGCCGGCTACAGCCTCGGCATCTTCCCGCTGGAAAACCCGCTGTCGGTGTACGGCGCCAACAACCTGGGCAAGTCGGCTTCGATCAACGCGCTGCAGTTCCCGATCCTCGCGCGCATGTCCGACATGAGCTTCGGCAAGTACAGCCTGGAGGCTTCGCGCAAGTTCTACTTCGCCAGCGACACCAGCTACATCCTGGTGGAAGTCGCCCTGCCCCACGGCCCGCACGTGATCGGCGTGGCCGGTCGCGGCCCGGGTGGCGGCTTCGGCCACCAGTTCTTCGCCTACCAGGGCGAGCTGGACCTGGACCACTACCAGCAGGATGGCGTCTGCCTGCGCCAGCGCGAGCTGTTCAAGAACCTCGGCCAGGCCGGCATCACCCCCTATGAGCTCAAGCCCGAGGAACTGCGCCGCCTGCTGGTCGGCGGCCATACCAGCATCCCGCTGGACCTGACCCTGATCCCGCTGCGCTCCACCAGCGAACAGAGCCTGAAGACCTTCCGCGCCCTGTTCATCAACCTGCTGCATATGCGCGAGATTACGGCTGCGAAGTTGAAGCAGCTGTTCCTCGATGCCTTCGAGCACAGCCTGCGCTCGGGCAGCGTCGACTATATCGCCGCAACAGAAGAGGCCTTCCGCGACGTACGGCGCATGGAGCAGGACTACCAGGCACTGGTCGCCGCCGGCCCGCTGGTCGAGGTGCTGTCCGCCGGTGTGGCCCAGCGTGAAGTGCTGCGCGGCAAGCTGCATCGCCTCTCGCCGCTACTGGATCACCTGCTCGGCGCCTGGCAGGACTACTCCGGCGCGCGCAAGGAAGAGCTGGTGATCCAGGCCGAGCACTACAAACGCGAGCAGGATGGCCTGCAGAACGAGCAGCGCGGCGGCACCGCCGAACTGATGCGCCTGGAGCGCGAGATCAGCGAGATCCAGCGCTGGCTCGGCGAGCTGTCGGTGTTGAAGAGCCGCTTCGCCCTGGTCACCGACGCCAAGGTACTGGAAGAGCAGCTGCTCGCCGCCAAGGACGCCCACGACGAGCTGGCCGGCGCCCTGGCGCAATCGCGGCAGTTCTCCGCCGAGGACCTGGACGAGCGCCTGCGCGATCTGGAGAAGCGCCTGAAGTCGGTCAAGCAGCAGCTCGACCACGCCGACAACAACAGCTACTCGCGCCTGCGCGAGGAGTTCAGCCAGGCCGACGTCGACCGCCTGATGCGTCTGTTCAACGGCCAGCTGTTCAGCCTGCCGCTCGGCGAGAAAGGCATCCAGGCCGAGGGCGACGACTGGGTCAAGGCCGTCGAGGCCGTGCTGGATCGCTTCAAGGGCGACACCTTCGCCGTGCCGGGCCTGTCCATCGACCTCTCGCACATCGAACCGCCCGCCCTGCAGGCGCTGGCCGATCGCGCCGCCCTGCGCGACCAGAAGGACCGCCTGGAGCGCGAGCTGAAGCAACTGAAGACCCAGCAGGCGGTGGCCAACGACCGCGCCGCCAGCAAGGCCCAGGCCGAGCAGCTGTACCAGGCCGTGCTCGATGCCCAGAAAGCGCTGGAGGACTTCCGCAAGAGCCAGACCCTGGCCGCCGAGGAGCCGGCCAAGCTGGAGCAGTTGGCCGAGGCCGAAGCCGCCCAGGACGAACTCAAGCGCGCATCGGACGCCTTCACCGAACGCGTGCAGCAGCTGTCCGCCAAGCTGCAACTGGTCGGCCGCCAACTGGCCGATCTGGAAGCCAAGGAACGCACCCTAGAAGACGCCCTACGCCGTCGCCAACTGCTGCCGGCTGACCTGCCCTTCGGCACGCCGTTCATGGAGCCGGTCGACGACAGCCTGGACAACCTGCTGCCGCTGCTCAACGACTACCAGGACAGCTGGCAGGCGCTGCAGCGCATCGACGGCCAGATCGACGCGCTGTATGCGCAGGTACGCCTCAAGGGCGTGGCCAAGTTCGACAGCGAGGATGACCCGGAGCGCCGCCTGCAGCTGCTGGTCAACGCCTATGCGCATCGCCAAGACGAGGCGCTGACCCTGGCCAAGGCCCGTCGCGCCGCGGTCACCGATATCGCCCGGACCCTGCGCAACATCCGCAGCGACTACGACAACCTGGAACACCAGCTGGCGCTGTTCAACCGCGAGATCAACAAGCGTCAGGTCTCCAACCTGGAGAGCTTCCGCATCGTCCTGGCACCCAACCGCGACGCGCTCAAGCACATCGACCAGATCATCCACAGCGCCGGCCAGTACGAGGAAGGCGAGACCCTGTCGGTGTTCGATCTAAGCCAAAGCGCCGAGCAGGATGCGAGGAACGAAGAGGCCAAGGACTACCTGTCGCGCCTGGTTGCGGCCAACGGCAACCAACTGGGCCTGAAAGACCTGTTCGAGCTGGCCTTCGAGATCACCAAGGTCGGCGGTCAGCCGGTGATGCACACCGACATCGATGGTGCCGCCTCCAACGGCACTACCATGACCATCAAGGCGCTGACCAACATGTACCTGCTGCTGCACCTGATGGACCGCGAGCAGGCCGGCAAGGTGCGCCTGCCCTACTACCTCGACGAGGCGGCGGACATCGACGAGCGCAACCAGCAGGCGCTGATCGAGACCAGCCTGCAGCTAGGCTTCGTGCCGATCCTCGCCTCGGTGAAACCGCAGGTCTCGGCCCACGTGGCCATCGACCTGGAAGGCGGCAGCGGGCCGAACGGCATCTATATCGACGAGGCCGACTGGAAGTTCATCAGGCGCCGCGAGACTGCCAAGGTCACCGAGGAGCAGGCCGAGCCGGCCTGATTCCTTCGCACAAACGAAAAGGGCCGCTGATGCGGCCCTTTTTCTTGGGGATGGAATCAATCGTCCTGGTGATCCTGCAGGACCTGGCCATTAGTGGCGTCCAGCTCCAGATCCCACTTCACGCCTTGGGCGTCGCGCACCTCCACCTGGTAGATGTAGCGGCCGTACTCTTCTTCCAGTTCGGTCTCGCTGACCTGGCCGCCGGGGTGCTTGGCCAGGGCGGCGGCGTTGAGCTTGTCGAAGCTCTGGATGGTGCCGGCGTCGCGCAGCTTCAGGGCTTCGTCCGGGCCCAGGTCACGAGCCTGGGCAATACCGGCAGTGGCGGCGAGAGTGGTGATGGCGAAAAGGGCAGTCAGCTTGTTCATCTTGATTCTCCGTCGGGAGTGATTGGTTTCGACGGGAGCCAGGATAGCCAAGCCGACTTAATCCAAGCTGAATCTCTCTACTGCTCCAACACTATCTTCGGCGCCCACTTCAGCCATTCCTCGTTGACCTCGTCGTTGAGGGCGAAAGTCTGGCCGGGCTGCGCCGGACCACCCATCACGGCGTTGTCCGGCGTGGCGAAGGCGATCCCGCCCTCGAGCAGGGCCTCCAGGGATTCGGTGCGCACTTTGAGCCCCTTGAACAAGCCGGCGTCGACACCGATACCGCTGGCGTTCCAGAAGCGGCTGCCGCTGCGTACCAGAGGCGCATAGCGTGGCTCGATCAGCACATGGATCAGAACCCGATCGGAGGTTGGCCCCAGTTCGAAGTGGCTGACCTTGCCCACCGGCACCTCACGATAGCTGACCACCACCCCAGGCTTGATCGAGCCGCGCCGCGCCGTGCTGAGGGTGATCCGCAACCCTTCTTCGCGCACCTCGGCAACCGGCGCCTGCGGGCGAATCTCGAAATAGTGCTGCGGCTTGCCGGCCTTGGACGCCGGCAAAGCCTCCAGATACTGGCCACTGACCAGGGTCTCGAGATTGGCAGTGCGCACCAGTCCCAGTTCGGGTTTGACCACCCAGAACTCGGTCCCGACCGTTGCGATACGGCCGCTGGCCTTGGTGATACGCGCATTGAGCAGGACGGCCTGCAGGTCATCGGTCAGCTCGACGCTTTCCACCTTGCCGACATCAATGCCCTTGAAACGGATCGCCGTTCCCGGGCTGATACCATCGCCGCTCGGCACCTTGATCTGGATGGCAACGCCTTCCTGCATGGCCATCTCGCGGCTGTCGTGCAGAGTGAAGCGCTGAATCTTGCGATTGACCGGCGCCTGTAAATCCGGCGTCTCAAAGGTCACCCCCCCCGCCAGCAGGGTCTGCAACGACTCACTCTTGACCTCGATACCAGAGGAGATCCCACCCTTAAGCGTGATACCGCTGGCGTTCCAGAAGCGTGTGGAGCTGTTTACCAGGCTGGCGTACTCCGGCTCGATATGGGCACCAAGAACTACGCGCTTGCGATCACGGGAAAACTGAAAACTCTGGATGGTGCCGACCTTGACCTGGCGATAGAGGATGGGGCTACCAACCTCCAGCGAGCCCAGGGTATCGGCGAACAGCACCAGGTGCAGGCCAGGGGCATCGATGTCCAGCGGTGGCGCCTTGGCCCGAGAGACGAACTCACGTAGCGGCGGCTTGCCCTTCTCACCCGGTTTGATGGCGATGTAGTTACCCTTGACCAGCGCCTCAAGGCCGGTGATCCCGGCCAGGGAAATGGATGGTTTGACCATCCAGAACTCGGCGCCCTCGGTCAGATAGTCCTCGGTACGCGGATCGAGCATCAGGTCGACAGAGGCGCTGGACAGATCCTCGTTGATCTTGATGGTCTTCAGGGAGCCGACCTGAATGCCTTTGTACATCACCGGGGTGCGCCCAGGCTCTACGCCTTCGAAGTCCTGCAGCTTCAGCGCGACCTTGATGCCGGCCTGAGCGGCATCGAAGTCCTCGTACAGACGGAAAGGAATGCTCGGGTCGGTAGCAGGGCTATCCTTGCGGTGCTCCGGAGTGGCGAAGGCGATGCCGCCGGCGACTATGCTGGCCAGCGACTCGGTACGCAACTTGACTCCCGACAGGCCGGCATCGATGGTCACACCACTGGCATTCCAGAAGCGCGTGTGTTTGCGCACCAGGCTGGCGAACTCAGGCTCGATATACACCCTGATCTCGACCGTACTTTGATCCTCGGCGAGGCGGTAACTCTTCACCCGCCCGACCTGGAGTTGCTTGTAGAACACCGGACTATCGCGATTCAGCGAGCCCAGGCGCTCGGCCTTAAGGGTCAGATGCAGCCCTGGCACTGTGTCGGCCAGCGGTGGCTGCTCCGTCAGGGCGACGAACTTGCGGGTTGGGGTGCCATCGCCGGGACTGGCGGTGATGTAGTTGCCCGAAACCAGGGTCTCCAACCCGGTGATACCGGCCAAAGTCACGCTGGGCTTGACCAGCCAGAAGCGCGTGTTGCTGCGCAGGTGCTTCTCCACCTGCTTATCCATCTCGACCGTCACTTTGACGCCGCGCTCCTGGCCGTGATCATCCAGCACCATGTCGACGACCTTACCGATCGACATGCCCTTGTAGATGACCTCGGTCTTGCCAACCTGGATACCATCGCCGGACGGGAAGAATATCTCGATCTCGATACCGGCCTGGCTGTAAGCCCTCCAGCCCAGCCAGCCGCCGATCAGCAATGCGATCAGCGGTAATATCCAGATGGCAGACCAGTTGGTGGTGCGGCGGGTCTTGGCTGTGCTCAGCTCGGTCATGCAGGAAAGCTCCATTCCTCACAGCAGGGCGAGGCGTCCTTGCACGGCAGCAAGGTCAGCGCCCGCTATCAAGCTAGTTCATCGACAAAGTGGCGAACAGCAGGCGCAAGCCTAACGCATGCACTTGTTGTTCGCATGCCTGCGTAACCAGAGCCTGTGATTTTTCTTTCGCCCAAAAAGGCCAAACCCCCACCCGCTTTCGCGGATGGGGGTTTGGGGATAGGAGCTTGACGATGACCTACTCTCACATGGGGAAACCCCACACTACCATCGGCGATGCGTCGTTTCACTACTGAGTTCGGGATGGGATCAGGTGGTTCCAACGCTCTATGGTCGTCAAGCAATTCGGTTGCTGTGTCGGTGTTAAGCCGCCACAGCGAATTGGGTATGTGATCTTGGCTTTGCGGTTCTTAGCGAACTTTCGGTTCGTTTGTCGACTTCACCATCACCGACAATCTACAGATTGTTTGGGTGTTATATGGTCAAGCCTCACGGGCAATTAGTATTGGTTAGCTCAACGCCTCACAGCGCTTACACACCCAACCTATCAACGTCGTAGTCTTCGACGGCCCTTTAGGGAGCTCAAGGCTCCAGTGAGATCTCATCTTGAGGCAAGTTTCCCGCTTAGATGCTTTCAGCGGTTATCTTTTCCGAACGTAGCTACCCGGCAGTGCCACTGGCGTGACAACCGGAACACCAGAGGTTCGTCCAACCCGGTCCTCTCGTACTAAGGTCAGCCCCTCTCAAATCTCAAACGTCCACGGCAGATAGGGACCGAACTGTCTCACGACGTTCTAAACCCAGCTCGCGTACCACTTTAAATGGCGAACAGCCATACCCTTGGGACCGGCTTCAGCCCCAGGATGTGATGAGCCGACATCGAGGTGCCAAACACCGCCGTCGATATGAACTCTTGGGCGGTATCAGCCTGTTATCCCCGGAGTACCTTTTATCCGTTGAGCGATGGCCCTTCCATACAGAACCACCGGATCACTAAGACCTACTTTCGTACCTGCTCGACGTGTCTGTCTCGCAGTCAAGCGCGCTTTTGCCTTTATACTCTGCGACCGATTTCCGACCGGTCTGAGCGCACCTTCGTACTCCTCCGTTACTCTTTGGGAGGAGACCGCCCCAGTCAAACTGCCCACCATACACTGTCCTCGATCCGGATGACGGACCAGAGTTAGAACCTCAAGCATGCCAGGGTGGTATTTCAAGGATGGCTCCACGCGAACTGGCGTCCACGCTTCAAAGCCTCCCACCTATCCTACACAAGCAGGCTCAAAGTCCAGTGCAAAGCTACAGTAAAGGTTCACGGGGTCTTTCCGTCTAGCCGCGGATACACTGCATCTTCACAGCGATTTCAATTTCACTGAGTCTCGGGTGGAGACAGCGCCGCCATCGTTACGCCATTCGTGCAGGTCGGAACTTACCCGACAAGGAATTTCGCTACCTTAGGACCGTTATAGTTACGGCCGCCGTTTACCGGGGCTTCGATCAAGAGCTTCGCTTGCGCTAACCCCATCAATTAACCTTCCGGCACCGGGCAGGCGTCACACCCTATACGTCCACTTTCGTGTTTGCAGAGTGCTGTGTTTTTAATAAACAGTCGCAGCGGCCTGGTATCTTCGACCGGCATGGGCTTACGTAGTAAATACTTCACCCTCACCGGCGCACCTTCTCCCGAAGTTACGGTGCCATTTTGCCTAGTTCCTTCACCCGAGTTCTCTCAAGCGCCTTGG